>JACZKS010000089.1 GCA_014859895.1 Rhodospirillales bacterium
GCTGAAAATGGTAAAGAAGCTGCGAGTGGGGGAAGCCCGATGAAACACGAGATCCGCGAGAGCGGCGGTCACACCGTGGTGGCCTTCGAGGGTGACGTCGACCTTGAAACCTCGCCGGCCGCGCGCAAGGTGCTGCTCGACTGCGTGGCGCTCCGGCGGCCCGTCGTCGTCGACATGTCCCGCGTTTCCTATATCGACAGTTCCGGCGTGGCATCCCTGGTCGAGGCCTTCCAGAAGGCGCGCAAGGCCGGTCTCGGCTTTGCTCTTGCCGCGGTCAGCGACGCCGCTATGCGGGTCTTCAGGCTGGCCCGGCTGGACCGGGTGTTCACCATCCACGCCGCCGTCGAGGACGGCATCAAGGGCTAGGCCGAAAACGCCATGGCCCCCAGCATTTCCATTGGTGCGGTTTCGCGGGTCCTGGAGCGGGTCGGCCGGGCCACCGTGCGCGGGCTCGAGGAAGTGGGCACCTGCGCCGTCCTGGCCGGGGAAAGCCTGTTCTGGCTTTTCTATGGGCCCTTCGTCGGTCAGCCGGTACGGGCCGAGGCGGTGCTCCGCCGGATGATGGAAGTCGGCATTCACGCCATTCCCATCATCGCCGTGCTGTCGGCGGCCATCGGGGCGGTGCTGGCCATGCAGGGCATCATCTCCTTAAAGCCGCTGGGCGCCGAGTCGCGGGTCATTTTCGGCATCGCCAAGGGCGCGGTGCGGGAATTCGCGCCGCTGATAACCGGCATTCTCATCGCCGGGCGGTCGGGTTCCGCGCTGGCGGCGCGCATCGGCACCATGAAGATCAACCAGGAACTCGATGCCCTGGAGGTCATGGGCATCCGTCCGGGGCGTTTCCTGGTCGCTCCGGCGTTGCTGGCCATGCTGGTGATGGTGCCGGCGCTTACCATCTTCAGCGGGCTGACGGCGATGTATGCGGGCGGCCTCTATGTCGGCATCGATCTCGGCATTTCCATGAAGGCCTATGTGGCAGGCCTGCTGGAGGCGCTGAACGTGGGCGACGTGCTGCACGGCTTTTTCAAGAGCATCGCCTTCGGCATCCTGATCGCCGTCATCGGCGTCATGAACGGCGCCCGTGTCGAGGGCGGAGCCGAAGGCGTCGGCCAGGCGACGACGCGCGCCGTGGTCCAGGCGATTTCGGCCATCATCGTCACCGACATGCTGTTCGTCCTCGTCGCCTCGTTGACGAGATAGGGGGGACGGGTGGCCGAGCCGCAAACGACAGCAGGGACGCGCCGAACGGTGATCGAGGTGAAAAACCTGGTCGCCCACTACGGTTCGCGCCTGATCCTAAAGGGGGTCAGCCTCTCTGTCCGCGAAGGCGAGATCCTGGTGATCATGGGCGGCTCGGGGTCGGGCAAGAGCACGCTGCTCCGTCACCTCATGGCGCTCGAAACGCCAACCTCGGGCACCATCCGCGTTCTCGGGCAGGACGTCGCCCGCCTCGGCATGCGCCAACTGCTGGCTCTCCGCCGTAAGATGGGGGTGGCCTTCCAGGGGGGCGCGCTGTTCAGCTCGATGACGGTGGGCGACAACATTATGCTGCCGCTGCGCGAGCACACCAGCCTCGACCAGAAGACCATGGAGATCATGGCCCGCCTCAAGCTGGAGGTGGTCGGCCTGGCCGGCTTCGAGGACCTCATGCCGGCCGAGCTGTCGGGAGGCATGATCAAGCGCGCGGCCTTCGCCAGGGCCGTTGTCATGGACCCCCGCATCCTTTTCTGCGACGAGCCCTCGGCCGGGCTCGATCCGGTGGTGTCTTCGGCGCTTGACGACCTTATCCTCAAGCTGCGCGACGCCATGGACATGGCCATCGTGGTGGTCACCCACGAGTTGGAGAGCGCGTTCAAGATCGCCGATCGCATCGCCGTCCTCGATCACGGCGAAATCCTGTTCACGGGGACGGTGGCGGAACTGCGCGGCCATCCGAGCGAGCGCATCCAGAACCTGTTGAACCGGCGGATGGAAGACGAGCCCATCGACCCCGACGAGTACCTGAGGCGGCTGATGGGTGAACAGAAGGACAGGGGGGCTGCGGCATGAAGGGCAGCGGGATCAACTACGCCTTGGTCGGCGGTTTCGTCATCGCCATGACGGCCGCCTTGGTGGTCGCGGTGGTCGTGCTCTCGGGCGGGGGCGGGGCAAGCGATGACTACCACGCCATCTATCGCAACGTCACCGGCGTCAAGTATGGGACCCAGGTGCTCTACGAGGGCTATGCGATCGGCCAAGTGGAAACGGTGACGCCGGTGCCCGAAGGCGGCGGCATGCGCTTCCGCGTGGATTTCAGCGTGAGAAGGGGATGGCGAATCCCGGCCGACAGCATCGCCGCCATCCAGGCGCCGGGCCTGTTGTCGGCCATCGTGATCGCCATTTCCGAGGGACCCGGCCGGGTCTCCCTGAAGCCGGGTGACCGCATCGAGGGCCGCGAGGCGGAGAACCTGTTCGCGGCCATGGCATCGGTGGCCGGCCAACTCGGCGACTTCGCCGAGGGCGACCTGCGACCCCTGATCGCCACGCTCAACCGGGCGGTCGCCAACGTCGACGAGATCGTCGGCAACCAGGGCCGCAAGCTGGTCAACGACCTGGGCGGCTTGGCGGCGGATCTGGCCCAGCGCCTGCCGGCGATCGTCGACGACGTGCAGAGCCTGACCGCTCAGATGCAGACCGCCTCGGGCGAGTTCGGCAAGCTGTTCAGCCCCGGCAACCGCCGGACCCTGGAAGGCGTGCTCACCAAGGCCGACGCGACGGTCGGCAACCTGGCCGAATTCTCCCGCGACATCAACGCCACCCGCACCCGCATCGACGGGGTGCTGGGGACGCTGGATACACTGCTTATCGACAACAAGCTCGACGTCGAGCGGGCCATCGTCGACCTTCGCCATGTGGTCGAGTCGGTGGCCCAGCACATCGACCTGCTCAACCAGAACATGGAAGGGGCGTCGCGCAATATGTACGAGTTCAGCCGGCAGATCCGGGAGAACCCGGGGCTGCTTTTGGGGGGAACGCCACCCCGCGATCAGGCAGTCGGCGGCCGGTGACGAAAGGCCGGGGGAGGAAGTCCAGTGACCAGAA
Organism: Rhodospirillales bacterium; assembly: GCA_014859895.1. GTDB lineage: Bacteria > Pseudomonadota > Alphaproteobacteria > Rhodospirillales > Shumkoniaceae > Shumkonia. Next base: position 3,082 of record JACZKS010000089.1, read on the forward strand.
TCTATGCACCCATCGTCGCCGTCCTCGTCCTGCTGCTGGCCGCCTGCGCGCAGCCGCCGGTGACCCAGGACGCCTTCTACAGAATTCAGGTGGCACCGCCGCCGGCGGCGCTGGAAAAGCCGAAGCTGTCCGGGACGTTGGAGGTTCCGCGCTTTTCCGCCGACGGCTTGATGGCGGGGCGGCCCATCGTCTTCAGCGAAGCGGCCGATCCCCTGCGGGTCAGCGCCTACCACTATCATTTCTGGCTTGAACCGCCGGGCACCATGCTGCGCGACGAGATGGTCGGCTATCTGCGGGCGGCGGGGGTGGCCAGGAGCGTGGTGACACCCGAACTCAGGGTAGACCCCGACTTCGTGCTGATCGCCAAGATCAAGCGGGTCGAACAGGTGCGGGGCTCGACGCCCAAGGTCGTCGTCGTCCTAGAGGTGGCATTGAACGCCCGCAGGGAGGACCGCTTGCTGTTGCTCAAGACCTATCAGGTCGAAAAGGCGGCGGCGGACAACACCGTGGGCGCCGCCGTCGAGGCGCTGAACGGCGCGATGGCGGCGATTTGCGCCGGCCTCGCGTCCGACATCCCGGCCCTGTAGCGCCGACGGATGTCGCCCGGCGTCAGAGTTCGAGCACCCGCTTGTAGAGATCGAGCAGCGCTTCCTGCTCGTCGCGGTCGGCGGCATCCAGCTTGCGCAGGCGAACGACCTGACGCAGGGTCTTGACGTCGAAGCCGTTGCCCTTGGCCTCGGCATAGACGTCGCGGATATCGGCGGCCATTGCCGCCTTTTCCTCTTCCAGCTTTTCGATCCGCTCGACGATGGAACGCAGCCGATCCGCCGCGATGCCGCCAACTTCCGCCATGATGGATTCCCTTTCCGATGGAAGGCGGACCATAATTGCCGCCCCGGGGGGCGTGCAAGGGGCATTTCGCCGAAACCGGCGCGGCCGCTCTTGCCGTCACGGTAACTGCTTGTTAAGTATTAGGAATTAAGACCGTAACCGGGGAGCAAGAAAATCAGGGGAGAACCGCGTGGCGATCTATGACTTCCAGCGGTTGAACGTCCTGTTTGTCGAGGACAACAATTACATTTCCACGGTCTTCGAGACACTGCTGCGCCAGTTCCAGATCGGCTACATCGAGACGGCGAAGAATGGCGCCGAGGCGGTGGAAATCCTCAAGCTTTCCGGTCGCACCGGCGAGTTGAGGGGGCTGCGCGATTTCGATTTTGTGGTTTCCGATCTGCTGATGGCCCCGGTCGACGGGCTCCTGCTCCTGCGCTGGATCCGCACCGGCAAGGAATCGCCCAACCGTTTCCTCCCGTTCATCATGCTGTCGGGGGCGGCCGACACCCATTACGTCAGCGAGGCCCGCGATTTAGGAGCCAACGAGTTCTTGGCCAAGCCGTTCTCCGCCGAGTCCGTCTACAAGCATTTCCTCCAACTCATCGACTACCCGCGCGCCTACGTTGCGACGCAGAGTTATTTTGGCCCCAACCGCCGCCGGCGCGACCTGCCGCCGCCGGGCCGGGACCGCCGCGTCACCCAGGAAAGCAATATCGCCATCGTCTATTCGGCCGACCGCGTGGTGAAGCCGGCGACGCCGACCGAGGTGTGGGAGTTCCGCCTGCCCAACCGCCTGAAAGAGAAGGTGGCGGGCCTGGGCGGCGGCGGAGGAGGCGGCGAGATCCCGTTCAATCTGTTGGAGGAGGCCGAGGCACAGCTCCAGCGGGCCGCGCTCGATTTCACCGAATGGGCCCGCGGTTATCTTACCAAGCTGGCGCGCCTCTGCGATCAGGCGCTGGAGCAGCAATCGGGCCGGCGCCGCCAGTTCGATGAAATCAACATGCTGGCCCACGAGCTCAGGGGCCAGGGCGGGACGTTCGGCTATCCGCTGATCTCGATCTTCGGCAAGATGCTGTACGACGCCACCGGGGCCAGTTGTCGCGAGGACGACAACATGGTCGAAATCGTCAGGGCTCACATCGACGCCATGCGGGCCGTGCTGCGCGACAAGGTTTCGGGAGACGGCGGCATGGTTGGCCGCGAATTGCTGGCCTCCCTCAAGTCGGCCATCAAGAAGCGCATGACATTGATCTGAAACGCCTTCCTAAAGGCCGGCCACCGTTTCCTCGATCAGCTCATCGACTGTTGCCCACAGTGCTTCCTTGGGGGTGGCCCCGGTACCGATGGCCCGGGTATATGTTTCGATCTGCCGGTGCGCGCTGGTGCCCTGCCGGGCGATCTGGCGGGTGCGCTCGACCTGCCGGCGGCAGCCCAGCGCCTCGGCGTCCTCGGCGACGAGATCGAGCAACTCCTCCAGCAGGTCGGGGAAGGGGACGATCCGGCCCTTGCCGAAATCCACCAGACCCTCGTCGATGCCATAGCGTTGGGCCCGCCAGCGGTTCTCGTTGATCAGAATCCGGGAATACCGGCGCCAGCGCTGGTTGGCGCGGCGCAGGCGATAGAGCATGCGCACGATGCACACGAACAGGGCGGCAATGGCGGCGGCATCGTCCAGGCGGGTGCAGACATCGGTGATGCGCATCTCGATGGTGGGAAAATTGGCGCTGGCCCGGATGTCCCACCACAACATCGTTCCGTCCTTGATGAGGCCGGCGTTGGTCAGAATCTTCACGTGGCGCTGGTATTCGCCGTAAGACTCGAAATACTCGGGAAGGCCGGTGCGGGGCAGCCCGTTGAACACGCTGACCCGATAGGATTTGAGGCCGGTATCCTCGCCGCGCCAGAACGGCGAGGATGTGCTGAGCGCCAGCAGGTGCGGCAGGAAATAGCAGGCCTGGTTGATCAGATCGATGCGCAGGTCGTCGTCGTCGATGCCGACGTGAACGTGCATGCCGCAGATGAGCAGCCGGCGCGCCATCGCCTGCAGGTCGCGCGCCAGGATGTTGTAGCGCTCCTTGTCGGTGTGCCGCTGGTCCTGCCATTCCGAGAACGGATGGGTCGAGGCGGCGATCGGCGCCAGCCCGTGGTTGGCGGCCACCCCGGCGACGGTGCGGCGCAGCCCGGCCAGGTCCTCGCGGGCCTCCTCGATGGTGTGGCAGACCCGTGTGCCGACCTCGATCTGCGAGCGCAGGAGTTCCGGGCGCACCCGATTGGGGATCAGCGAGCGGCATTCCTCGATCATTGCCGCCGGCGGTTCGGCCGCGATGTCGCGGGTCTGCCGATCGACCAGCAGGTATTCCTCTTCGATGCCGACGGTGAACGGGGGATCGCCGGCGACCATGTCAGCGGGCCGCCTGTACGGGGCCAATGGCGCTCAGAGCGTCGCCGATGAGAACGGCCCAGCGCTCGGCCCCGGCAGGGGTATCGACCAGGTTCTGGCGGATCTCGACGCCGACGTGCGGCACGCCGGCATCGCCGGCATGGTAATCCATCGAGAAGCTGAAGTAGCGCCCCGAATAGGGCTCGTTGTCGCCGACGCAGAACCCCCGCTCTTGCAGGAGACGGATCAGCTGCCGGGCCAGCCGGCCGTCGCGGTTCCACAGGAATCCCACCTCCCACGGCCGGGGCAGGCCGCCATTCAGGCAGGGCGTGAAGGTGTGGATGGCGACCAGCGAGGTCGGGCGTCCGCCGTTCCAGCGCGCGGCGAAGGCTCCGGAGACCCGGTTGTGGTACGGCCAGAAAAGATTGTCGATGCGCCAGGCTCGATCCTCGTTGTCGAGATCGCGGTTGCCCGGAATGGTGATGCCGTCGCTTTCGGCGGGGATGGAATCGATGGCGTCGGGCAGGCGGTTCAGATCGACCACAAGGCGCGAATAGGTGGCCAGCACGGCCGGGGCATCCAATCGCCGGGACAGCCGGCGCGCGATATCGGCGGCGCCGATGTCCCAGCCGATGTGGGCCGAAAGCGCCTCCTCGTCCAGCCCGAGCGTGCCCAACGATCTGGGGATCGCCCGTCCGGCATGACAGGCCAGCAGAAAAAAGCCGCCCCGGCCTTCGGGGTTGAGGATTTCCGCAATCGCCGGATCGTCGGTGCCAAGAAGCGGGCAAGGTCCGGCTGGTTTGGGGGCGCTGGCGTCCATGACAACCATATAGGGAAGGCGGCTTGGCTTGTCAGCGACGTTGTTGCCTCGGGAGTGCGCGCCTTGCGGCCGATGGGGCGGCTCCTTAAGTTGCACTCTCGCGTGACCTGACAACGACGGATCGGTGCCGAATGACCACGACCGAGCTAGCGCAGCGCACGGTGCCGTCGGCCGCCTGGGTGGCCTGGATCGCCTGGCTGTGCGGGGCCTCGTTTTATTGCTACGGCTTTTTTCAGCGGGTGGCGCCGAGCGTCATGGTCGGCGACCTGATGCGCGACTTCGGCGTCTCGGGCGCCGTACTGGGCAACCTGACCGCCTTCTATTTCTATGCCTACGCGGGATTGCAGATCCCCGTCGGCGTGATGGTCGACCGCTTCGGCCCACGCCGCATGCTGACCGCCGCCGCCATCCTGTGCACGGCGGGAAGTTGGCTGTTCGCGACGGCGGATTCGCTCGGCCTCGCCTATGCCGGCCGGGCGCTGATCGGGGCCGGCGCCGGGGTTGCCTGGATCGGCACGCTCCAGATCGCCGCCTTCGGTTTTCCGGCCCGCCGCTTCGCCCTGTTGACGGGGCTGACCTTGCTGCTGGGCATGGCTGGGGGTGTCGGCGGCCAGACGCCACTGGCCTTCGTCATCGGGACGGCGGGTTGGCGGCCTACCCTTCTGGGGGCCACCGTCGTGGCCGCCGTTCTCGCCTTGCTGATCTGGGGGTTCGTGCGCACCGATGCGGCGCCGGGCGGCAGGGCGGCGCACGTCGATGGCGGCGTACTGCGCGGGCTGGTGTCGGTGTTGGCCACCCCGCAAAGCTGGGCGTGCGCCATCTTCGGGGCGGGGATGGCGGTTCCGGTGCTGGCCTTCGCCGGGCTGTGGGGCGTGCCCTACATGATGGAAATGTATGGCCTGACGCGTCCGACGGCGGCCTTCACGACCACGCTGATGCTGGTCGGATGGGCCATCGGCGCGCCGGTGGCCGGCTGGATCTCCGATCACCTGGGGCGTCGCCGGGCTCCCATGGTAGTTTCCAGCATGGCGGCGCTGGCAACCCTGGCTGCCGCTCTCTATCTGCCGGGGCTGCCGTTGCTTGCCGTGCAGGGCCTGCTTCTGGTGCACGGCATCTTCTCGGGAGCCATGGTGCTGTCGTTCGCCACCGCGCGGGAAAACAACCGCCCGCGGGTCAGCGCCACGGCAGTCGGCTTCGTCAACATGGCGGTGATGGCGATGAGCGCCGGCTTCCAGCCGCTGATCGGCTGGCTGCTTGATCTTGGCTGGGACGGCCGTCTGGTTGATGGCGGCCGGGTCTACGCACCGGCGACGTTCAAGGCGGCCCTGGTAACGCTGCTGGTGGCCGGCGTCGTCGCCTGCCTGGCCGCCCTCATGACCCGCGAAACGCGGTGCCGGCCGGTCGCCGGCGCCGACTGAGGAGGCTCAGTCCAGGTCTTTCTTGCGGCGGAAGAACTCGTCGCGGTCGATGCGGCCGCTGGCGTATTCCTGGCCGAGGGTGGCCAGCGCCGCCTCGCGGGCCGGATTGCTGCGCCAGCCGCGGATCAGGTGGACCAGGGCGAATGCGATGAGGGCGAGGAACAGCAGCCACAGGATGCCGTGAAAACCCATGAACCACGGCCAGCCGCCGCCGTCCCAACCCATCATGTTCCAGTGATTGAAGCCGTTGTTCCACATGGTTTATCTCCTGGAGGCAGGGAAGGGACGTGGGCGGCCGACCGAGGGGGGCGGCCGGCCGCCCGGGGAGCGTGCGGGATGCGCTTACCGCACGGGACGTATGAAGCCGGTCTTGGCGTCGATCTCCAGCTTTTCCACCAGCGAGTTGTCGAGCGTGACGATCTCGGCGGTAAAGGCGGCGTCGCCCTTGGCCTCGACCTTGCCGACCTTGAGGCGGTCATTGCCCATCCAGGCCAGACGTTGCTGGACGACTTTCTGGGCGCCGTCGAGGGTCAGCGGTTCGGCGTTGGCGGTGGCGGCCAGGCCGGGACAGGGAACGTTGGTTCCGGCGGCGCCCATCATGGCGGGACCCATGCCTCCGCCCATCATCATGGTCATCATCGCGGGGTTCATCATGCCGGCGCCGGGGCCGTAGCCACCGCCCATCATGCCGGGACCCCAACCGGGCCGGGCCGGGCTGTCGGCGGGCTCCGCCAGGGTGACGGTGGCGCCAAGGGCGGTGAGTCCCAGCGTGGCGACGGTGGCAAGAGCGATCAGGGAGCGTTTCATGGTTCGAGGCCTTTCTTTCTTCCAGAGGATGTCGTTGCCCCTGATGTAGCCGACGGCTGTAACCCAAGTGTGTCGGCGAAGCCCTCATTGGTAACAAGGTTTGCCGGGACCACGCGTTGCCACACTTTGTCACACTTTTTTCGCGGAAGACGGGTAGGTCACCCCTATAATCCGGCCATGAGCGAAGCACCTCACATTCTGGTCGTCGACGACAACCGCGAAATCCGCGACCTGCTGGCCAAGTTCATGGCCAAGCACGAGTTCCGCGTCAGTACCGCCGAGGATGGCAAGGCCATGCGGCGGGTGCTGGAGACGAGCCGCATCGACCTCGTCATCCTCGACCTCATGCTGCCGGGCGAAGATGGGTTGGTTCTGTGCCGCGAACTGAGGGCGCGCTCGAACATCCCGATCGTCATGCTGACTGCCATGGGCGAGGAAACCGACCGCATCGTCGGCCTCGAGATGGGGGCCGACGACTACGTGCCGAAGCCTTTCAACCCGCGCGAACTGCTGGCCCGCGTCAAGGCGGTGCTGCGCCGTGCCCAGTCCCTGCCCGAACAGGGCAAGGCGCCCGAGCAGAGCGTTCTTCGTTTCGCCGGCTGGACCTTCGATTTGGCTAGGCGCGAGATCGTGTCGGAGGACGGGGTGGCGGTGCCGCTCAGCACCGGCGAATTCGACCTGCTGGCGACCTTCGTCAGCCACCCGCGCCACGTGCTCAGCCGCGATCAGCTTCTGGACCTGACCCGCGGGCGCGAGGCGGCGCCGTTCGACCGCAGCATCGACACTCAGGTCAGCCGCCTGCGCCGCAAGATCGAAAAGGACGCCAAGGACCCGCAGATCATCAAGACGGTGTGGGGTGGCGGCTACGTGTTCACGCCGGAAGTGAGCGGGGAATGAGGCGCCTCTTCCCCAAAAGCTTCTTCGGCCAGACCGTGCTCGTGCTGCTGGTCGGGCTGACGATATCGCATCTAGTCAGCATGGCCATCTATTCGAGCGACCGCACGGAGATCCTGGCGCTTTCCGGCGGTGAGGAGACGGCCCGGCGCATCGCCGCCATCGCCCGCCTGGTCGACCAGGTGCCGCCCGAGTGGCGGGGCCGCATCCTGGAAACCGTGCAGAGCCCGACCTTGCGCGTTACGCTGACTGGCAACAGCGGGCTCGTCCCCGAAACCGCCGAGGACTGGCGTGGCGGCCTTATCCGGCGCTTCCTGGCCCGCGAGATCCAGGCGGCCGAGGGCGACGTCATCATCCGCCTGGAGGGACCCCCGGAACCGCCGCGCGGGCAGCCGGGCATGATGATGGGGCCCTTGCAGCGACACATGCACATGGGCTGGTTCTCCACCGGCATGGTCGAGGACTGGCCGGTCGGGGCCGCGCTTCGCGCCTCGGTGCGCCTCGGCGATGGCCAGTGGCTCACTTTCGGGGCGGCAATTCCCGACCCGCCGCACCTGTGGTCGGCGCCGGCCGTTCTTTCCTTGGGTCTGATGATCGTCACCGTCATTGTCTTCTCGTTGTGGGCGGTTCGCCGGCTGACCGGCCCGATCCGTACCTTCGCCGAGGCGGCCGACCGACTGGGCCGTGACGTCAAGGCGCCGCCGCTCGCCGAAACCGGGCCGATCGAAATCCGCCGGGCGACGCGCGCCTTCAACGGTATGCAGGCCCGCTTGCGTCGTCTGGTCGAGAACCGCACCCGCATGCTGGCGGCCGTTTCGCACGACCTGCGCACGCCGATCACCCAGCTTAGGCTGCGCGCCGAATTCATCGAGGACGCCGAGGAGCAGGCAAAAACCCTGGCGACGTTGAAGGAGATGGAGGCGATGATCGCCTCGACGCTGACCTTCGCCAGGGACGACGCCCTCACCGAGGCGCCGCGTATGGTGGACCTTGTGGCCCTGGTCGAGAGCCTATGTGACGATCTGGCCGACGCCGGCAAGCCGGTCTCCTTCGCGGCGGCCGAGAAGGTTGCCGTGGCTTGCCGGCCGGCGGCGCTGAAGCGGGCGGTGGCGAACCTGATCGAGAATGCGGTGAAATACGGCGGGGCCGCCCGCGTGTCCGTCGGCGCCGACGCCGGGGATGTACGCATCGTCATCGAGGACGACGGCCCCGGCATTCCACCCGATGAACTGGAAAACGTGTTCGCGCCGTTCTACCGGGTCGAGAAGTCGCGAGGTGCCGGCCCCGGCGGTGTCGGCCTGGGTCTCAGCATCGTTCGGGCCGTTGCCGACGCCCATGGCGGCCATGTCCGGCTCGAAAACCGCGACGGCGGCGGCCTCAGCGCCATCCTCGAATTCCCACGATGAGAAAGTCCCGGGCCGGAATGCCCCGGGTACGTTGCGGTCCGGCCCTCAACCTGCGAGACTCCTCTCCAACATCCATCCAATGAAACGAAAGAGGGAGGAGCCATGCACGTTACGCTGGTTCATATCGAAGTGAAACCCGACCGGGTCGCCGATTTCATCGAGGCCAGCCGGGTCAATCACGTGGGCTCGATCGAGGAAGCCGGCAACCGCCGCTTCGACGTGCTCCAGGACGCGCGCGACCCGACCCGGTTTGTCCTTTACGAGGCGTACATAACCGCCGAGCAGGCTGCCGCCCACAAGAAAACGCCGCATTATCTTCAGTGGCGCGACGCCGTTGCCGGCATGATGGCGAAGCCGCGCGAAGGCGTGCCCTACAACGGCCTGTTTCCCGTCGACTAGCCGATGACCGGGATCGCGCCCTTCTCGATCGGGCGCCTGCCCAGGATCGTCTTCGGGGCAGGTGTCAGCGCCGGCATCGCCAAGGAGACGCGGGCCTTCGGCGCCCGCGCCCTGGTGGTGACCGGCCGCCGCTCCTTCCGCGAATCGCCCCGTTGGGCGGATTTCGAGGAAGGTTGCCGGCAGGCCGGCCTTGAAATCGAGACCATGACCGTCGAGGACGAGCCGTCGCCGGAACTGATCGACGAAGCGGTGGCGCGTTTCTGTCCGGCCGGCATCGCGGCGGTCGTCGGCATCGGCGGCGGCAGCGCGCTCGACGCCGCCAAGGCCATCGCCGGCCTTGTCGTGCCGGGCAATTCGGTGATGGATCACCTGGAAGGGGTCGGGCGCGGCGTGCCCTATGAAGGTCCCGCCCTGCCGTTCATTGCGGTGCCGACGACGGCCGGCACCGGCAGCGAGGCGACCAAGAACGCGGTCTTGAGCCGGCGCGGGCCGAAAGGCTTCAAGAAATCGTTCCGCGACGAACAGCTCATGGCCCGCGTTGCCCTCGTCGACCCGGCGCTGCTGATCGGCTGTCCGGCCGCCCAGATAGCGGCCAACGGCATGGACGCGCTGACCCAGCTTCTCGAATCCTATGTGTCGCCGCGCGCCAATCCGATGACCGACACGCTGGCCTGGTCGGGTATGCAGGCCTTCCGCAAGGGCTTCTTTGCCGCCTGGGAAAGGGCGGGCAGCACCGATTCCGCCGCCTGCATGGGCCGCTCCTGCGCGGCCTATGCCTCGCTGATGTCGGGCATCACGCTGGCCCAGACCGGGCTGGGGGTGGTCCATGGCCTGGCCTCGCCGCTCGGCGCCTTCCTGCCGATCGCCCATGGCATCGCCTGCGGCACGCTGCTGGCGGTGGCCACCGAAATCAACATCCGGGCGCTCAGGCTGCGCGACCCCGGCGGTCCGGCGCTCGCCAAGTATGCCGAGGCCGGGCGGCTGCTCTCGGGGCGCGACGACCTGGAACCGCAACACACGCTGGATCTTCTGGTTGAAACCCTGTTCGAGTGGGGCGAGCGCCTGCAAATCCCCTCGCTCGGCGCGCTCGGTATGTCGAGGGCCGACGTGTCGCGCGTGGTGGGGGCCAGCGGCGGCACCAGCATGAAGACCAACCCGGTCATGCTGGGCAACGACGAAATCGCCGAAATCCTCGAGCGGCGCCTGTAATTTCGGGGAGATAAAGTCGTTGCCCTCGGTTGGGCAACCGGGGTAGGAGAAGCCCGGTGCCGTCGGGCGCCCGACGGCGTGGTTTTCAGGAGGTCGCTGCGTGCACGTTCATCTGGACGCCATAGGCGGCGTCGCTGGCGATATGTTCCTGGCCGCCATGCTGGACGCTCGGCCGGATCTGGTGGGCGGCACACTCAAGGCCATCCGCGCCGCCGGCCTGCCGAAGGGATGGACGGCCGAGGCCGTCGACCACCTTGCCGATGGGCTGACCGGCCGGCGATTCTACGTTGTGCCGCCGGCGCATGGCGTTTCCCATCACCACCCGCACGAACACCATCATCACGTCGCCTTTAGAGACATCCGGGCGATGTTTGAAAAGAGCGCGCTCGATAGTGGCGTCAAGGCGCGCGCCATCGCCATTTTCCGGCTGCTGGCCGAAGCCGAGGGAGCTGTCCACGGCCAGGAACCCGAGGACGTGCATTTCCACGAGGTGGCCGACTGGGATTCGGTGGCCGACATCGTGGGCGCGGCTTTCGTCATCGAGGCGCTGGGCGGCGCCACCTGGTCGGTCTCGGCCTTGCCCTTGGGCGGCGGCCGCGTCAAGACGGCGCACGGCATGCTGCCGGTGCCGGCACCGGCCACGGCGCGCCTTCTCGAAGGCTTCGAGATGCTGGACGACGGCATCGCCGGCGAACGCATCACGCCGACCGGGGCGGTCATCCTGAAAGCCCTGGCGCCGACCCGCCGGCGGCCGACCGGGGCCGTCCTGGCGGCCAGCGGCACCGGCTTTGGCGCGCGCACTCTGCCGGGCCTGCCCAACATCCTGCGCGCCCTGCTGTTCGAAACGGGCGCCGCAGAAACGACCCCCGGCCGGGAAAGCGAGGTGGCGGTCATCGCGTTTGAGGTCGACGACCAGACGCCCGAGGACTTGGCGGCCGGGCTTGACAAGCTGCGCGCCGAGGCCGACGTCTTGGACGTGACCCAGGCGGCGGTTTTCGGCAAGAAGGGGCGGCTGATGATGGCCGTCCAGCTTCTGTGCCGGGCGCCGGCCGTCGAACGGGTGGCGGCGGCCTGCTTCGCCGAGACGACGACCATCGGCCTGCGCTGGCATCTGGCCCGCCGCTTCGAACTGGATCGCCGGGCGGTGACGGCGGGGGGCGTCCGGGTGAAGGTGGTTTCGCGCCCCGGAAGCGGAGCGACGGCCAAGGCCGAGATGGACGACATCCGCGAGGTTCCCGGCGGTCAGGCGGGGCGGGCCGCGGCCCGCGGCGCCGCCGAAGCGGGCGCCTTGCGCGACAAGAAGACGAAAGATTGACGACGCATGAAAGATTTTGAAGCCACTCCGCTGGAAGTCCTCAACGCGACGCTCGATTCCATGGGCCCCATCGCCGTCGCCGTCAGCGGCGGCGTCGACAGCCTGACGCTGGCCCAGGCCGCCCACCGGCGGCTGGGAGCGGGGGTCGAGATGATCCACGCCACCTCGCCGGCGGTGCCGGCCGAGGCGACGGCCCGGACCCGCGCCCTGGCGGAACGCGAGGGCTGGACACTCAAGGTGATCGATGCCGGCGAGTTTGCCGACAAGGACTACCTGGCCAACCCCGTCAACCGCTGCTTCTTCTGCAAGTCGTCGCTCTACCGCAGCCTGGCGGCGATGACCGAGCGCCAGGTGGTGTCGGGGGCCAATACCGATGATTTGGGCGATTACCGCCCCGGCATGCAGGCGGCAGCCGAGCGCGGCGTGCGCCACCCCTTCATCGAGGCCGGTATCGACAAGGCGGGCATTCGGGCGGTGGCCCGCACCCTGGGCCTCGACGGTATCGCCGAGCTGCCGGCCTCGCCCTGCCTGTCGAGCCGCATCGAGACCGGCATCCCGGTGACGCCGGAGGTGCTGGATTTCGTTCATGCCGTGGAAAGCCGCATCAGCGGCTGGCTGGCCGGCCGCGGCGGCTTCCCGGGCGCGGTACGCTGCCGCATCCGCCACGACGGTCCGGCGGTCGAACTCGATGCCGCCAGCCTTGCCATGGTGCTGGCTCCCGAGGCCGATGCCCTGCGCGGCGAGATGGCCGATCTGGCGGCGTCACGCGGCTACGGCGCCGATCTGCCGTTCGGGCCCTATCGCATGGGCAGCGCCTTCCTTAGGGCCGAAAGCGCATGAGCCCGGAATCCGTATGGGACGCGGCCCGGCGGGCCCGCATCGGCTTGGCCGAAGCCATCCTCTGCGAGGGCAAGACGCCGGGCCAGATCGCCGCGATTTGCGCGGTGGCCACCAAGGATGACCGGCATCCGTTGCTGCTGACGCGACTCGAATCGACGGTGTTCGCGGCGCTGCCACCCGAGGTGCGCTGTGAAGCCGATTACGACGCGCTTTCCAGGACCGCCCTTCTCGGCCGCATGCCGGTGCCGGGGGAAGCAGCCCGCATCGCCGTGGTGACGGCCGGTACGTCGGACGTCGGGGTCGCCCGCGAAGCGGTGCGTACCTTAGCCGCCTATGGCGAAACGGCGACCGAGTGGGCCGACATCGGGGTTGCCGGCCTGTGGCGGTTGTTGGAACGGCTCGAGGAACTCAAACGCTTCGCTGTCGTCATCGTGGTGGCCGGCATGGATGGCGCCCTCTTCTCGGTGATCGGCGGCCTGCTGCCGGGCGCCATCATCGCGGTGCCGACCTCCACCGGCTACGGGATGTCGGCCAAGGGCGAAACGGCGCTACACGCGGCGCTCGCCAGTTGCGCGCCGGGCATCCTGGTGACCAACATCGACAACGGCTACGGCGCCGCCTGCGCCGCCCTCAGAATCCTCAGAGCCGCGCGCCAGGCCGATCTTTAGTTCCCTGCTCGGCCATCTCCACCTCGGCCCGATAGAGCGGCACCACGTAGGGCCCCTCGGGCACCACGGCAATGCGCGTATCCTTGTGACGGGCGACGCTTTGGCGCACCGCGTCCTCGATCGAGGAAATGATCTCGACCCCGGTCAGCGCCCGCTCCTCGGGCGTCAGCGCCTTGGTGTAGAGTTGGATGCGTCCCACCCGCATGGCCTTGATCTGGTATTCGGTCTGCCATTCGTCGACGGCGGCGTGGCTCTTGCCCAACAGGCCTTCGATGAAGCCGTCCTCGCCCTTGGCGATCAGCTCTTTTTGGGCCGCCAGGTATTCTTTCGAACCGAAGCCCTCGGAAATCTCGGACACCATGATGATGTCGCCGCCCGGTTTCAGGATGTCGATGGGCGACACCATGCCCTTGACGGTTTGGTAGTAGGTCTTGTCGAGGGGATAGCCGGCGCTGCTGCTGAGCACGGTGGAGAAACGCTCGGGCACATGGACCACCGCGTACCGGTTGATGAAGTCGACGGCCTTGAGGTGGCTCCGGGTGATCTCGCCGAAGTTGACGAAGGAGAGCCGCCGGAACTCGTCAATCACCGTGTTGACCGCATAAGCGCCGCCCAGCAGCTTGACGACTTCCAGCTGCTCTTCGTGCAGCGGGTTGCCGTCCAGCACCAAGTTGGCGGCGTTGGGGTGTTCCATGAAGGGGGCGGTGTGCAACGTGGTGATGGTTTCGGCATGGGCGACGCCGGGGGTGATTACCTTGCGTCCGCCCGAGAAGCCGGCCATGAAATGTGGCTCGACCAGCCCGGTGGCGATGCGCAGGTCGGCCTCGACGAAGCGCTTGTCGAGCCGCACCACGGTGCCGCGCTTGGTCTTGCCGAGGAACACGTGGTCGGCGTCGTTGCGGGCGAAGTGATTTTCCACGCGCACCGTTTCCATGACCCAGGAATCGCCTACCAACTCGGCCAGTTCGGCCCCCTCGTTGGGACGGTGCAGCCCGGTGGCGACCAGGACGCGGATGTTTTCGGCCTTCATCCCGGCGTCGAGCAGAGTGCGCAACAGCACCGGCAGCACCGTACCGTTGGGCACCGGCCGGGTGATGTCGCAGATCAGGATGCAGGCGGTCTTGGCCTTCCTGGCCAGTTCGGCCAGCGGCGCGCACCCCACCGGGTTGGCTACCGCCGCCACCGTGGCGCCGATGGGGTCCGGCGCGATCGGCATTTCCGGCTTGCGGATGACGGTCACCCGCCAGGCGTCGTCCAGTTCGACGGGTATTGTTCCCCGCCCGTAGTTCATGTCGATCCGCATGGTTCCTTCCGCTCTTTTTCGTGCCGTGTCCTGGCGCCTAAAAGCGCGCGCACCATAGCGCACCCGGCGTCCGTCATCCAGTTGCATCGGCCATCCATAGATGGGAATAGCCCGGCGGCTTTTCCCGTCTTCGTTCAGCCGGGGTTGCCGGGCGCCGCCGAATTTGAAAGAGTCGGGGCAACTGCCTAGATCATACGGGCGGCCGAATGACGAACCTCCCACGCCGATCGGAAGCGAAGGCCATGAGCGAATCTCAGAACACGGAAATCCAGGAATCCCGGCGGCCGCGACCGCAGGACGTCATCTACGACCTGGACCAGGCACTTTCGGCCGTGGTTTCGGTGCGTGCCGAGATTCCCGACGACGCCTTCACCGCAGGCATCCTGGGAACCGAGCGGGCCGGCAACGGCGTCGTCATCGACGAGGGCGGCCTGGTGCTGACCATCGGCTATCTGATCACCGAGGCGGAATCGGTGTGGCTGATGGGGACCGACGGCCAGGCGACCCAAGGCCACGTGGTGGCCTACGATCAGCAAACCGGCCTCGGCTTGGTGCAGGCGCTGGAAGATCTGCGGCTGCCGCCTTTGCCCCTCGGCTCGGCGGCGGCGATCGACGTCGGCGAGCCGGTGGTGTTCGCCGGGTTTGGCGGGCGGCCTTATGCCACGCGCGCCTCCGTCATCGCCAAACGCGAGTTCGCCGGCTATTGGGAGTACGTCCTGGACGAAGCGCTGTTCACGGCGCCGGCCCACCCGAACTGGGGCGGCGGTGCGCTCATCGACAGCCATGGCCGGCTGGCCGGCATCGGTTCGCTGTTCGTCCAATTGCCGCAGGCCGGCAAGGCGGCGATCGAGGGCAACATGGTGGTGCCCATCGACCTTCTTGCGCCCATACGCGACGAACTGTTGCGCTTCGGCAAGACGACCATGCCGCCGCGTCCCTGGCTCGGCATCTACGTTGCCGATGCCGAGGAACAGTTCGTCATCGTCGGTTTGGCCGAGGATGGGCCGGCCGACAAGGCCGGCGTCGAAGTCGGCGATCGCATCATCGAGGTGGATGGCCGGCCGGTCGACAGCCTGGCCAACCTGTTCCGCAACGTGTGGGCGATGGGCGCGGCCGGCGTCGAGGTCCCCCTGACCCTGTGGCGCGACGGCGAGGTGATCATGCTCGGCGTCCGATCGATCGATCGCAACCTGCTCCTGAAGCGGCCGCGGCTACATTGATCGGGCCGTTCTCCGTGCTGTCGCGCCGCCTGTGGCTTGCCTTGGCGGTGGCGGTGGTGTCGGGCATGGCGCCGGCGGCGGCCCCCGCTCAGGCCATCGGCGGCATCCCCTTCGTGATCGACGGCGATACGCTGGGCTTCGGCGAAATGCAGGTCAGGCTCTACGGCATCGACGCGCCGGAGGCGGAGCAGACCTGCCCCCTTCTCGGCAGCGAGGCGCCCATCGGCGCCTGGGCGAGCCAGACGTTGCGCCGCCTGATCGGCCGCGACGAGGTGATCTGCCATCCGCTGACCCGCCCGGCCCAGGGCCATGTGGCGGCGAAGTGCCGAACGATGGCCATCGCCGACCTCGGCCGCGCCATGGTGATGGCGGGCTTCGCCTGGGATTTCAAGCGCCAGGGCCATGGCATCTATGCCGACGACGAAGCCGGCGCGCGGACCCGGCGGCTGGGCGTATGGGCGGGCGAAGGCGAGTGCCAGCCGCCGTGGGATTGGCGGCGGCGCTAGGGAGAACCCGTCATCAGGTCCGATGACGCACGCCGGTCAGGAAGATGTGGACCGAGCATTCGACGTGGTCTTCGATATCTTTCGGCGACATGCGGGGGGAGGTCGGCGATATCAGGCGCCGCAGCAGCACGTCGCCGATCAGCAATCCGATAAAGGCACGGGCCGCTTCCTCGGGGTGGTCGATGCGCAGCTTGCCGGTCCCGGCCAGTTCGAGAAGATATTCGGCGGTGCGTCCGACAACGCTGTCGGGGCCGCGGCGCAGCACGAAGTCGCCCATTTCCGGGAACTTGCTTCCTTCCGCGATAAGGATGCGAAGAACGGCCATCGCCTCCTCGTCCATCAACCCCTCGACGAAGCGCAGGCCCATCCTTTTCAGTGCCACTTCGGGCGTCATCGAGGGGTCGGGGCGCAGCGCCGCCAAATCCGCCAGCAGCTGGTCGCAGTGCTCCGCCGTCACGGCACGAAGCAGTCCTTCCTTGTCGCCGAAATACTCGTAGAGCGACGTGCGCGAGCCGCCGGCCTCGTTCACCAGATCGGTCAGGGTCGTCGCCTCGAATCCCTTTTCGGCGAACAGGCGGATCGCCGCTTCCAGCAGGCGCCGGCGCCGCGCCTGGCCGCGCGGGCCGATCTTCGGTTCCGGCAATGCTTCGGCTTTTTCCATTTTCGGCCCCTTGACCCGTCCATCTTCGAGGTATATGTACTGCGCAGTACAGACCTGTCAAGCGACGATCGCTTGGTGGAATGGCCGCACTTCTCGATGAGGGGCGGCGAAAGCGCCGAGATCCCGCGGGCCGCGCGCCCCGATTGCCTGGAAAGAAAATGACGATATCCGCAACGCATGTATCCTTGTTGGCCGCCTTTTTCAGCCTGAGCCTTGCCGCCTGCGACGCCAAGACGCAGGCCTCGGCGCCGGCGCAACAGCCAAAGCCGGTCGAGGTCTCGGTCGTGACGGTTGAGAAGCAGGCGGTACCGATCACCGTGGAATTGCCGGGCCGGACGTCGGCGTTCCGCATTTCCGAGGTGAGGCCGCAGGTGACCGGCATCGTCAAGAAGCGGCTGTTCGAGGAAGGCAGCGTCGTTGCCGCCGGGCAGACGCTCTATCTGATCGACGCCGCGCCGTATGAGGCCAGCCTGGCCAGCGCCAGGGCCGAGGCCCAGCGGGCGGAGGCCACGCTGGCGGCGGCGCGGGCCAAGGCCGAGCGCTACAACAGGCTGGTGACGGTCGATGCCGTCAGTCGCCAGAACCACGACGACGCCATCGCCGCCCTCAAGCAGGGCGAGGCGCAGGTGGCGGCGGCCAAGGCCGCGGTCGAGGCGGCGGCCATCAACCTTGCCTATACCACCGTGAAGTCGCCGATCTCCGGGCGCATCGGCAAATCCGCCATCACCGAGGGCGCCCTGGTGACCGCCAACCAGGCGGCGGCGCTGGCCGTCGTCCAACAACTCGATCCGATCTACGTCGACGTGACGCAGGCGGCCGCCGACCTCATCCGCATGCGCAAGGACATTGCCGAGGGCCGCCTGACGGCGACGGCGGACCATGCGCCGGTGACGCTGCTGATTGGCGAGGAGGTCTACGCGCGGACCGGCACGCTGAAATTTTCCGACGTTACCGTCGACCAGGGAACGGGAACGGTCCAGTTGCGGGCGGTCTTTCCCAACGAGAATGGCGTTCTGCTGCCCGGCCTCTTCGTCAAGGCGCGCATCGAACAGGGGTCGCGTCAGGACGCCTTCCTGGTTCCGCAGAGGGCGGTGGCCCGGGCGGCCGACGGTAAACCGCTGGTGTGGGTGGTCGGCGAGGATGACAAGGTCTCGCCCCGTCCCGTCGAAATCGAAAGGGTTCTCGGGAACGACTGGCTGATCTCGGCCGGCCTCAAGGACGGCGAGCGCATCGTCGTCGAAGGCTTCCAGAAGATCAGACCCGGCAGCCAGGTGACCGCCGCCCCCAAGGCCCAGAAGGTGGCTGGCGGTCCGTCCGCCGAGGCTTCCCGTACCCGCTGAGGATCAGCCGACCATGTCGAAATTCTTCATCGATCGCCCGGTCTTTGCCTGGGTGATCGCCATCACCATCATGTTGGCCGGCGCACTGTCGATCCTGCGCCTGCCGGTCGAACAGTACCCCCAGATCGCCCCGCCGGCCGTGTCCATCAGCGCCAGTTATCCCGGCGCCTCGGCCAAGGTTGTCGAAGACAGCGTCACCCAGGTCATCGAGCAGAAGATGACCGGCATCGACCATCTGCGCTACATGGCCTCGACCAGCGACTCGACGGGCAACGTTTCCATCACGCTGACCTTCGAGCCGGAAGCCGATCCCGACATCGCCCAGGTCCAGGTGCAGAACAAATTGCAGTTGGCGACGCCGCTGCTGCCCCAGGAAGTCCAGGAGCGCGGCCTGACGGTGACCAAGTCGACCATGGACTTCCTTATGGTGGCCGGCTTCAAGTCCCGGGACGGCAGCATGTCGCAGGACGACATCGCCGACTATATCGCCACCAACCTCCAGGAAACCATGAGCCGGGTTGCTGGCGTCGGCGATGTCCAATTGTTCGGCATGCCGAAGGCCATGCGCATCTGGCTGGACCCGGACAAGCTGAACAGCCGCCAGATGACGGCGACCGACGTTCTGTCGGCGATCCAGGCGGAGAATGTTCAGGTCTCGGCCGGCTCGTTCGGCGGGGCGCCGGCGGTGCCGGGCCAGCAGCTCAACGCCACTATCGTCGCCCAGACCCGCATGCAGACGGCCGACGAATTCGCCGACATCCTGTTGCGCGTCAACGCCGACGGTTCACAGGTGCGCCTGCGCGACGTCGCGCGCATCGAGGTGGGGGCGGAAAGCTATGAGTTCGTCGTCCGCCACAACGGCCAGCCGTCCGGCGGTCTGGGCATCAAGCTGGCCACCGGCGCCAATGCGCTTGACACCGCCGAGATGGTGAAGGCCAAGCTGGTCGAACTGTCGGCCTTCTTCCCGCAAGGTCTGGAACTGTTTTATCCCTACGATTCGACGCCGTTCGTCAAGCTGTCGATCGAGGGGGTGGTCGAGACCCTGATCGAGGCGATCGGCCTGGTCTTCCTGGTGATGTTCCTGTTCCTGCAGAACTTCCGCGCCACGCTGATCCCCACCATTGCGGTTCCGGTCGTACTGCTCGGCACCTTCGGGGTCCTGTCCGCCTTCGGGTTCACCATCAATACGCTGACCATGTTCGCCATGGTGCTGGCCATCGGTCTTTTGGTCGACGACGCCATCGTCGTCGTCGAGAACGTCGAGCGTGTCATGCACGAGGAGGGACTGCCCCCCCGCGAGGCCACCCGCCGGTCGATGGGGCAGATCACCGGCGCCCTGATCGGCATCGCCCTGGTACTGTCGGCGGTGTTCGTTCCGATGGCCTTCTTCGGCGGCTCGGCCGGCGCCATCTACCGGCAGTTCTCGATCACCGTCGTTTCGGCCATGGTCCTCTCGGTAGTCGTCGCCCTGATCCTGACGCCGGCCATGTGCGCGACCATCCTGAAGCCCGTCTCCAAGCAGCACGGGTTGTCGGGGCGCGGCTTCTTCGGATGGTTCAACCGCGGCTTCGATGCCAGCCGGGACGCCTATCAGCGGAGCGTTCGGGGCTCGCTGGCCCGTCTCGGCCGCTACGGCATCGCCTACGTCCTGATCCTCGCGGGCTTGGCCTTCCTGGCCCTAAGGCTGCCGTCGTCGTTCCTGCCGATAGAGGACCGCGGCACGCTTTTCGTCCTGTTGTCCTCGCCGCCCGGGGCCACGCTGGAGCGGACCCGCGAGACGACGGAATCGGTGCGCGATTACTTCCTGAAGGAAGAGGCGGAGAACGTCGAGGCGATCTTCACCATCAACGGGTTCAGCTTCGTCGGCCGCGGCCAGAACCAGGCGTTGGCTTTCGTCAAGCTCAGGGACTGGAGCGAGCGCGAAGGCCCGGGCCAGTCGGCCGAGGCGATCGCCGGGCGGGCCATGGGCGCGCTTTCCAAGCTCAAGGACGCCTTGGTCTTCACCATCCTGCCGCCCTCGGTGCCAGGGCTGGGGAACGCCAGTGGCTTCGACCTTCAGCTCATCGATCGGGCCGGGCTCGGCCACGCCCAACTGCTCCAGGCGCGCAACCAGCTGCTGGGAATGGCGGCGCAGAATCCCAAGGTCGCCGGCGTCCGTCCGAACGGCATGGAAGACACGGCTCAGTATCATCTCGAGGTAGACCGCGAAAAGGCCCGCGCCCTCAGCCTCTCGCTCTCCGAGGTCAACCAAACCCTCTCGGCCGCCTGGGGCGGTTCCTACGTCAACGACTTCATCCACAACGGCCGGGTGAAGAAGGTCTACGTGCAGGCCGACGCGCCGTTCCGCATGCTGCCCAGCGACGTCGACCGCTGGTACGTGCGCAACACCGCCGGCGGCATGGTGCCGTTCTCCTCCTTCGCCGGCGCCGAATGGACGTCGGGCTCGCCCAAGCTGGAGCGCTACAACGGCAGCCCCTCGATGAACATCCAGGGCGCCGCCGGGCCCGGCGTCAGTTCTGGCGAGGCAATGGCCGCCATGGAAGAGATGGCGGCAAAGCTGCCTCCGGGCGTCGGCTACGAATGGACCGGCATCTCGTTCGAGGAGCGATTGACCGGCTCACAGGCCCCGGCACTCTATGCCATCTCGATCCTGGTCGTCTTCTTGAGCCTCGCCGCCCTTTATGAAAGCTGGTCGGTGCCGGCGGCGGTCATGTTGGTGGTGCCGCTGGGGATCGTCGGCGCCGTTGCCGCCGTCACCCTGCGCGGCCTGCCCAACGACATCTATTTCCAGGTCGGCCTGCTGACCACCATCGGGCTGTCGGCCAAGAACGCGATCCTCATCGTGGAATTCGCCAAGCAGCTCTATGAAGAGGGCATGGGCCTGATCGATGCCGTCGTCGAGGCGTCGCGGCTGCGCCTGCGGCCGATCATCATGACGTCGATGGCCTTCATTTTCGGTGTCGTGCCACTGGCGATCGCCACCGGGGCGGGCGCCGAAAGCCAGAATGCCATCGGTACCGGCGTGATCGGCGGCATGGTCACCGCCACCGTTCTGGCCATCTTTTTCGTGCCGGTCTTCTTCTTCGCGGTCTATCGCCTGTTCGGGCGGAAAAAGCACGTCGAAGTGGCCAATCGCACGCCTGCCGGAACCACGGGTATTGCGCCATCGTGATCGGAGGCGGCGATCGCCGCCTCCGGCTTCGGCCCTTTCATCATTTTGCCGCATGCAGCAAGCGGCCGATCGCGCCGTTCCATGGCTTCCGCCTCGGGGCTTGCACCCACGTGCGCCATGCCGTGTCCTCAATAAACCGGTTGAGATCCGAGTCTCATGCCGCAGTAAAATATAATAAAATTTTTTGGTTATTTGACTTCACGTAAAATTATTACCATATCTAGAGGAATATCCATATTGTGATATGCGGATGCCTAAAAATAAATAAGGATTTCTGAGGAAATAATGACAGATCAGAACATTGGAAGGCCCGCCGAAAAGCCGGATTTGTTGAATGGAAAATTCTGGCTGCTGATGGTCGGGATGGTCGCAGTCATTACCCTCGGCGGCATCTTCTTCAGCTGACGGCCTGCGGGCGCAAACCCTCGACGCTGTGGTGTTGGAGCGTCCGGGGCCGGCTATATGCAAAAGGAACTTCCTGATGAACAAAGAAAATCTCAAGATATTCGCTCAAGGCGCCGCCGCCGGGGGCGTCGTGCTGGCAATTGGCGTTTTCTGGAGCGGCATGGCGGTCACCGCCGGCTCGGCCGAGAGCATGGCCCGGACCCAGGCGCAGACGGCCGTCGTCGACCAACTGGCGCCCATCTGCCTGGCCCAGTTTGCGCTGGCCGCGAACACCGAGCAGCTCCAAAAGGACTTGGCGGCCAAGGAAAGCTGGAATCGGGCGGATTTCGTCAAGGCCGGCGGCTGGGCGACGATGCCTGGCAGCACCAGCCCGCGCGACGACATCGCCCGGCCATGCGCCGATCTGATCATCAAGGCGGGCGCCTAGCCAGACGCTCTCAGGGCCACGGTTTTCCACATTGCGGAAACCGTGGCTTTTTCCTCGGCGAATTCACGCTGATGTCGGCCGGGGCCGCGGGTTAGCGAGAGGCCTGCGCGTTCCGGAGAGCAGCCCCGTGATATCCGCATAACACGTATGGATAATTTTCTGTCATAACCGCGCCATCCCAAGCGAACCAACCGAGGGAACGGTTATGAAGTACATCATCGAGCTGGCCGCCTTCTTCAAGCTGTCCACGATTTCCTGCATGGTCGGCCTCATCCTCACCTGACGTTTCCGCCGAAGGCGGTCCACGGCCGAAGCGGCCTCGAACGACCGCTTTCCCGCCCCATCCGTACCGTGGGCGCCTCCCCTGTAGAATTTGCCCCCGACTCCCTTCCCCAATCGGCGTCAGCGCCGTTCGAGCAGGCCGTGTTTGCGCAATCGGTTGCGCAGTTGGTCGTAGCTGAGCCCGAGACGCCGCGCCGCCACCCTCTGGTTGAAGCGGGCGGCGCCGAGCGCGTCTTCGAGCAGGCGCCTTTCCGTGCGGCCCAGTTCGGTGCGCAGGTCCAGCGAGGCCGGCGCCGGCGCGGCTTTGGCCGGTGCGGCGGCGCCTGACGGGGTTCCCGCCGCCGGCCGGAAAGGCGACGCGAAGGGGTCGAACGGAATGGCGTCGATGGACGTTTCCTCGTCCGCCCAACGGTAGACGGCCCGCTCGGCCACGTTCTTGATTTCACGCACGTTGCCGGGCCATGGGTAGCCCAGTAGATCCGCCATCGCGCGTTCCGAAAAGCCGGGAAACGCCGGCCATCCCAGTTCGCGGGCCATGGCGCGTCCGAAATGATCGGCCAGCACGGGGATATCCTCGCGGCGCGCTCGAAGCGGCGGCACCGTGATCACCTCGAAGGACAGGCGATCCAGCAGGTCGTGGCGGAAGGCTCCGGCCTCGGCCTCGGCCGGCAGGTCGACATTGGTCGCCGCGATGACGCGAACATCGACATGCAGCGTTGCGCTACTACCCACGCGCTCCAACTCGCCGTACTCGACGATGCGCAGGATCTTCTCCTGGGCGGCCGGGCTGGCGTTGGCGATCTCGTCCATGAACAGCGACCCGCCGTCGGCCCGCTCGAAGCGTCCGGCCCGCCGGCGCGCCGCGCCGGTGAAAGCCCCCGCCTCGTGACCGAACAGTTCGGTCTCGAGCAGAGTCTCGGGAAGCGCCGCGCAGTTGACCTTGACCAGCGGCTTGTCCCAGCGGCCCGACAGGAAATGCAGTCGCTGGGCGATCAGCTCCTTGCCGGTGCCGCGCTCGCCGATGACCAGCACCGGGCGCTCCAGCGGCGCCGCCCGCGACGTGAGTTCCATCACTTCGAGGAAAGCGGGGGACTGGCCGATCAGCGGCGGCAGGTCGTGCGGGGCATCCATGGAGAGATAATACCAATAAACAGCGAAAAATACCAATAATCGGTGTTTTAGCGCGTAGGCTTGGTCGGCGTCTTTCGGAAAATACTTTGTATTTCAACAAGTTGTCTGACATCGGCCGGTTGGCACGATCCCTGCTCCTGGATAGGCACGCAGACCACCAGCCGAATGAGGAAAGGCAAATCCATGGGTATCTTCTCGCGCCTCACCGACATCATCAATTCGAACGTCAACGGCATCCTGGATCGCGCCGAGGACCCGGAAAAGATCATCCGGCTCATCATCCAGGAAATGGAGGAAACGCTGGTCGAGGTGCGCGCCACCGCGGCCCATTCCATTGCCGAGAAGAAGGAAATCCAGCGCAGCCTGTCGCGCTACGAGAACGCCCAGGCCGAATGGGCGAGGAAGGCCGAGGTGGCGCTGGCCAAGGATCGCGAAGATCTCGCCAAGGCGGCGCTGGGCGAAAAGGCCAAGCTGGCCGACACCGCCGCCGCGCTCAAGGCCGAGATCGACGCCCTCGACGAGGCGCTTTCCCGCAACCAGGACGACATCGTCAAGTTGCAGGACAAGCTGCGCGAGGCCAAGGCCAAGCAGAAGTCGATCGCGGCGCGCCACGAGACGGCCTCGTCCAGGCTGCGGGTGCGCCGGCAGCTTTACGACGGCAAGATCGAGGACGCCTTCGCCCGATTCGAGACCATGGAAAAGCGCCTTGACGCCACCGAGGGAGAAGTCGAGGCTTTCGATCTGGGCCGGACCCGGTCGTTGAAGGACGAGATCGCCGAGTTGGAAACCGAGAGCGCGGTCGAGGAAGAACTGGCCGCGCTGAAGGCGCGCCTCGCCAAGCGCCGGGGTTCGAAGGATTGAGCGGGAGATCCCGATGCCGTTCCTGGAGTTCATCCACGTGCCGTTGATCGTCTTCATGGTGATCGTGGCGCCGCTGTGGATCATCATCCACTACAGCACGCGCTGGCGTTCGACCCGGACGCTGTCGGCCGACGACGAGAAGATCCTGGCCGATCTGTGGGAGAGCGTCCCCAAGATGGAAGGCCGCATCAAGAACCTCGAGCGCATCCTTGACGCCGAGGTCCCCCACTGGAGGGAACAGCTATGACCCGCCATGATTTTCATGACATCCGCCGTCGCGCCGCGAGGCTGCGCCGTTGGCCGGGCGCCATTGTTCTGGGCGTCTGCGCGGCGGTGGCGACGCGCTTTGGCATCGGCGCCTGGTGGGTGCGGGGCGCTACGCTGCTGGCCCTTCTCTGGGCGCCCCTCACCACGGTTCTTCTCTACCTGCTGGCCGCGGTTCTGTTGGCCCGCAACCCGGCTTGGCGGTGGCCGGCATGAGATCCTGTCGTCCCCCCTTCGGCGGGCGGTGGCGCCACCGCCACGGCTGGGCTCCGTGGGAAGCGGGTGACGCCGGCCGCCCCAGCCCCAACCGGCTCTATCGCAATCTCGACAATGCTATGATCAAGGGCGTCTGCGCTGGCGTCGCCGACTATTTCGGCATCTCTCCGTGGTTGGTGCGCATCGGCACGCTGATCCTGTTGTTCAGCTTCACCGTGCCGACGATCATCGTCTACTTCATCCTCGTCAAGATGGTGCCGCCGCGCCCGGCCGGGCTTTATGAAACCTCCGAGGAGGAAGTCTTCTGGACCCGCGTACGGGTCGAGCCGGTGGGCATGGTCTCCAACCTGCGGCGCCAGTTTCGGGACATGGAGAAACGCCTGCGCGATCTTGAGACCTACGTCACGTCGCGCGAATTCGGGCTGGATCGTGAAATCAAGGACCTTTAGGCGAATTTAACGGCCGCCGCCGAAAACCTGGCGCAACAGATCCGTCGTCCGGGCGGCCGGGTTGTCGCGAATGGCCGCCTCCTCTTTGGCGACGTAGTGGAAAATGCCGTCTAGGCCTTTATCGACGACATGGCCGGAAAGATCCGCCTTGACGTCGGGAACGAGCGGAATGGCGCTG
The DNA here is from genome assembly GCA_014859895.1 of Rhodospirillales bacterium. Lineage (GTDB taxonomy): Bacteria > Pseudomonadota > Alphaproteobacteria > Rhodospirillales > Shumkoniaceae > Shumkonia. The sequence goes on from JACZKS010000089.1 coordinate 28,487, forward strand.
TAGCGCCCCATCATGCTGTCGTAGGCCTTGACGGCGCCTGCCTGCGCCATCGCGTCGTCGACCAGGGGCTTCATGCGCTGGCTCAGGGCCGGCGTCATCTTGCCGCGAAAGTACTGGGTGGCGGCGTCCTTGGGGCCATTAAAGATGCGCTGTGCGTCATCGAGGCTCATGTCCCGAATGGCCTCCCACAGCAGCGGCTTGGCCTCGGTTGCGGCCATCTCGGCGGCGCGGTTCATACGGCTTTCCAGATCGTCGGCCATGCCCGCCATGCCGGCCTTGCGCAACCAGCCCTGCACGGTTTGCAATTGGGCGGGCAGGGGGATGTGAATGGCCGGATCGCCGTTGAAGCCATCGACGGCGCCGACCTTCGCGACCACCCGTTCGACGCCCACGTGCAGTGCTTCCTTCAGCCCGGCGGCGATGTCTGCGGTCTGCTGGGTGCCACCCTGGCTGCCGCCGAGGGTGCCAAGAAGGCCGCGCGCCTTGCCCATGATATCGCTTTGCGCCCCAGCCGTGCCTGTGGTCAGCACGATTGCCGCCACAAGGCAGCCTGCCAATCCGCGTATGGCCATGGTCCATGCCCCTCTGTTCACATGCTTCCAGAGGATAGACCCAATAGCCTGCTCAGGGAAGCGCCAGGCCGAACCATACGTGGTGAAATGAATTCAATATGCTGTTTTGTATCGGCGCGGGTGGCGGAAAATGAGAAAGCGTTTATTTAATTAGCTGTAATAAAATAAAAAAATCACCACTCCCTTTCATCATGCGGAAAAACGGCCTTGAAATAATGCATTCATAATGCATTTAATGGGGTGTGGCCTGCGGCGGCGCTCGCATGCGCGCACCGGTTCAAAAGGGCCCCCGCCTGATTTATGGAGAATGCGATGCAGAACAGTTACCAAGCCGGCCGGCATTTCCTGCAGATCCCGGGACCGTCCAATGTGCCCGATCGAATCCTGCGGGCGATGGCAAAGCCGACCATCAGTCACCGTGACCCGGAATTCCAGCGCCTCGGCCGCGACATCCTCGATCGCATCCGCCCGGTGTTCAAGACCGAGCAGCCGGTGATCATCTATCCGTCCTCGGGCACGGGGGCGTGGGAAGCCGCGCTGACCAACACGCTTTCGGCCGGCGACAGGGTGCTGATGTTCGAGACCGGCCACTTCTCCATGCTGTGGGAGAAGATGGCCCGCAAGATCGGTCTCGACGTCGACTATGTGGCGGGCGATTGGCGCCACGGCGCCGATCCCGATGTCGTCGAGGCCAAGCTGGCCGAAGATCGCGCCCACAAGATCAAGGCCGTCTGCGTGGTGCATAACGAAACCTCGACCGGCGTCGCCTCGCGGGTGGCCGAGGTGCGCCAGGCGATGGACCACGCCAGGCATCCGGCGCTGCTGCTGGTGGACACCATTTCGTCGCTGGCCTCCCTCGACTACAGACACGACGAATGGGGCGTCGACGTCACCGTCGGCTGTTCGCAGAAGGGCTTGATGCTGCCCCCCGGTCTCGGTTTCAACGCCATCAGCCAAAAGGCGTTGGCGGCTTCGAAGAAGGCCGGCCTTATGCATTCCTATTGGAATTGGGAGGATATGCTGGCTTCCAACAAGACTGGCTTCTTTCCCTATACGCCTGCGACCAACCTGCTTTATGGCCTCAAGGAAGCCATCGATATGTTGCTGGAGGAGGGGCTGGAGAACGTCTTCACCCGCCACGCCCGCCACGGCGAGGCGACGCGGCGCGCGGTCAGGGCCTGGGGCCTGGAGATCCAGTGCCTGGACGAGCGCGAGTACAGCGGCGTGCTGACCGCCGTGCGCCTGCCCGACGGCCATAACGCCGACGCCTTCCGCAAGGTGGTGCTGGAGCATTTCAACATGTCGCTCGGCAACGGCCTCAGCAAGTTGCAGGGCAAGGTCTTCCGCATCGGGCATCTGGGGGATTTCAACGACCTGACCCTGATGGGCACCCTCGCTGGGGTCGAGATGGGCCTTGTGGTGGCCCGGGTTCCCCACACCAAGGGCGGCGCTCAGGCTGCTCTCGACCACCTGGCGAAAGCCTGACGCTCTGAAAATGCGCGGCGCAGCCCTTGGGCCGTGCCGCAACTCCCATCACGTCCGCCAACCCGCCGCCCGTCCGGGCGGCGGGTTTTTCCCTGTCGGTGATTCTGGAAGTTGCGATTGCGCCGCGACCTGACTTGTGCTATGTTCATTTAAATGAATACGTTCATTCTGATGAACGGATAAGAAATTGACGCGACCGGGACGGAGGGGGGCGGACATGCCTCCAATATCATTTTCAAGCTCGAGCGAGGTGTCCTGCGCGTCGGCCCGCCCCTCCCGTTTTCTTGCGCCAAGACCCAGTAGAGAACCGGCAAAGACAATAAGGAGCCTTCACATGAAGCATACCCGTCTGCTCACTTGCGCCGTAGCCGGCGCTATCGCGCTGGCCCTTCCCGTGGGCGTCATGGCGGCGGATTTCCCGTCCCGCGGCCTTGAGTTCGTCGCCGGTTATACGCCGGGCGGCGGCCACGACATCATGCTGCGCACCATGGCGAAGATCATCCAGGAAGGGAAGATCGTCGCCGTGCCGATTACCGTGGTGAACAAGCCGGGCGGCGCGGGCGCGGTGTCGCTGGGCTATCTCAACGGCCACAAGGGCGACGGCCATTTCCTGATGGCCTCGACCTCGTCGTTCGTTACCACCCCGCTGACCTCCAATATCGGCCTCAACTACAAGAACTTCACGCCGATCGCCCGCCTGGGCATCGACCCCGAACTGTTGCTGGTGAATGCCCAGTCGAACCTGAAGTCCCTGAAGGACATCGCGGCCGCCGGCAAGGTGCTGAACGTCGGGGGTACCGGCAAGGGTGGCATCGAGCAGATCGTCACCGTCCTGTTTGCCAAGGCGCTGGGCAAGAAGCTCAACTACATCCCGTTCCAAAGCGACGGTGAGGTGGTGACGGCCCTGCTCAGCAACCACGTCGATTTCATCGTCAGCAATCCGGGATCCGCCGGAGAATTCATCAAGACGAAGCAGTTCGTGGCCCTTGCCATCAGCACCGAAACCCGGTCCCAGACACTGCCGGACGTGCCGACTTTCAAGGAGCAGGGCTACGACATCACGCTCAGCCTTTTCCGCGGGGTCGTTGCCGCCGGCGATATCGGTGCCGCCGAAAAGAAATACCTGGCCGAGATGGTGCGCAAGCTGAGCGAAACCGACGAGTGGAAGAAGTCCTATCTGGAGAAGAACCGCGTCGAGCCGGCCTTCCTCGGGCCTGACGAATACGCGGCCTTCCTGGCCGATATGAACGAAGTCTACCGCACTTCGCTCACCGAACTCGGCATCATCAAGTAGGGTTCGTACACCCTTCCTGCCTTCAGTCGTGCGGAGAGCTCCATGAAGATGTCAGAAATCATCCTGCTGGCGGGACTGACCGTGTTTTCCCTGATCCTGCTGGGGAGCAGTCTGGAAATGCCGTATTCCGCCGAGGAGACGTTCGGGCCCGGGTTCCTGCCGTTGAACCTGTCGGTTGCCCTGCTGATCCTGGTCGGAATCACGGTGCTCCGGGTCGTGCTGGCGGCCCGACGGGCGCGCCAGCACGCTTCGCCGGCCGAAGCGGAGGGGACGAACTTGGCCCCGCCGGCGGCGGGCAGAACGGGCGTTCTGCTCGCCGCCATGGGCACGGTGGGCATCGGCATCCTGGCCATGCGCTACGTCGGCGTGCTGCCGGCCCTGGCGGTCCTGCTGACCGTCATCTCGTGGCGGTTCGCCGGCCATTCGCCCGTCCGGTCGGCCAGAGTCAGCGCCATTACGGTCCTGGCCATCTATGGGATTTTCAAACTGTGGCTGGGCATTCCGCTGGTCTGACGCGCCGCGCCCTCCGGTTCTTCCAAGGAAAGCCGATATGCTCGATTCTCTGATTCACCTGGCCGCCGGCATCGATGCCGTCCTGACGCCCTATAACTTGGCGGTCATCTTCGTGGCCGGCATGATCGGCACCGTCGTCGGCGCACTGCCGGGCCTCGGCCCGTCGTCGGGCATCGCGTTGATGCTGCCGCTGACCTTCGGCATGCCGCATGTCGCCGGCCTATGCCTGCTGACCGGCGTCTACCTGGGCACCATGTACGGTGGGCGCATCACCTCCATCCTCATCAACACGCCCGGCGACGCCCCGGCCATCGTCACCGCCATCGAAGGCTATCCCATGATGTGCCAGGGGCGGGGCGGTCTGGCGCTTGGCATTTCCGCCGTCAGTTCCTTCGTCGGCGGCACCTTCGGCTTGGTCGTTCTCATCTTCTTCGCCCCCATCGTCACCGCATACGCCATCTACCTTGGGGCGCCCGAATACTTCATGCTCATGGTGGTGGGGCTTAGCACCATCGTGTTGCTGGCCGGCGACAATGTCGTCAAGGCGCTGATCGCCACCCTGTTCGGTGCCCTGGTCAGTACCTTCGGCAGCGATTATGTGTCGGGGCACGTGCGCTTCGCGTTCCTGCCCGATCTGATCGAAGGCATCGACTTCGTCGCCATCATCATCGGCCTTTATGGCTTGAGCGAGGTGTTCCACAACATCGAAAAGCGGACGGTCCTGAACTTGGGCAAGCCGAGCCTGAAGATCCGGGAGTACGTTCCCGACGCGGCCTCGCTGCGCGAGGGGGCGCTGCCCACGTTGCGGGGGTCCCTGCTGGGCAATGCCATCGGCATCCTGCCGGGGGCCGGTCCGACGATCGCGACCTTCCTGGCCTACGCGCTGGAGCGCAAGTTGTCGCGCCATCCGGAAAAATTCGGCCATGGCGCGATAGCCGGACTGGCCAGCCCCGAGGCAGCCAACAACGCCGCCGTGCCGGGTGCGCTGATTCCGCTGATCACGCTTGGCATCCCCGGCTCCGGCGGCACCGCCATTATGCTGGGCGCCCTGATCATCTTCGGCCTGCAGCCCGGACCTCTCCTGATGATGCAGTCGGGCGACGTGGTGTGGGGGATGATCGCCGGGCTGGTGGTCGGCAACGTCTTCCTACTGTTCTCCAACGTCCTTTTGATCCCGCTGTTCATCAATCTGCTCCGGGTGATCCAGACGCACCTCGCCAGCGTGGTCATCGGGCTGTGCCTGGTAGGCGCCTTTTCCCTCAACTACTCGCTCTTCAACGTCTGGATCGTGCTGATCTTCGGCGTCGTGGGCTACCTGATGCGCAAGCACAGCTATCCTTCCGGGCCGTTCATCCTGGCGGTGGTCCTGACGCCGCTGGCGGAAAACTATTTCCGCCAGTCCATTATGCTGTCCCAGGGGTCCTGGGGCATCTTCGTCGAGCGGCCGATCTCCCTGACCCTGGTCCTGCTCATGGCGGCGACCATCGCGATCGCCATCATGAACAAGCAGGGTATGTTCAAACGGGGGCCGGCGAGCCGGGCGTCCTGATCCGACGCCGGCCCGGCCCCAGGGCAAATTGCGACGACTGGCAAACGGACGGAACACATGGCGGCTCCCAGCGCGGTACGGATTCTCGAACTCATCGAGTGGTTGGCGACGCAAAGCGCGCCCGTGGCCTTGGCTCAAACGTGCCAGGCTCTCGGCCTTCCGAAAAGCAGCACGCTGCTGTTGTTCGACGCCTTGCTTGAGGGCGGCTACGCGGAACGCGGCGGCGACGGGCGCTATCGGCTGGTCCGCCTGCCGGGCGAACCGACCGGAGAGCGCCGGGCTTGGGGCACCCTGCTGCGTGTTGCCGAGCCCTATCTGCGCCGGGCCGTCGCCGAGGCCCAGGAAAGCGGGTTTGTTGCCGTGCTGACCGACAGCATGCGCGTCCGCTATCTCAACAAGATGCTGCCCGACCGCGAGATCCGCTACGACCGCGACATCACCAGTGACCGCACGGCCCATCACGTCGCCAGCGGCCTGGCAATTCTCAGCGCCCTGCCCGAGGCGCAACTTGAGCGATATCTCTCCACCCTCGACGAGACGGCTACCGGTGCGGACCATCCGGACCAGGTTCGGGCCCGCATCGCCAAGGTCAAGGCCGACGGCTTCGCCGTCAACCTGAAGGGGCGCGTCGATGGGGCGAGCGGCGTGGCCGCGCCGATCCTCGACGCCGACCGGCGGGCGATCGGGGCCATCAACCTGTCTGGCCCGACCGACCGCTTGGTCAACAACGTGGATGCCGTCGCCAAGGTGGCCAAGCGTACGGCGGCCCAAGTGAGCGAGGAAATGGCCCGTCGGACCGCCGCTGTCCGCAAGCCGGCGAAACCGTAGATGCGGTGAGGGCCAGGACAGCCGCGGCTTTCAAACGACCGAGGCCAACGACAAGAAAGACGAACGGAGTGACGATGTCCAAGCCGATCCATCCAATAGCCATTCATTTCGACGTCACGGCGAAAGGGCCGCTGGACGGCGTCAGGGTGCTCGATCTTTCGCGCCTGGTGGCCGGCAACATGCTGTCTTTGCAATTGGGTGATTTCGGCGCCGACGTCATCAAGATCGAGCCGCCGTCCGGCGACCCGCTGCGCGACTGGCGCGAAGACGGCAAGCCCCTTTTCTGGAAAACATACGGCCGCAACAAGCGTTCCGTGCTTCTGAACCTGCGCCAGGATGCCGCCAAGGAAGCCCTGTTGCGCCTTGTCGATACGGCCGACGTCTTCGTCGAGAATTATCGTCCCGGTACGCTGGAACAGATGGCCCTGGGGCCGGACGTGCTGCATGCCCGCAATCCCCGGCTGATCATCGTGCGCATCTCCGGCTTCGGTCAGACCGGGCCTTACGCGCACCTGCCCGGTTTCGGCACCCTGGTCGAGGCGATGAGCGGCTTTGCCTCGCGCAACGGCTTTGCCGACCGCGAGCCGGTGCTGCCGCCCCTCGCCCTGGCCGACATGATCGCCGGCGTCTACGGCGCCTCGGCGACGGCGGTGGCGCTGTTGGCCCGCGACCGCGGCCTCGCCGAGGGACAGGTGATCGACCTGTCGCTGCTGGAGCCGATGTTCTCGGTGCTGGGGCCGGAGGCCGCCATCTACCGGGCGACCGGCAAGGTGAAGGAGCGGGTCGGCAGCGCGTCCAATACCAGCGCGCCGCGCAACGTCTACCGTTGCGCCGATGGCAAGTATGTGGCGCTCTCGGGCTCCATGCAGGTGGTGGCCAAGCGCATTTTCGAGGTGATCGGCCGGCCCGGGATGATCGCCGATCCGCGGTTCGACACCAACAGCCACCGCGTGGAGAACCGCGCCCTGGTCGACGAGGCGGTCGGTGCCTGGTTCGCCATCAAGAGCCGCGACGAAGCGCTTGCCGCCATGCGCGAGGCGGGAGCCACCGTCGGGCCGGTCTACGCCATCGACGATGCCGTGAACGACCCTCACTTCCGCGAGCGCGGCATCATCGTCGAGGTGGAGGACGCCGAACTGGGCAGCCTGCCGGTACACAACATCCTGCCCCGGCTGTCGGCTACGCCTGGGGTGTGGCGGCGCCCGGCGCCGGGTCTGGGAGAACATACCGCCGCCGTCCTTAGCGAAGCCGGAATCGATGCTGCCCACATCGCCGAGATTCTTGCCGAAGCCGAAGCCCAATGATGATGCGATCCCTCCTCTACGTTCCCGCCAGTTCCGAGCGTTTTGTCGCCAAGGCCCACGAGCGCGGGGCGCATGCCGTCATTCTTGATCTCGAAGATGGCGTCGCCCCGGCCGAGAAGGACAAGGCGCGCGCCGCGCTGGCCGCCGCCGTGCCAGCAGTCGGACGCAATGGCGCCAAGGTGTTCGTGCGGATCAACGCGACGACCGAGCGGCTGGCCGGGGACGCCGAGGCGGCCTGCCGGGCCGGTGCCTTTGGCTTGTTCGTGCCCAAAACCCAAACCGCGCGGCGCCTGGCCGACCTTGCCGGCTTGCTGGCGCGGGTGGAAGACGAGTGCGGCCGCGCGCCTACGGTGCTGGTGCCGCTGCTGGAAGACCCCGGCGCCGTTCTCGACGCGCGGGTCATCGTCGGTGCTCCGCGGGTGTTCGCCCTGATCTGCGGGACCGAGGATCTGGCGACCACCCTGGGTGGCGAACCGACGCCCGACGTCCTGCGCCTGCCCAAGCTGCTGGTGCACTTGGCCGCCAAGGCGGCCGGGGTACACTCCTTCGGGATGCTCCGTTCGGTGGCCGACTACGCCGACACCGAGGCCATCGCGCTGGCGGCGAGGGAGGCGCGCGGCTTCGGCTTCGACGGCGCCACCTGCGTCCATCCCGGCGTCGTGGCGGTCCTCAACCAGGCGTTCGCGCCGACCGCCGAGGAGGTCGCGCGGGCCGAACGGATGATCGACGCCGCCGAGGCGGCATTCGCCGCCGGCATGGGGGCGTTCGTGTTCGAGGGCAAGATGGTCGACGAGCCGATCATCGCCAGGGCTCGCACGCTCCTCGCCAGCCGGTAGGGCTTACGCCGGGACCTTCGCCTTTTGGGATTCGTCCGTTGCCGTGTCCGGCCGCGGGACCCGTTCGACATATGCCGTGCCGTGAGCCTACTCTCGCCGATCCCAGCCGGCGACCCACGGGAACAATTCGGTCCGGTCCCGGTTGTCAGGGTCCGATCACGGGAACCACACCTCATTACAGGAGACAACAATGGCTGTGAAGACCATGGAGGACCTGTTCTTGCACGGGATCCAAGACATTTATTACGCCGAGAAGCAGATTACCCAGGCGTTGCCGAAGATGGCGAAAGCGGTCGGCAAAGGCGACCTTGCCGAGGCGTTCGAGGAGCACGTCAAGGAAACCCGCAAGCAGATCGACCGGCTCGAAAAGGTGTTCGCCAATTGCAAGCAGAAGGCGAAAGGCACCGAGTGCCCCGCCATCGACGGTATGATCAAGGAGGCCGAGGAAATCATGGAAGAGACCGAGGATGACGACGTTCTCTCGGCCGCTCTTCTTGCCGGCGCCCAGACCGTCGAGCATTACGAAATCGCCCGCTATGGTACCCTGTGCGAATGGGCACAGGAACTCGGCTACGACGATAGCGCCAAGCTGCTGAAGGAAACGCTGGCCGAGGAGAAGAATACCGACAAGAAGTTGACCATGCTTGCCGAGAAAGAGGTCAACCGGCGCGCCGCCGCGTCCTGATCCTCATCCATGCGCCCCGGCCCGCCATCCTGGCGGGCCGGCACTATTCCACCACCAGGGACCCGGAGGATCACTCCAGCAAGGTGTCGGCGAGCTGACGGTCGTAGCCCTTGGCGGCGATCAGGAGCTGGCGGGTGTACGGGTGGTCGGCTTCGCCCCGACGGAGTCGCTCGACCTCAAGGCGCTCCACGATCTCGCCGCGGCGCATGACCGCCAGCCGGTCGCCCATGTGGGCGACGACCGCCAGGTTGTGGCTGACCAGCATCATGGTCAGGCCGCGCTCCTTCTTGAGACGGCTGAGGAGGTTGAGTATCTCCGCCTGTACCGATACGTCGAGCGCGCTGGTCGGCTCGTCCAGCAGCAGGATGCGCGGTTCAAGGATGATGGCCCGGGCGATCGCCACCCGCTGGCGCTGGCCGCCGGAAAGCTGATGAGGAAAGCGGAAGCGGTAGGAGCGGTCGAGTCCGACGTCGACGAGCGCCTTTTCAATGCGCTCCGCGGCATTCGGGATGCCATGGATCGCCAGCGGCTCGGCCAGGATGCGGTCGATCGTATGGCGGGGATGAAGCGAGCTGTAAGGGTCCTGGAAGACCATCTGGACGTGGCGGTGGAACGCCTTGGAACGGCGCCGGCCTTGGGCCTCGCCCAGGATGTCGAGGTGCCCCCGCCAGTCTTCATGCAGGCCGGTCAGAGCGCGCAGCACGGTCGACTTCCCCGATCCGCTTTCGCCGACCAGGCCGAACACTTCGCCGTCGCCTACCTCGAAGTCGACCTCGCGCACCGCCTCGATGACGTGCCGGCCGGCCGTGAAGGTGACGGTGAGCTTCCGGACCGCGATTACCGGTGCCGCCGTCATGAGCTGTCCTCCGCCCACGCCGGGTTGCGTTCCAGAACCGGCAGGTCGCCGCGCGGGCGGTCGATCTCGGGAATGGCCGCCAGCAGCCCGCGGGTATAGGGATGGCGGGCCGACTGCAAGGCGTCGGCCTGGCATTCCTCGACCACGTGCCCCGCGTACATGACGGCGATGCGGTCGCAGAAGCTGGCCACCAGGTCGAGGTCGTGCGAGATAAACATCAGGCCCATGCCCTGCGCCCGTACCAGGTCGTCGAGGATGGCCAGGACCTGCATCTGTACCGTCACGTCCAGCGCGCTGGTAGGCTCGTCGGCGATCAGCAGGTCGGGGCCGAGCGCTACCATCATGGCGATCATCACCCGCTGCCCCATGCCACCCGACAGCGCCCCCGGATAAGCCTCGAAAACCCGTTCAGCGTCCCGGATTCTGACGGCGGTGAGCGCGTCCAACGCCTTCGTGCGCGCCGCCTTGGCAGACAGCGCCGGATCGGCGGTGCGGAAGGCTTCGATCAACTGCTTGCCGACCGTCATCACCGGGTTCAGCGAATACTTGGGGTCTTGCAGGACCATGGCGATGCGCCGGCCGCGCAGGTGGCGCATGGCGGGCTCGGGCAGGGCCATGAGGTCGATGCCGTCGAAAGCCAGCCGCTCGGCCGTCATCACGCCTGGCGGGCGGATGAGGCGCAGGATGGCGCGCCCAGTCATCGATTTGCCGGAGCCCGATTCGCCGACGATGCCGACGCGCTCGCCGCGCCCGATGTCGAGCGACACGCCGCGCACGGCCCTGACGACGCCGGTCTCGGTATGGAAATCGACCCTCAGGTTGGCGATGGACAGCAGCGGCTCGGTCATCGGCTCATCCGCCGTGCCGGGGGTCGAGGACGTCGCGCAGGCCGTCGCCGAGAAGATTGAAGCCAAGCGAAACAACGAAGATGGCGAAGCCGGGAACGGTCGCCACCCACCACTGGTCGAGCAGGAACTTGCGCCCCGAGGATACCATTGCCCCCCATTCGGGGCTGGGCGGCTGGGCGCCGAGGCCGAGGAAGCCCAGCCCGGCGGCGACCAGGATGATACCCGACATGTCCAGCGTCACTCGTACGATGACTGATGACGTGCACAGCGGGATCACCTGCCCGAAGACGATCCGCCACGGCGAGGCGCCTTGCAGCCGCGCCGCGGCGATGAAGTCCGATCGGCGGATGGTCAGCGTTTCGGCCCTGGCGATGCGGGCATAGGGCGGCCACGACGTGATGGCGATGGCGATCACCGCGTTCTCGATCCCCGGTCCCAGCGCGGCAACCAGGGCGAGCGCCAGGATCAGGCGGGGAAAGGCCAGGAAGATGTCGGTCAGGCGCATCAGCACGGTATCGACGATGCCGCCCGCGTATCCGGCCACGGTGCCGACCAAAAGGCCCAGCGGCGCGACGATGATGGCGACCAGGACGACGATGGTCAGCGTGATGCGGGCGCCATAGAGAACGCGCGACAGGATGTCTCGCCCCAGCTCGTCGGTGCCGAGCAGGTAACCTGGCGAACCGGGCGGCAGCAGGCGGGAGTCCAGGGTCTGCTCGTAGGGGCCGTGGGGGGCGAGCGCCGGTCCCACCGCCGCCACGACGATCAGCAGCAGGGCCATGGCCAATCCGCTGACGGCCAGCGGATTGCGGCGGAAGTGCAGCCAGCCGCGGTACATCCGGCCGCACCAGGCCTGCCGGGGGGAGGCGGGGGCGTCGTCGAGAAGCCAGGCGCGCCAGGTAGGCGTGGGAGGGGCGGTAAGCGTCATCGGGCCCTCGGGTCGAGCAGGCGGTAAAGGATGTCGGACATGAGGTTGAGGCCGATGAACACGGCGCCGACGACGATGGTGCCGCCCAATACCGCGTTCATGTCGGCGTTGAGCAGCGAATTGGTAATGTAAAAACCGAGCCCCGGCCACGAGAACACGATTTCCGTCAGCACCGAGCCTTCGAGCAGGGTGCCGTAGGAGAGCGCGATCACCGTCACCAGCGGCACCCATGCATTGCCCAGCGCGTGGCGCCACACGACGGCCCGTTCGGACAGGCCCTTGATGCGCGCCGTGGTGATGTACTCCTGTTGCAACTGCTCCAGCATGAAGCTGCGGGTCATGCGGCTGATGTAGGCCAGCGAGAAGTAGCCGAGGATCGAGGCCGGCAGGACCAGATGCCCGGCGGCGCTCCGGAAGACGTCCCATTCGCCGGCCAGGGCACTGTCGATCAGGATGACGCCGGTCACCGGCTCGACCATGCCTTCGAAGAAGAGATCGATGCGGCCCGGCCCCGGCAGCCAATCGAGGCGGGCATAAAAGACCAGGAGCCCCATCAGGCCCAGCCAGAATACCGGGACCGAATAGCCCGCCAATCCCAGCACCCGGATGACATGGTCGATCCAGGTGCCGCGCCGGGTGGCTGCGATGACGCCGGCCGGCACGCCGAGGACGACGCCGATGACGGTGGCCACCGTGGCCAGCTCCAGGGTCGCCGGAAACACCCGGCGGATGTCGTCGAGCACCGGATTGGAGGTCAGGACCGATTCGCCGAATTCCCCCTGCAGGGCGGCCCAGATGTAGCGGAGGAATTGCTCCCACAGCGGCAGATGGAGGCCGAGCTCGACGCGCACCCGCTCATAGGTCGCGGCGTTCACACGATCACCGACGGCGGCCAGCACGGGATCGATCGGCACCACCCGGCCAATGAAGAAGGTGACCGCCAGCAGGCCCAGGAGGGTGAAGGCCAGGGTGGCGGCCACCCGCAGCACGGCGCCGCCATGACGCGCCACGGCGTGACGCGGCCGGCGGCCATCTCCCTGGGGACGGGGCGGCGTTGCCGCCGCCCCGTTCACGATGTCAAAGGCCATGCCGGTCGTCTTACTTGGTCATGTTGCGGTAGTAGATGACGTCGAAGTTGGGGCCGTGTTCGAAGCCCTGGAGGTTCTTGCGCTCGGCCAGGACGGCGACGTCCTGGAACATGATCACGAACGGCGACACCTTCAGGAATTGCCGCTGCATGTCCTCATAGATGGCCTTGCGCTTGGCCGGGTCCTTTTCGGCCAGGGCGGCCTCGGTCATCTTGGTGAACTGCGGAATGTCCCAGGCGTTGCGCCAGGCCAGCAGCTTTTCCGAGCTGTTGTCAGAATTGTCGGGGTTCCAGGCGAAGCCCTGGGCGTTGGAATGCGGGTCCAGATAGTCGGGAGCCCAGCGGCCGATGTAGATGTCGTGCTGGCGGGCCCGGTACTTGGTCAGGGTCTGCTTGTTGTCGCCGGGGATGATTTCCATCTGGATGCCGGCCTTGGCCCACGTCGCCTGGATGATCTGCGCGATATCGGCCGTCGGATAGGTGTTGCGCACGTCCATCGTCACCTTGAAGCCGTTCGGCAGCCCTGCCTTGGCGAGCAGCGCCTTGGCCTTCTCGATGTCGAGCGTGTAGGGGGTATCGTCCAGCGCGCCGAAGAAACCCGACGGCAGGAAGGTCTGATGCGGGATCTTGGTCTCGCGCAGGATGTTCTTCTCGATACCCTTGTAATCGATCAGCCATTTCAAGGCCTCGATGACCTCGGGCTTGGCAAGGTTGGCGTTCTTCTGGTTGAGGCCCAGGTAATAGATCATGCCCTGGGGGATTTTGCGGATCTTGATGTCGGGGTTCTTGGCCAGCACGTCGAGATCGTCGGGGCCGAGGTCGCGGGCGACGTCGGCATCGCCCTTTTCCAGCATCAGGCGCTGCGGCGCGCTTTCCGGGACGTGGCGAAGCGCCACCCGTTTTATCTTCGGGGCGCCGCGCCAGTAGTCGGCGAAGGCATCGAGCATGACCATCTCGTTGGCCTTCAGCAGGTTCAACGTGAACGGCCCGGAGCCGGCTTCGTGGGTCTTGAGCCAGGCGCTGCCGAGATCGCCGTCCTTCTCGTTGGCCATCACCGTCTTCTTGTCGAGGACCGAACTGACCCACGAGCCCAGGCAGTTGAGCACGAAGGTCGGCGCGTAGGCCTTGTCGGTCTCGAACACCACGGTGCGCGCATCGATCGCCCGGACCTTCTGCTCGACGTTGTCCTTGGAAAGGCCGAACCCGGTCAGGATGAAGGCCGGCCCCTTGTCCAGCTTGACGACCCGCTGCATGGACCAGGCCACATCCTCGGCCGTCATTGGGTTGCCCGAATGAAACTTGACGCCGTCGCGGATCTTGAAGGTGAACGTCTTTCCGTCGTCGGAAATGGTCCAGCTTTCGGCGGCGCCACCCTTCATCTCGTTGGGCGAGGCGATGTCGTAATAGACGACGCGGTCATAGAAATTGGCGGCCAGTTCGGCCGGGGCGAATTCGTAAATCTCGGCCGGATCGAGCGAGATCAACTCGTCGATCTGCCAAGCCATCACCACCATGTTCGAAGGCGCCGCGGCTTGGACGGGATTTACCGCGAGCATCACCGACAGGCCGATGGCCCCCGCCACCGGCAGAATGCGCTTATGCATGACTTTGTCTCCCCATTACACGAGCAGAGCGAAACGCATACTACCACGGGGGGAGAGCCGTCATCAAAGCCCGCCCGCTTCGGCGAACCGGCGAGAGGGCGCGGGGTGCCCTAGAGATAGTCGAAGAGGTTCATCTTGTTGATCCTGGCGATCGCCGCGTAGCTCGCCTCAAGCTGCGTCTGCAGGGTTTCCATGCGGGTCAGTGCCTCGGCCACGTCCACCTCCTTGATGGTGCTGACCATGGCTTCGAGGCGCACCTGAACATCCGTTTGCACATCCATCTCCCATTCCAGCGCGCTGGCCGCGGCGGACAGCTTGGTTTGCGTGACCAGCAGGGCGTCGAGCGCCGTATTCACCAGGTCGTAGGCCTCGGTGAGGGCATCCTGGTCGACCGGGTTCTCGGACGCGTTGGCGCCCAGGCTGAGGGCACGGATGGCCTGCTCGAAGCCCGCCTCGTTCGCCGTCACGCCGTAGGTGATCGTCTTGCCGTCGGAGGCCTGGAAGGTAGCGATGGCGCTGTCTCCCTGATAGTAGGCGGTGCTGGCGGTCGAGGGATAGGTCTGGGGCGTATACGGAGGATCGCTGACGTCGACCGGGGCGGTGTCGGTCATGTCGCCGCTGAACAGGTAGCGGCCGGTGAGACGGGTGTTGGCGGAATCGACGAAGGTGTCGAGCCAGGTTTGCGCTTGGTAGTTGAGCGCCGCCGTACCGGCCGACTGTCCGCTCATGGCGGTGCTCAGCAGGGACTGATACTTGCCGAGGGTGTCGATCATGTCGGTGACCGCGCCGTACATGGTCTCGACCCGGCTCGCCACGATCTCGCCCTGCTGCACGTACTGCAGGGAGCGGGCCAATTGCGCCTCCAGGTTGAGCGCGCGGGCGCTATCGGCGCCGAGGCCCTGGTAGGATTGCGATTTGAGTCCGGTCGCATTCTGGGCCTGGGCGACGGCGAGGTCCGACTGCTGGCGCATGATGGACGTCAGCGTGGCGTTCAGTTGGCCGTAGGTCGAAACGCGGGTCATGGGGCTTCTCCCTTCCTCACGAAACGGCACCGAGGAGAACCTCGAACATTTCGTTGATGATCGCGAACATTTGGGAACAAGCCGCGTACTGGTTCTCCAGGGCGGCCAGGCGGGCGGTCTCTTCATCAAGGTTGACGCCCGATTCGTTGGTCAGGCTGGTCCGCAGGTTCTCGGCCACCAGATCGGCGGTTTTGGCCGCGCTGGTTGCCTCCGACGATTTGGTTGCGACGTCCGAAACGATGGCCGACGCGTAGTCGGCAAAGGTGGTACTGGTGCCGCCCAGCGAGCCTGCCGCCGCGAAGTTGACGGATTGTCCGAACAGATCTTCCAACGCTTCCGCGATGGACCCGTCGCCCGAGGCGATGCCGGTGTTCCCGGCCGCCAGGGTGGAAGCCGAACTCAACGTTCCCGTCGCCAACAGGGTCGAATCGGCGGCCAGGTCGGATCGCACACGGATCGTATCCGCCGACGTTCCGGTGAACAGGCCGTTCAGCCCGAAGTAGGCCGACACGCCCGCGCCGGCGGCACCGACGGCGCTGTCCATCTCGTTGACGGCCACGCCCAGCGTGGAATCATCGGAAGAAATGACCAGGTGTCCGTTGGAGTCGATGGACGCGCTGAAGCCGCCGATGCCATCGATGGCGGTGACCAAGTCGTCAACCGTGGAGTAGGACGACAGATCCAGATCGGTCACCGAACTGACGACGCCGTCGGAATCGACCAAGGCAAGGCGCATCGTGCCGGTCGCCGAAAGGGTGGTGGTGCCCGAGACCGAAGTTGTGCCGGTCAGGCTTTGGGGTGTGGGCACCGCGGTGCCCTGGCTGGTGACGGCGTTGACCTCTTCGATCAGCGTCGCCGCCAGCGCGTCCAGTTCATCCTGGATGGCGGGCAGCGTTTCGTCGCGAAGTTCCAGCAGGGCGCCGATCTCGCCGCCGCTCAGCTTTGTCGTGACCGCTTGGCCGTCCAGCGTGATCTCGTCGAAGCCGCTCGGATATTCCATGGTCGCGGACACGTTGCCAGCGGCTTCATAGGCTAGGGTGTGGGCCCGACTGTCGACCAGAGCCTGCCCCGATTTTGTGTAGACGTGGAGTTCGCCGGTGGAGGTGGTGAAGTAGCTGACGTCCAGCTTCTCGGCGACGGTTTGCAGCGCCACGCGGCGGGCATCCTCGAGATCCCCGGTCGCCTGCCCGAGCGCTTTGGCGACGGTGATCTGTTCGTTAAGCCGGTCGATTTCCTCAAGCGCAACGTTGAGCTCGTCGATGGTGTCAGCGAGTTGATGATCGGCATTGGCGCGCTGCTGCTGCACCTCTTTGGAAAACGCGTTCAGGGAATCGGCGGTCGCCACCGCCGCCTCGACAGCGAGGTATTTCAGACTGGCACTTTCCGGAGTCACCGCCAGATCCGCCAGAGCGGTCTGGAGGGAGCTCAGCCGGTTGGCGATGGTCGAACTCGAATCGGTGCTGCCCATCGCGCCGGATAGCGCTTCCAGGTAGTCGGCCAGGGTCTGCGTATAGGTTTCGCTGCTGGTCGCCGCCACCAGCGAGCGGACGAGGTTTTCATTGACGTAGGAGCTTATGGAGCTGAGCGAGACGCCGGTGGCGTTGCCCCCCGCAAGCGTCGTGGTCAGGCTGGTGGTCTTGGCGGTATAGCCAGGGACCTGCGCGTTGGCGATATTTGCCGAGGCGACCGATGATTGCGCCTCGGTGGCGGCCAGGCCCGTCAGGGCGGCATGTTGGGCGGCGCGCAGATCCATGGAACCCTCGCTCGGCGGCGGTTGCCCGCCGTCCTCAAATCAGGCGCGGCGGACGGATCGATCCCCGTCCCGGCGCCGAGGTGCGGCCGCTGTCCTCGTAGTTGACCGGCTTCTCGTTCTGGGACCGCCGCCACGCCGCGATGCCGGCCTCGATGCGGGTCGCCGTTGTGACCTTGGCGGCATTCAGCAAGGCCAGGTTGCGGGCGACGCGGGGCCGCAGACTCTCCGCGCGGGCGGCCAGCTCGGAGAAGGCGGCCCTATGCTCGAGATCGGCGTGTCGGAGGCTCGGCTGGAACTCCCGCCAAAGCGCTTCGAAGGCCTTGCCAGTCGCGATCTTGGCCGGGGCTAGGCGTTGCAGGGTGGCGGTGTCATGCCGCTCGATGGCCGCGCTTTCCATGTCGACCAGCTCGCTGAAGCGATCGAGCAGGGCGGTCAATTCGCCGACATATTCCGGGGTGGTTTTTTCGGACTTGTTCATCGCGCTTCTCCTGCCTTGTACGCCCGGCCGGCCGACCTGTGGCGGGTCCCCAGGACAAGGCGCTGTTCCACCACCGCCTTCTCGGAGATCAGCCGGGCCGTCAACGCGGTCAGGTCGTCGAAAAGTGAAATCAAGCGCTGCCGTTCGGCCAGCCGGGTATCGGGGTGCATGACGGCCAGTCTGTCGGCCGTTTCGCGCGCCACCGTTATCGCCTCGCCCTCGTCGGTGATGAGGGCGCCCAAAACGCTCTGGGCGTCGGCGAGGACCCGCTGACAGTCGGCGGTGAGCCGTCTGTCGACGGGGGTGATCGGCGCCATCTTCCTGGACTTCGACATCGTGTCTTTCGCCTTTCTTATGGGGTCACGTTATCGGACCGAACTGATCAATGCGTCGAACATGTCCTGAGACGTGCTGATCACTTGCGAGGCCGCCGAATAGGCCTGCTGGGCGACGATCATGTCGGTCAGTTCCTCCGATGTCGTCACGGTCGAGGCCTCCAGCGAACTGCCGCTGATCGCCCCGGTGCCGCCGTAACCCGGCACGTTCAGCGTGTAGGTGCCGGAATCGACGGTTGCCAGGTAGGCGTTGCCGCTGACCAGTTGCAGGCCGTTGGAGTTGTTGAAGGACGCCAGCGGGATCTGATAGACCGGCCGGCTCATGCCGTTGTTGAAGGTGGCGATGATCTGGCCGTTTGACTGGATGCTGACGCTGGCCAGTTCGCCGAACTGCAGGCCGTTCTGGTTGACCGATGTCACCGAGACCTGCGGGATGCCGTCCTCGCTGGCGAACTGGCCCAAGCCGTCCGTGCGCCCGGCGGTGCCGAGATCGAGCGTGATGGCGCTGTCGCTTGCCCCGGTGGTCCAGCCGGTGATGCTCAGGCTCACCGGATCGGGAGACGTCGTTGCCAGATTGCCGTCGGAATCGAAGGTAATGGCGATGGGCGAACCCGTCAGGGTGCCCGACGTCACGCTGGAATCGGAGCCCAACGTCGGGCCCGACACGGCCAACGTCCATTCGTTGGCGGCGGTCTTCTCCCACGTATATTCGATGGTATGGCTGACGCCGAGCGAGTCGTAGATCTCGGAGGACGTCGTGAAGGTGTTGCCCACTACCGCGTCGGCCGGCAGGTTGGCGACCATCTCGATCGTCGACGTAGCCTGGGCGGCCCCGCTGATCGAATTGAGGTTGATGGTTTCCAGGCTGCTGACCGAGCCGTTGCCGTTCACCAGGCTGCCATCGGAGTTCACCGGCCAGCCCTGGAGGTAATAGCCGTTCTCGTTCCACAGGTAGCCGTCGGCGTCGGGTGTGAAGCTGCCGACGCGCGTGTAATAGAACGAATTGGTGTCGGTGGTCTTGGTCACCACGAAGAAGCCGGTGCCGTCGATCGCCATGTTGGTTGCCGAACTGGAGCTTTCGATCAGACCCTGGAGGTCGACATGCTGGATGCTCGACACCACCACCCCGCCGGTGTTCAGTGACGAGGACGAATAGGGATTGGTGATCAGGGTCTTGAAGTTGGTGGTGAGTTCCTTGTAGCCGACCGTCGAGGCGTTGGCCAAATTGGTCGAGATGATGGAAAGGTTCGAGCTCTGGGCGCGGAGCGCCGAGACCGCGATGGACATTGCTGCGTCGCTCATCGGGACACCCTCCTCAGGCCTTGGAAACTGAAACGACGTAGCTGCCGGGGACCGAGACGCCGTCCATCAGCAGGGTGGCGGTGTTGCCCGTCAGGTCGACGCCGGTGACGATGCCGCAGGCGTAAAGGGTGGCGGAGACGTCGTCGCCGCTGGCGTCGGTGGCCTCGACCACCAGTTGATAGGCGCCGTCGGGCGCGACCTTGCCGTTGTCGGTGGTGCCGTCCCAAGTGAAGTCGTGGGTGCCGGCGCCGGTTTCGCCGGTGGTGGTGTAGACGACGTTGCCGTCTTCGTCCAAGACCTTGATGGTGACGCTCTTGGCCGTCGATTCGAGGTCGTACTGCCATTCGGCGGACCCATCGCTCAGGGGGGCGGTGTCGCCGTAGGCGGTGATCTTGCTGCCGATATAGCCGGCCAGCGAATCACCCTGTAGCCCTGAGACCAGTGTCAGCAGGCTGCCCAAGGTTTCGTTGGTCAGGGCCTGCTGTTCCAGCGAGGCGATGGAGGTCAGCTGGCTGGTGAACTCCGTCGCATCGACGGGGTTGGTCGGGTCCTGGTTCTGGAGTTGCGTGCAGAGGATGGAAATCCACGAATTGTAAAGCTCTTCGGCAGAGGTTGAAGTCGTACTCGAATCGCTGGAAGAAGAGAGGGCCGAAAGGACGGCCGAACTGTAGTCGCTTGACGTTACTGATGTCGTCTCCATGGGAAACTCCTTGCGAGATCGGCCCGCCGTCCCAATGCCCATACCTCCTTTCACGAAGAGCCCCCCAAAACCTGGCGCAAAAAAAACTCCGGCCGAGGCCGGAGTTTCGATCCCTTATCGGGGAGGCGGCGGCGGTGGAGGCGCGCCGGGCCCCATGGCCCACCGTTCAACGAACATCCGGCGATCCTCCAGACCGAGATCGAGGACGACGGGAAGGATGGCGGCGCTGACGATGGCGATGCGCCGCCGCATCAACTGCTCGAAGTCCTCGATCCGCTTGGCAACGCGCGGCCGGTCTGGTTCCGGCTGCAACAGCAGCGAAACGATATCTGCGCGAATAGTGATGGCCTGCCGCTCAAGGTCGCGGATATCAGAGGCCCGGCTATCCAAGGCGGCCAACACCTTCCGGCGGCCGGTCTCCGAGAGGTCGCGGGTGAGAAAGTCGACGAACCGCTGTTCAGGGGACATGCCCGATCCGGGGGGCGGCCGGAGCAGGCCGACCGCCGCGCCCAGGCGTCCGGCCAGCGAGCCGGGCACCAGCGGGCTGGTGCCCACCAGCCATCCCAGGAAGAAAAAGTTGACGGCAAGCGAGACGGTCAGCGTCACGCCGATGATGATCTTCGTCCGTTTCTTCAGGGTCGACATACTGTCCAACATTCCTCCGATGCATTCTGCGCATTCGGGTTGCGGCGGACCGGCGCCGCGCCGTCAGAGAGTCGCGATGAAATAGATGAGGCCGCTCTGAGCGTCGTGCAGGGAACTTGCCCGGTCGGCGACGCCAACCAGGATGCCGATCAGCGACACGGTAGCGAGGAGGATGGCCGGGTGGTAGACCAAACCGCCCAGGATACCGTTCACCTCGCCGGCCAGCGCACGCGCCCTCGCCAGGGCCGGCATCGGGGTTGGCGAAACCACACGGGCCAGCCGCTCCTCATGGGCGCTGATGCGCGCCATGACCCGGTCCATTGCATCGAGGCTTGGCTCCGGCACGGCGGGGTCAGCCAACAGCCGTTCCAAATACTGGGTTTCTTCCAAAAGGCGGCCGGCTTCGGCAGAGGCACCTGCGAGGGCAAGCGCCTCTGCCCGGCGATCGGCCGGCCATGCCTTCGGATCTCCGCCATAGCGGTCAAGAAGATCCTGAAATTCTTTCAGTCCCATTCATCCACTGTCCCCTAAAAGGTCTTTCGACCGGTTCCGCAAGATTATCCGGAGACGATTCCGAGCTCGTTTCAGCAGCGATTCGACTGCCGAAACGCTCGTGCCCAGAATTTCCGCCGTCTCCGCATTTGACAAGCCCTGATGATAGAATAGCGCAAGCGCCGCCTGTTGTTCATCGCTCAATTTGAGGGTGGCGTTCCTGAGGATCTGACTGGCCTGGTGCTGTTGCAGAAGCGCCGCCGCATCCGGGCGATCGTCGGCCATCTCGGGGACCTCGTCGCACTCCACGGTTTTGCGCTTGCGCTTGAAATCGATGCAGCGGTTGATCGTCACCCGATAGAGCCAGGTCGAAAAGGCGGCCTCGCCCGGCTGCCAGTCGGTCCGTTTCAGCCAGACGGTGAAGAAGACGTCCTGGGCCAGGTCCTCGGCATCCGCCGGGTTGGGGATCATCCGGAAGGCCAGCGAATAGACGCGCCGGAAATGGCGCGCCATCAGGGCCCGGAACGCCGCCTGGTCGCCCGCGGCGGAGCACGCCATGAGTGCATCGTCATCGGGCTCCGCCCCGGCGGCGGCCACTTTGGTCTGCGGCTGCGGGTCGGGGCACGTAGTTGGAGCCTCGGCCGGTGGGGGGGACTCCCCCTCGTCCGGCGGCCACGCCTCATGGGCATTCACCTCGTTTTTTCCCCCCACGAAGGTCAATCTTTGCCGCTTCCCTTATTCTCACCGGCTGCCCACGCATCCTGGACCCGTTGGATGTTCGCCGTGACGCCCGCGCAGGCCTTGGCGTCGAATCCACTTCTTGTGAGGTGGGCGATCTGCAGGATTGTGGTGCCGTAGAATTGGTCGAGCCGGGTGGTCAACGGCCGCGAAACCTCGGGGCGCAGATTGTCGCGCAATCCCTGAAGAATGGCTATCGCCTTGCTGGCTCGTTTCATGCTATCGGCCCGCCGGCCGTCGGCGAAGGCGCGTTCGGCGGCTTCAAGATGGTTGATGGCGCCCTTCAGCAGGATGGCGACCATCCACGGTTGCGGCACGCATTCCTGGGCTTTTCCATAGGCAAACGTCGCCCGCTGATTGGCGGTTTTCATGGTCGGACTCCCCCTAGACTCGCAGTCTCAATCATCATCGTCGGCATTCAGGATGGCCTTGATGACGGCCAGCGCGGTGTTCGCCGCAGCGATCTTGGCTTCCAGGTTGGCGTAGTAGCTGATCAACCGTTCCTCGTAGGCGTAGGCCCTTTCGATGATCAGGTTGGCTTTTTCCGTCTTCGTCGTGTTTTCGGTCTCGATGGCCGCAATGGCGGTGGCTAGTCTGCCGCTTGTCGAATTGGCGATCCCCGTCAACGAGTCATAAAGTAGATCGGCGATTCCTTGAGAAATCGTGAAGGTGACGCTGGCGCTGTCGGTCCCGGCGTAGACCAGTTTCAAGCCGGCGAAGGCGCTGCCCTCGGCGCCCGTGAGCACGGTGCCGCTGACGGTGAAAAGGCTGTCGTCACCGTCCACGGAGACCGACGTGATGTTGCCCTCGGCATCGGTCGCGATGTCGAGGACGTAGGTACCGGAAGCCAGCGCCGAATCGTCGCGCAGTACCAGCAGGTCGTCCGAACTGGCGGTGAACTGGAACTCGAACAGCTTGGCGACGGCGTCGAAGTTGTCGACGATGGCCTTGTCGAACGTGTCGTCGTCGATGACCAGGTAATTGTTCTTGTCGAAGGTGATGCCGAGAGCGCCGAGCGAGGTTTTGCCGTCCCCGGTTTCGATCATCTGGGCGAAGGCACTGTTGATGGTCGCGTTGGTGGATCTGAGGATGGAATCGCCGAATAGCACGGCCGACTCCGAAACCGTCCCGTCGCTGGCGACCGCCTGGTTGGCCAAGGCGAATTCGCGGTAGGCGTTGTACGCCGTAACGAAGGCTTCGACGGCTTCCTTGACAT
Source organism: Rhodospirillales bacterium (assembly GCA_014859895.1). Classification (GTDB taxonomy): domain Bacteria; phylum Pseudomonadota; class Alphaproteobacteria; order Rhodospirillales; family Shumkoniaceae; genus Shumkonia. The sequence goes on from JACZKS010000089.1 coordinate 51,557, forward strand.
CGGAATAGTCGGGTTCCACCTCGACCGTGATAGAGGTGCCCGGCTTAGCCACGTAGAGGTCGAACTGAACGCCGGTCAAGGCGTCCTCGATTGTGTTGGAAGACGATTCGATGGTGACGCCGTCGATCTTGACGATGGCGTTCTGGGCCGCCTGAAGTTCGTTGGCGAAGGCGCCGGTGCCGTCGACGATTCCCAGCGATTGAGCCACTCCATCGGTATCGGCCAGTTCGATCGTTTGGCCGGTTTCGCTGCTCGACAGGACCAGCATGTAGGAGCTGTCGGAAACCTTGAGGACCGAGGCCTGGACGCCGCTCGTCTCGGTTGTCGCATTGATGGCGGTAGCGATGTTGGCCAGCGACATGCCGGTATCGACGGTGATCGTCGTGCTTTCGCCGCCCTCGGTGCCAAGGGTGAAGCTGCCCGACAGACCCAAGGCTTCGGTTTTCGACGACTGGGTTCCCGACCCCACCTTGTGGGACAAGGCGAGTTGGTCGATCTCGACGGTGAAGGACTGGGCCGCCACCCCGTTGTCCACGGTCACCGCCAAGTAGCTGGTGGCTGTGGAGCCGTCGCTTGCCGTCAGATAGGCGGCGCGGGAATCGAAGACGCTTTGGGTGCTGGTGGTTCCCGAGGCGTTGCGCAGTACGTCGAGGGCGTCCATGAGGTCGGCCAGGTAGCCCTGCATCTCCTCGTAGGCGGCGATCTTGGTTTCGTTCGCCGCGACCTTCGCCTGAAGCGTGACGGCCGGCTGGAGCTTGGCGTTGACCGCCGCCTCGATCAACGCCGAACTGTCAAAGCCCGAGGAACCCGACACGTAGGTGCGCGTGTAGCCGGTGACGATGGCGGCCGAACTGGTGGAGGTGGTGGTCATAGCTTCGATCCTTTGCCGAGCGGGATCGGCCCCGGGGGGTGGAGGTCACGACCGCCCCCCCCCGGGGGGACCCACGGGATTACCTCAGCAGGTCGAGCAGTTCCTGCGGCAGCTGGTTGGCCTGGGCCAGGGCCGCGATGGCCGCCTGCGTCTTCACTTCGTTGGAGGCCAGTTCCGCCTGCTCGGAGGCGATGTCGGCGTCCATGATGGACGACTGCGCGGCATCGGTGTTCTCGAGCGAGGTGGCCAGCATTCCTTCGCGGAACTCGAAACGCGACATGGTGGCGCCGACCGTGGCGCGTGCCGCGCTTAGGGCGTCGATGGCGGTATCGATGAGTCCGAGGGCTGTCGTCGCATTGGCGGCAGTGTCGACGGCAGCGGCAGCGACGCCGAGGGCTGTCGAATCGACGTTGGTAATGGTGACGGTCAGAACGTCGGTCGCTTCGGTGCCGGCCAGGAAGTTGACGGCGGCGTAGCTGCCGTCGAGCAGCGAGGTGCCGTTGAAGGAGGTGGCGGCGACGATGCTGTCGATTTCGGCGATCAGTTCGGTCATTTCGGCGTCGATGTAAGCCCGCTCCGTATCCGTGACCGTGCCCGAGAGAGATTGGGTCGCCAGCGTCTTCATGCGCGACAGAATGTCGCTGATGCTGGACATGCCGCCGTCGGCGACGGACAAAATGGAGGCGCCGTTGGCGGCGTTGGTCTGGGCTTGCGTGAGCGTGGCGACGTCCATTTGCAGTTTGGTGCCGATGGCCAGGCCCGAGGCGTCGTCCGAGGCTTTGGTGATGCGCGAGCCGCTGGCGATGCGCGCCAGGTTGCCGGACTGCTCGTCGCTGTTGACGTTCAGATAGCGAAGCGCCGTGTTGGCGGCGGTGTTGGTGGCGATTACGGGCATGTGGATTCTCCTTTGCCAAAAGAACTGGGAGCCTTTCCCGCTCCCATCGAAACTGATGGGCCTTTACGTACCCTTCACTGGCTTCTACGGACGAGGTGCCCAAAACCTGGCGTTTTTTTTGCGGGGCGGGCAGACTGGGGCGGATCGCTTGGCAAAAAGGAAAGGCGGCCTGGCATGATGGAGCGATGGTTCGGAGAGCCCGGCCGGCAGGTCGAGCGGCTGGTCGCGGGTGCCACGGAGCGGCTGGGCGAGATCGCCACGGACGTTCTCGAACGCGCCTCCGAGCGCACCGTCCGGCTGGCCATCACCGGCTTGAGCCGCAGCGGCAAGACGGTGGCGGCGACCGCGATCGTGCATGACCTGCTGCGCGCCGTCGATCACCCGGAACTGCTGCCTTTCCTTTCGGTGGTGTCGGAGCGGCGACTGGCCGGGGCCAAGCTGGTCGAGCGGGCCGATCTGCACCTGCCGACATTTCCCTACCGGCAATCCCTGGACCTGCTGACCGGAGAGCCGCCGGATTGGCCGGAATCGACCGACCGCATCAACCGTTCGCGCCTGGCGCTTCGCTTCCGCCCCGCCGGTGGCCTGGCCCGGCTGGCCCGCGACCGCGTCTCGCTTCATCTCGACATCGTCGACTATCCGGGCGAATGGCTGCTCGACCTGCCGATGCTTCACCAGTCCTTCGAGGAGTGGTCGCGGGATGTCTTCGAGCGTCTTGACCGTCCGCCGCGCGACCGTCTGGCCGGCGACTTCCTGGCGTTCGTCGGATCGCTTGGCCCCGCCGCGTCGCTAGGCGACGAGACGATCGGGCGGGGAGCCGATCTCTACCGGCGCTTCCTTCACGCCTGCGCCGAGGAGGGCCTGACCCTGCTGCAGCCGGGACGCTTCGTGAAGCCGGGCCGCGAGATTTCCGAAAACGCCCCGATGATGGCGTTCTTCCCGCTGCCGGCCCGACAGGAAGGCGACCCCAAGCCCTTGCGCGTGCTGCTGGAGCGCCGCTACGACGCCTACCGCGACCACATCGTGCATCCGCTCTATCGCGATCATTTCGCCCGCTCGGACCGCCAGGTCGTGCTGGTCGACGTGCTGAAGGCCCTGGCCGGGGGGCCGCACGCTTTGGCCGACATGCGCGATGCGCTGACCGTCATCCTGCGCAGCTTCGATCACGGCAGCGCCGGCTGGCTCCGGCGGATCTTCGCGCCTCGCATCGACCGCGTGCTGTTCGCCGCCACCAAGTGCGACCACGTACCGCTCGAACAGTACCGGAACCTGCAGCAGTTGCTGGAGGAGATGATCACCCACGCCTCGGGCGAGATCCGCTTCGAAGGCGCCCGCACGAAAACGGCCGCCATAGCCGCCGTGCGGTGCACCGAGAACGTTCTGGGCGAGCATGACGGCAAGACCCTGCCGATGGTCCGCGGGCTTCCGGAGGGCCGCACCGAGAAGGTGGCCCTCTATCCCGGCGAGGTCCCGCCGCGCTTTCCCTCGCCCCAGGCGTGGGGCGCCATGAACTTCCGGTTCCTCAAGTTCCTGCCGTACGGACTGCGGCACGCCGAAACCGAGGGACTGCCTCACGTCGGTCTCGACCACACGCTGGAATTCCTGCTCGGGGATCGTCTGCGATGAGCGAGCAACGACGCGAACCCTTCGAACTCGACGCCGACCGTGTCCGTCCACTGGCCGGCGAAAGGGAGCCGGCCGTCGACGCTTTCGGCCTGTCGGCGCCGCTCGAACTGCCGGCCGACATCGTGAGGCCCCATCCTGCCGACAAGCCGGTGCCTGCCGACCTGCCGATCAAACCGCCCAGTACCAAACGGCGGGCATTTCGGGTGTTCCTGGCCGCCGCTACCGGGTTCGTCGTTTCGGTCCTCGCCATCGAGGCGGTTTCCTATACGCGGGTTCTGTTCGAGCGGGATTCGGTACTGGGCGGCCTGCTCGGCGCGCTTGCCGCCGTTGCATTCGGCAGCGGCCTTGCGGCCGTCGCTTCCGAAGTGGTGGCGTTGCGCCGCCAGTTGCGGGCTCTCGGGGAGGTGGCCGAGCTTCGCGACGAGGCGGCGCGAATTCTCGATGCGCCCGTCAATACCGGGGAAGGCGGCGTGCTGGCCGCGCGTGTCGTCGCGCTTTATGAGGACCGCCCGGAAGCCGAGGACGGCATCGCCAGGTTCAAGACGACGGTGACCCCCGCCCATGCCGACCGCGAGGTCCTGTCGCTCCTGACGCGCGAGGTTTTGCAGCCGCTGGACCGCCAGGCTTATCGCGTCGTTTCCCGGGCCGCCCGCGACGCCGGCATCGGCGTGCTCTTAAGCCCGGCCGGGCTGCTCGACGCCGTTCTGGTGATCTGGCGGACCAGCCGGATGATTCGCGACGTTGCCCTGGTCTACGGCTTCCGGCCGAGCCGTATCGGCCGCTTCGCGCTGACGCGCCGGGTGCTGGAAAACGCGGCCATGGCGGGCGCCGTCGAATACCTGGGCGATCTCTTGACCGCCCACATCGGAGCCGGCGTCGCCGGCAAGGTTTCCAACAAGGTGGGGCAGGGGGCCTTTACGGCGTTGCGCACGGCGCGCCTCGGGCTCATCGCCATCGAGGCCTGCCGGCCGATCCCGTTCACCAGCGAAGACCGTTCCAGCCTGGCTTCGCTCAGGGGCGACATCATGAAGCCCTTCCGCGGGAAGGAAGCCTGACCCGACGTCAGGTGTCGGCGCCCTCCGGCAGGTCGGCGTGGAAACGGTTGCCGGCCGTCGTCGGCTTGATGTGGCCCCGCCGGATGACGAAGTCGCCGAAGCGCTCGCCGTCCTCGCGATGCTTGGCGTAGGACTCGATCAGGGGTGTCAGCGCGGCGACGATGCCGGTGTGATCGACGTCGGCGCGGTAGAGCTTGTTGAGCCGCGTGCCGTCGAAGGCGGCCCCGAGGTAAAGATTGTAGCGTCCCGGGTTGCGGCCCACCAAGCCGATCTCGGCGATGTAGGGCCTGGCGCAGCCATTGGGGCATCCGGTCATGCGGATGACGATGGCGTCGTCGCGAAGCCCGGCCCGTTCCATCATCTCTTCGAGTTCCGTGACCAGGGACGGCAGGTAGCGCTCGGCATCGGTTAGCGCCAGGCCGCAGGTCGGCAGCGCCACGCAGGCCATGGCGTTGAGTCGGAGCCCGGTGAAGTCGTTGGTCAGGCCGTATTCCTTGAGCAGGCGCTCGATCCTGGGTTTCTGGCGCGGCGGGATGCCGGCGATCACCACGTTCTGGTTCGGGGTCAGGCGGAGGTCGCCGCCCTTGAGAACCCGGGCGATCTCCTTGAGGCCTGTCTTCATGGGACGGTCTGGGGTGTCCTTTACCCGGCCATTCTCGATGGAAATCGCGTAGTTCCAGCGGCCGCGATGATCCTTGGTCCAGCCCAGCCGGTCGCCGGTACTCTCAAACCGGAAGGGACGCGGCGCCTCCAGCGCATAGCCCAGGCGACGCTCGACTTCGACGCGGAACCAGTCCAGGCCGCGATCGTCGATGGTGTACTTGAGCCGGGCATGCTTGCGATTGGCGCGGTCGCCGAAATCGCGCTGGACGGTCACAACCATTTCGGCCACGTCGATCGCCTGTTCGGGCGTGCAGAATCCCATGACGTCGGCCAGCCGGGGGTAGGTCTCGGGCTCGCCGTGGGTCATCCCCATGCCGCCGCCGACGCAGACGTTGTAGCCGACGACCGACCCCTTCTTGTCGACGATGGCGATGAAGCCGAGATCGTGGGCCAGCACGTCGACGTCGTTACTGGGCGGCACCGTGATGGCGATCTTGAACTTGCGGGGCAGGTACGTGGCCCCGTAGATCGGCTCGACGACCCGGCCTTCCGAGGTGTCGAGGATCTTCTCCCCTTCCAGCCAAATCTCGTGGTAGGCCGGCGTTTGCGGCAGCAGGTGCTCGCTGAGCGCGCGGGCGAGTTCGTGCGCCGCGGCGGACGCCCGCGATTCATGCGGATTGGGATTGCAGATGACGTTGCGATTCACATCGCCGCAGGCGGCCAAGGTGTCGAGCAGGGCGCCGTTGATCGCCTGGATGCTGCGCTTTAGGTTGGACTTGATGATGCCGTGGAACTGGAAGGCCTGGCGGGTCGTCAGGCGTAGCGTGCCGGTGCCGTAGGCGTCGGCGATGCGGTCCATCTCCAGCCACTGGTCCGGCGTGGTGACGCCGCCCGGCACGCGCACGCGCACCATGAAGCCGAAGGCCCGCTCCATCCGTTTGCGCCGCCGTTCGGGGCGAAGGTCGCGGTCGTCCTGGAGATAGATGCCGTGGAACTTGGTGAGCTGCTGGTCGTCCTCGACGATGCCGCCGGTGACGACTTCGTCCAGACCCTCGGCGATGGTGCCGCGCAGATAGCGGCTGGCCTCCTTGATGGTCTCGTTCTTCGACAGGGTGTCGGACATGGTGGACTTCCCTCAGTACACGTCGCGCAGATAGCGGCCGGCCTTGGCCAATCCGGACAGATAGGCTTCGGCATCCGCTTCCGAACGCCCACCGACATCGGCCACGATGGCCCGCAGGGTTGCGTGCACGTCCTTGGCCATGTGCTTTTCGTCGCCGCAGACGTAAAGATGCGCCCCGCCTTCCAGCCACGAGAACACGTCGCCACGTTGCTCCCACAGCCGATGCTGGACGTAGACCTTCTCGGCGGCGTCGCGCGAGAAGGCGACGTCGATGCGATCCAGCACCCCCTCCTTCACGAAATCCTGCCAGTCGAGCTGATAGAGAAAATCGTGCACGTAACGGCGGTCGCCAAAGAACAGCCAGTTGCGGCCGTCGGCGCCGACGGCCTGGCGCTCCTGAAGAAAGGCGCGGAAGGGGGCGACGCCGGTGCCGGGGCCGATCATGATGACGTCGCGCCCGGTGTCGGCCGGCAGCCGGAAGTGGCGGTTCGGCTTGACGTAGACCTTCAGAAGGTCGCCCTTCTTGATCCGGTCGGCAACGAAGGTCGAGGCCACGCCCTGGCGCGCCCGCCCGTGGCTTTCATAGCGTACGGCGGAGATCAGCAGGTGGGCCTCGTCGGGCGCCGCCTTGAGGCTGGAGGCGATGGAGTAGAGGCGCGGCGGCAGCGTGCGAAGGATCGACACCAACTGATCGGCGGTCAGCGCGTGCGGAAAGTCCTCCAGCAGGTCGACGATCTGCCGTCCCGTCAGATAGGGGAGAAGATCGGCTCCTTCCACCAGCGCCTGCAGCTTGGTGTCCTCGGTCAGCCGGCCGTAGGCCTCGATGACGGGACGCGTCAGCGTCGTGATGTCGTAGCGTTCGGCCAGCTGTTGGGCAACCGGGATACCCTCGACGATTGCCCCGGCATCGACGCGGGCGGCCCTCAGCACCGCCTCGACCATGGCCGGGTCGTTGAGGGGAACGATGCCTAGCGAATCTCCCGGCTCGTAGGCGAGCCCCGAGCCGGCCAACGACAGCTCGACGTGCAGGGTCTCCTTGTCCGAGCGGCTGCTGTTCAGGTTGACGATCTCGGCGATCTCGGCCTCGAAGGGGTGTGTGCGCGAATAGGCGGCGGGCCGGCGCGTATCCAGTTGGATGACATCGCCGCCGCTGGTGGCTTCCGCGTCGTTGCCGGGCTCACCCAGGCGGTCCAGCGTCTTGCCGATCCATGCGGCGGCGGACGTCTCGTAGTCGAGGTCGCACTCGATGTGTTCGACCATCCGCTCTCCGCCCAGCTCGGCCAGCCGGGCGTCGATGCGCTTACCAGTCTCGCAGAAATTCACGTAGGCGGAATCGCCCAAGGCCAGGACGGCGAAGCGCACGCCCTCGAAGCGGGGCGCATCCTCGGCCATCAGGGTGTTGTAAAAATCGGTCGCCCGCTCGGGCGGCGAGCCTTCGCCCCAGGTGCTGGCGATGACAAGGAGGTTGCGGGCTTGCGCCGCGTCCGCCGGCGTCACCTCGGCCATGTCGGTGACCGTTGCCGCAAAACCCTGACGGTCCGCCGCCTTCTTGGCGTCGGCGGCCAGTCCTTCGGCATTGCCGGATTCGGTGGCGAACAGGATGGTCAGCGGCCGGCGGGTTGTCGCCGACGGTGCCGGCGCGGCGGCCGGCCGCCCGGCCGCCTGATAGCCGGCCAGAAAGCCGCTCAACCAGACCCGCTGTTCGGCGTCGGTATCGGCCATCACTCGGTTGAGCAGGTCGATCTGCTCGCGCTCGAACGGCGCCGTGACGGGGATGACGGGGGCGGCAAGAGTCGACATGGCTTTCCCGATATTGCTGAGGGGGCCGCGGTTCCGGCGCGTGGCCATTGAAGCACATAATTTACATTAAAATAATGCATATTAATTATATTTAACTATATAAACATGATATAAACTAAGTCAACAACATTTCGCGACGGTAAATCGATGGGAGCGGATGATTGGCTCTAACGTTGCCCGGCCAACGGGGTCAAAGTAGGATCGGCTGTCGGGCCAAGGTTGGACACAAGCGGCGCGATCCGGCGCTCGGTCAGGGAAGCGGGGAACGGATGACGTTCTGGGTCTTTTTGGTGGGCGGCAAGGGGACGCGCCTGGGCTCCCTGACCACCGATACGCCGAAGCCGTTGTTGCCGGTGGGCCGCCGGCCGTTTCTCGACTACCTGCTGGATCGTGCCGTCCACTTCGGGGCCAGCGAGATTTTGCTCCTCGCCGGGCATCTGGCCGGAAAGGTCGCGGCGTCCTATCACGACCGGTCCTGGAATGGCGTGCCGGTGCGCTGTCACGTCGAGACCGAGCCGAGGGGAACGGCGGGGGCGTTGCGCCAGGCATCGGCGTTGTTGCCGGCACGCTGGGTGCTGATGAACGGAGATACCCTGTTCGAGGTTGATCCCGTCCGCCTCGACCAGCCCGGAGAGGACTGGCTGGTCAGCATGGCCCTGCGGCGCCTGGACGATACGGGGCGTTCGGGCACGGTCGCCCTGGCAGACGGGCGGGTACGCGATTTCCAGGAGCGCGGAACGGGCGGACCCGGTCTGGTCAATGCCGGCGTCTATTGCATGCGCCGCGAGATCCTGGACCTGATCCCGGCGGATGGAGCCTGTTCACTGGAGGCCGAGATCTTTCCCCTTCTGGCCAGGGCCGGCCGCATCCGGGGCACGGTACTCGATGGCTATTTCATCGATATCGGCGTGCCGGAAGACTACATCCGGGCCCAGCGCGAGGTGCCCGGAAGGGCTTTACCCTCTGTTAAGTGCGACCCCCTATGATTGCGCCGCGGAAACAACGGGCGGATCGCCGTCATGGCCTCGGGAACGACGCGTACATTGATCACCGGCGTGACCGGCATGGTGGGATCCCACATGGCGGATTTCCTGCTGGCCAACACCGATTGGGAGATCTTCGGCGCCTGCCGCTGGCGAAGTCCGCTCGATAATCTCAGCCACCTCATGGGGCGGATCAACGCCCGCGACCGTCTTCATCTCGTCGACTTCGAACTGCGTGACACCGTCTCGCTGGTGCGCATGGTCGAGGCGGTGCGGCCGCATTACGTCTTTCATCTGGCGGCGCAAAGCTATCCCAAGACCAGCTTCACCGCGCCCATCGATACGCTCGACATCAATATCCTGGGCACCGCGCGCCTGCTCGAGGTTCTGCGCACGATCGATACCGATCCTGTTATCCACGTCTGCGCGTCGTCGGAAGTGTTCGGACGGGTCGGCGCCGAGGCGTTGCCGATCGGCGAGGAATGCCCGTTCCATCCGGCCTCTCCCTACGCCATATCCAAGGTTGGCACCGATCTGCTCGGCCGCTACTACGCCGAAGCCTACGGCATGAAGGTGATGACCACCCGGATGTTCACGCATACCGGCCCCCGGCGCGGCGACGTCTTCGCCGAATCCACCTTCGCCAAGCAGATTGCCATGATCGAGGCGGGGATGATTCCGCCCCGGCTCAAGACCGGCAACCTGAAATCCATGCGCACGTGGTCGGACGTGCGCGACGCGGTGCGGGCCTACTATCTGTTGGTGACGGCCAATCCGGTCCCCGGGGCCTACTACAATATCGGCGGCGCCCATTCCTGCACCGTGGGCGAGATGCTCGACCACCTTCTGGCCCTTTCCACCCGCAAGGACATCCAGGTCGAAACCGATCCCGAACGGTTGCGACCGATCGACGCCGACCTGCAAATCCCCGACACCACCAAGTTCCGCACCCACACCGGCTGGGAGCCCAAGATCCCCTTCGAACAGACCATGGCCGATCTCCTCAACTATTGGCGCGACCGGGTCCGCCACGGCCAGGCGTTCCCGACCCGATGACAGGCTTGATGGCAACCCTCGACGGCCGAATCGTCTTCGTCGCCGGCGCCTCCGGGCTAGCCGGCTCCAGCGTCGTGCGCACGCTGCTTGCCGCCAGCCCGACGGTGAGGGTTCGCGCCGGGCGGCGCGGCGACGGCGCCGCCGTCATCCATGATCCCCGCGTCGAATACGTTCGGGGCGACCTGCGCAGCGATGGCGATTGCCGCCGTTTGGTGAAGGGCTGCGACTGGGCGGTGTTGACCGCCGCCAATACGGGGGGCGCCGCGCAGGCGGTCAGCGAACCGTGGCAGCAGGTCACCGACAACATCGTGATGGACGCCCTATTGCTGCAGGCGTTGCACGCCGAGGGCGTGCGGCGCGCCGTCTATGTCAGTTCGGCGACGGTCTATCCGGATGGCGAAGCGGCGATTGCCGAGGATGATTTGGACTGGAACCAGGATCCGGCACCGGCCCAGTTCGGCATCGGCTGGGTCAAGCGCGCAGCCGAGAAGCTGTGCCGCTTCTGGCATGACGCGACGGGCATGGACATCATCATCGCCCGCGCCGCCAATATTTACGGCCCCTTCGCCAAATTCGACCCGCAACGTGCCAACTTCATTCCGGCGCTGATCCGCAAGGCGGTGGACGGGATGGACCCCTTCGAGGTCTGGGGCGCGCCAGAAGTGACCCGCGACGTCCTCTACGCCGACGATTTCGCCGCCGGCATCGTCGCCTTGCTGGGTGCGACCGGCATTGTCTTTGACGTGTTCAACCTGGGGTCGGGCCGCGGCGTCACCGTCGGCGAAGTCGTCGAGATGGTGCTGCGCCATGCCGGCCATACCCCCTCGGCCATAACTTGGCGCGGCGGTGCGCCGACGACGGCGCGCTGCAAGGTACTCGACTGCGCCAGGATCGAAAAGGCGACTGACTGGCGGGCGGAGGTCGATGTGGATGAAGGCATTCGCCGAACCGTGGCGTGGTGGCAGCAGGAAGGAAAGCTGTGGAACCGATGAAAACAAAAAATCACGACGCCATCGTCCTATCGAGCCAGACCGAAAAGGATGCCCAGCGCCGCTTCACCGAGTTGCTGAAGACGGCACCGCTGGCCGAGGACGAACTGCTGGCCAATCTCGGGCTGTTCCTGACTTCGAAGACCCTGTCGCGGATATTGTTCTTTCACGAGATGTACCGAAAGATCGTCAATACCCACGGCATCATCTGCGAGTTCGGCGTGCGCTGGGGGCAGACGCTGTCGCTGCTATCGGCCCTGCGCGGCATCTACGAGCCGTTCAATCGCCACCGCAAGATCGTCGGATTCGATACCTTCGCCGGTTTTCGCGGTATGGCCGAGGAGGACGGCGCGGCCTGCAAATGCCAGGACGGGTCGTTCTCGGTCACTCCCGGCTACGAGGACTATCTCAACGAATTGCTGGGCCTCCAGGAGGCTCTCAACCCTATCAGCCATCTGAGAAAATGGGAATTGGTCAAGGGCGATGCCCTGGAGACAATCCCCGACTATCTGCGCCGGCATCCCGAGACCATCATCTCGTTGGCCGTTTTCGACTTTGACATCTACAAGCCGACCAAGGCGGCGCTGGAAGCCATCAAGCCGCACCTCATCAAGGGCAGCGTCCTGGTGTTCGACGAACTGTGCGACGACATCTTCCCCGGTGAAACCGTCGCCCTGCGCGAAGTCTTCGACCTCAACGCCTTGCGCATCCAGCGTCTGCCGATCACGGCCCGGGTGTCGTATCTGGTGATCGAATGATCGACCGCTGTCGGAAGATTCGCGCCGACATCCTGGCGATTTCGCACAAGAGCGGCCACGGCCATATTCCGACCTGTTTTTCGGTCGTCGAGGCGCTGGTCGCGGTGTATTCGACGATCCGGCATGATCCTTTGCGCCCCGACTGGCCGGAACGCGACCTGTTTGTCCTGAGCAAGGGCCATGCCGCGCTCGGCCACTACTGCACGCTGGCGGAATTCGGCTATTTCGACGTTGCCGAGGTGGAGCGCTTCGGCGGCTTCGACTCCCGCTTCGGCTGCCACGGCGACCGCCTGAAGGTGCCGGGCATCGAGGTTTCGACCGGCTCCCTCGGCCACGGCATCGGCGTCGCCGTGGGCATGGCGCTGGCCGAAAAGATCAAGGGCAGCGGCCGGCGCGTCGTCACCCTAGTTGGCGATGGCGAGTCCAACGAAGGCTCGGTGTGGGAGGCCACCATGGTCGCCACCGACCGCGGCCTCGACAATCTGACCATCATCTACGACCACAACCAGTCGCAACGGCGCTGCCTGCAGATCCCCAATCCGGGCGAGCGCTTCGCCGCCTTCGGCTGCGCGGTCAGTGAGGAGAACGGCCACGATGTGGCGGCGCTGAGCGAGACGTTCAAGACCCGCCACGCCAAACCGCATGCCGTGATCGCCCATACCGTCAAGGGCTACGGCTGCAAGACGCTGGTCGATGAAGTTTTCGCCTGGCACCGACGATCGCCGGATGCCGACACTCTGGCCCGGCTGATGGAGGAACTCGATGCGCGGGCGGTTTAAGCAGACGGTCACGGCGCTGGCCGAAGCCGACAGCCGCGTGGTCGTGCTGCTGGGCGACATCAGCGTTTACCAGTTCAACGACTTCCAGAAGCGCTGGCCGACGCGGTTCTACAATCTGGGCATCCTCGAACAGGCGCTGATCAGCGTCGCCGCCGGATTGTCGGCGCAGGGGATGCACCCGTTTGTCCACAGCATCGCGCCGTTCCTGACCGAGCGCAGCTACGAACAGATCAAGCTCGACCTTTGCTATAACCGCTTCGGCGCCAACATCGCCACCTGCGGCGCCTCCTTCGATTACGCCTGGGACGGCGCCACCCATCATGCCTATTCCGACCTGGCGATCCTGCGCCTGCTGCCGGGCATGGACGTGCTGCAGCCGGGTTCCGAGGCGGAACTGGAAACGCTGTTGCGAAGCGAGTACGCCAACGGCCGTCCGACCTATTTCCGGCTGTCCGACCATCCGCACGCCATCGACACCGGGCCGACCAGGTTCGGCGAGGGCATCGTGCTGAAGCGCGGCAACGGCGGGGTGACGGTGATGACGGCGGGGCCGCTGCTTGGCAATGTGCTGCCGGCCGTCGAAGGGCTCGACGTCAATCTGGTGTACTTCCATACCCTGAAGCCGATCGATGCCGGTCTTGTCGCCGCCTTCGCCGATACGCGGGTTCTGGTTGTACACGATGCCTTCGGCCTGCGCGAAGCGGTCAACGAAGTGGCCGGGCTGCGCACTTGGTATCACGGCCTGCCGGACGCTTTCTGCGGCTGGTACGGCACCCTGCACGACATCCGCAAGCGGTTGGGTTTGGACGCGCCCGGCATCCGGGCCGCGGTCGAACGCCTGCTGGCGGCCTGAGGAGAAGACGATGTTCTACAAGGACAAGGTATGCGTGGTCACCGGGGCCTCCGGCTTCGTCGGCACGCACATGACAAAGGCCTTGCTGGAGGCCGGCGCCCGGGTGCGCGCCATCGTCCGGGAACGGCCGATGATCGTCAAGGATCCGCGCCTTGAGCTGGTGCAGGCCGACCTCGCCGATCAGCAGGCCTGCCGGCGCACGCTCAAAGGCGGGGAGATTGTGTTCCATTGCGCCGGCGCCGTCTCGGCGGCCGGGGTCACCGCCACCAATCCGATGTCGGCGATCACCGCCAACCTGACCCTGACGGCCAACGTGCTGGAAGCCGGCTGGGCGGTCGGCGTCGATCGGGTCCAGATCTTCGGTTCCTCGACCGGCTATCCGGTTTCCGACTATCCGATCCGCGAGGACGAGATGTGGTCGGGACCCACGCACCCGTCCTATTTCGGATACGGCTGGATGCGCCGCTATCTGGAGCGCATGGGCGAGTTCGTCCACCAGAAGGGCGGGACCAAAGTGGTGCTGGTGCGCCCGACCGCGACCTATGGCCGTCACGACAACTTCGATCCGCTGGCCAGCCATGTCGTGCCAGCCTTGATCCGCAAGGCAGTGGCCAAGATGACGCCGTTCGAGGTGTGGGGCACGGGTGACGAAATCCGCGACTTCCTGCACATCACCGATCTGGTGTGCGGCTGTCTGCTCGCTGCCGAGAAGCTGCCGACCTGCGATCCGGTCAACATCGGCTACGGCAAGGTCATCACGGTGCGCGAGATCGTCGGTCTGATTCTGGAGGCCGCCGGCCACGACGCCGAGATCGTCTTCGACGCCACCAAGCCGACAACCATCCCGGTGCGCCTGGTGGATTGCGACAAGGCCAAGCGTCTGCTGGGTTTCGAGCCGAAGCTCTCGTTGAAGGACGGCTTGAGCGATACCGTGCGCTGGTATTGCGGCGAACTGGCGGCGGGCCGCATGGCATGACCGCGCCTTGCGCCCTGACCGTCGGCGATTTCCTGGCCGCCTTCGAGGCGGAGCCGGAAGACGCCGCGCTGCTGGCCGACGAGGTGGGGCGCCATGACTTCCGATACCGCCGCCTTCCGCAGGCCGAGCGCGACGCCGTGATCCTCTCGGTGCTGCGCAAGCTGGACGGCTTCACCGAGGTGGGCGCGCATCGCCACGATATCTGGCAATCGGCCTGGGCGGACGTGGCGCGCCGCTATGACGAAAGCGGCAACGACCTGGCCGCCCTAGAACCCGGCTTCATCGGGGCCACCTCGTACATCCGGCTGTTCGGCGACTACGCCCAACCGCTCGCGGCGGGGTTCGAGTTCAACTATTTCCGCGTCCTTCGCCGTTGGCTGTTCGGCAAGTACCTGACCGACGCCCGCCATGTCTACGAATTCGGTTGCGGCAGCGGCTTCAATCTGGTCGCGCTCGCGCAATCGGCCCCTGACAAGCGCCTGATCGGGCTGGATTGGGCGGCGCCAGCCATCGATCTGATCGCTCGGGTCGCCGCCCATCACAAACTGCCGCTGGAGGGCCGCCGGTTCGATTTCTTCGCCCCCGACCCGAACTTGGCGCTGGAACCGCATGCGGCGGCGATGACCTTCTGCGCGCTCGAGCAGACCTCCGAGCAGTGCACGATCTTCCTCGATTGGCTGC
The DNA here is from genome assembly GCA_014859895.1 of Rhodospirillales bacterium. Taxonomy (GTDB): domain Bacteria; phylum Pseudomonadota; class Alphaproteobacteria; order Rhodospirillales; family Shumkoniaceae; genus Shumkonia. Next base: position 66,605 of record JACZKS010000089.1, read on the forward strand.
TCGAACGGCGGCCGGAAATCGTCGTCAGCATGGAGCCGGTCATCGACTTCTACGATCCGGACAGCCTAGTCGACGATCTGGCCATCCGCTACCACACCAGGCGGCGGTACCTGACCGGCTACCTGCCCTGGCTCATCGCCCAGGCCGAGGCCGGACGCATCGAATTGCTCAAGGCCCGGCGCTTGCGCATGGGCAATCTGTTCCATGAAGGTTTTTCCCTACTGATTTGGCGGCCGGCGCGTCGCGCGTAAGCCCCTTTGTGAGGCCAGTACGGTCATGATCCTGATCTCGAAGACGCCCTTCCGCATCTCCTTCTTCGGCGGCGGTACCGACTATCCCGACTGGTATCTGCGCGAAGGCGGCGCCGTGCTGTCGACCTCCATCGACAAGTACTGCTACATCACGGCCCGCTACCTGCCGCCCTTCTTTCCCCATCCGTACCGGATCGTCTGGTCGCACATCGAAAACGTCTCCACCATCCCGGAAATCCTTCATCCCGCCGTCCGCGACGGGCTGCGCATGATGGGTTTCGCCGGCGATGGCGGGGTGGAGATCCATCACCAGGGCGATCTTCCGGCACGCACCGGCATGGGGTCCAGCTCGGCCTTCGCCAACGGCCTGCTGCTGGCGCTGTCGGCATTGAAGGGGCGAGCCTTCGAGAAATCCGACTTGTACCTGAAGTCCATCGAACTGGAACAGAAGTGGCTGAAGGACAACGTCGGTTCCCAAGATCAGGTCGCCACGGCGCTGGGAGGCTTCAATGTCATCCGCTTCGGTTGCGACGGCGGCATCTCGGCGACGCCGGTCGACGCCCCGCGCCGTCACTTGGCGGAACTCAACGATCGGCTGCTGCTGGTCTTCTCGGGCGCCAACCGACTGGGCAGCCGGATTGCCGGCGAAGTGATCTCCAAGCTGCATGACCGCGCTGGCGTGCTCAGGCACATGCGCGAGATGGTGGACGAAGGCGCCGCCTTATTGCGCGCCGGCCATCTCGACGACTTCGGCCGCCTTCTGCATGAAACGTGGCAACTCAAGCGCAGCATCAGTAGCGCCGTCAGTTCGCCCGCCCTCGACGACATCTACGAGACCGCGCTTCGTCATGGCGCATTGGGCGGCAAGCTTCTGGGGGCGGGCGGCGCCGGCTTCATGCTGTTTTACGTCCCTCGTGAACACCAAGCGGCCGTCATTGACGCGCTACGCCTGCTTCACGTGCCCTTCCGCTTCGAGAACAAGGGGGCGCGTCTGATCCAGAACGACGACCAGGGTGACTTTTTCGCTCCCCGTGTGGAGCCTTCGGTCAAAGAGATGGTGCTATGATACAGGAAGAAATCCTCAGAACGTTTTCCGGCAGGAACGCCGTTGTCACCGGGGGCACCGGCATGATTGGCCGCGAGATTGTCCGCATTCTCGCCGACGCCGGGGCCAGCGTGCGCGTCGTCTCGTTGGACCGCTTGAACGTCGATGACCGCGCCGAACACATCCACGGCGACCTGCGCGACTTCAATGTCTGCCAGGAGGTCACGCGCGACATGGACTTCGTTTTCCATGTCGCCGGCATCAAAGGATCGGTCGAGGTGACCAAGGCCAAGCCGGCCAGCACCTTCGTTCCCTTCCTGATGATGAACACCAACGTGCTGGAGGCGGCGCGCCTCAATGGCGCCAGCAAGGTGGTCTACACCAGCACCATCGGCACCTATCCCAGCCGCGAGGTGTTCCGCGAGGACGAGTACGATCTCTTGAGCCATCCCATGGACATGTTCCCCGGTTGGGCCAAGCGCATGGCCGAACTGCAATGCCAAGCCTATCACGAGCAATACGGCACCGACCGTTTCGCCGTGGTGCGGCCGTGCAACGTCTATGGTCCGGGCGACAATTTCGATCCCGCCAACGCCATGGTCATCCCCACGCTGATGCAGCGCATCGCCCGCAAGGAAGACCCGGTGACGATCTGGGGCGACGGTTCGGCGGTGCGCGATTTTCTGTACAGCACCGATGCGGCCGAAGGGATCATTCTGGCGCTCCACCACGGAACCCGCGGCTCCTTCGTCAACCTCGGCAGCGGCCAGGGGCACACCATCCGCGAGCTCGTGGAAGCGCTGCGTTCCTTCCTCGACTTCAACTACCAGTTCGACACCACCAAGCCGGCCGGCTTTCCCCGCCGCGTCATGGACATGACGCGGGCCCGCGAATGGATCGGCTTCGAGGCCGCCACCAGCCTGCGCGACGGGCTCCAGAAGACGTGGGCGTGGTTCATGGCCAACCAGACAGAATATCTGCATCGCAAGAACTATTGGACCGAGGCATGACGGCCATGGCTGCGTTGCAGGTTGAGGACACTCCGCTCGCCAAGGTCAAGCTGATCACGCCACCCACGGTGTTCGAGGATTTCCGCGGCTCCTACGTGGAGATCTACAATCGCGACCTCTACCGCGCGGCGGGCATCGACCAGGATTTTCTGCAGGACGACGTGTCCACCTCGACCCGCCATGTCCTGCGAGGCCTGCACGGCGACGACAGGACGTGGAAGCTCATCTCCTGCCTCCACGGAAAATTCTATCTGGTGGTGCTCGATCTGGATGCGGATTCGCCGACCCGCGGCCAATGGACCAGTGTCACCCTTTCCGAATCGAACCGCCGTCAGGTGCTGATTCCGCCCCGGCACGCCAACGGGCATGTCGTCTTAAGCGAGGTCGCCCTGTTCCACTACAAGCAGACCACTCAGTACGACCGCGCCAGCCAGTTCACGGTCATGTGGAACGACCCGCGCCACAACATCTTCTGGCCGGTCGCCACGCCCATTCTGTCGCCCCGCGACCGCGGAGCCCCCGATGCCTGAAGCGCCGTCGCTGCCGCCGCAGGTCGTTGCCGCCCTTCAGCGCCATCTCGCCGACCGCGGCGATCCGGCGAAGGCCCGCGAAGCGGCACAGCAATTGGCGAGCCAGCACCAGTGGCTCGCGGCGGCCGGCATCATGCGCCACGTCCTGACCCTCGGGCCGGTGGCGATGGAGGATCTGACCTCCTATGCCAATTGCCTGATATCGGGAGGGGATATCGAAGGCGCCCGCCGCCTGGTTCAGGATGTGGCGGGCCAGCAGGAGGCGGTGCGGAAGCTCGCACGGGTTTTCTATGGGGCGGCGGCCCTGGCGTTCGCCAAGGGCCGACAGACCGAAGCCGAAAGCATCGCCGACCTGTTCCTGCCCCACGAACCCTATGGGCGGCGGATCCTGGGATTGGAGGTGCCGGCCGACGACGTGGCCCGCCCCTCGGCGATGGAAGATGCGGTCGTCGCCGACTTCATTCTTCACGCTATTGCCGACTCCGCGGCCGGCCGGCTGGTGCCGGCGGGGAAGGGAGCGGCGCGTGCGGCGTATGAAGAGGCTTTCGCCCCGCACCGTAATCGTCGCGTTCTCATCATTCATCGCGATCACTATTACCCACGAAAGGACTCCGATCGCACCCCCGGTCCCGACTATTTCCTGGAAAGCGCCATCGAGGCCGGCCTTGACGCCCGCGTCATCCGCTCGGATTTCGCCTGCGCCATTCCCGCGGCGGCCGATCGGCCCGCCGCCGCCGCTGAAGAGGCGGAGATCCGCGCAACGATTGAAACGTGGCGGCCGGAAGTGATCGTCTACGACGCGTTCGGTGGCGCCGGCCGCGAATCCATGACCGAGTGCATCCGGGATCTGCGCCGGCGTCAGAAATTTCAGGTGGTCGGCCTGTTCCATGACGTGTGGAGCGATGCCATTCGCGAGGTCATTGCCCGGGCGGCCGATGATCTCGACGCCGTGTGGTTTTTCGACCCGGTCGCGACGTCGCCGCAGTTGCGGGGGGTCGCCCGCGGCGTCGCGACGGTGCCGCCGATCCCCGAGCGGCCGTTCAGGGAGGCTCGGCAGAGAACCACGCCCTCACGTGACCTGGGCTTCATGGGCAGCATCTCCATCAGCAACCACATTCGCGGGCTGTGGTTGATGGAAATGCGCCGCCGCGGCATCCCCATTGATGTCGTCACCGGCTTTCCCTTTTCCCCGGAAGCCTATCGCACCATCGCCGGGTTCGCCGGGTTCCTGGCCAGTTGCAGAGTCTCTCTGTGCATTTGTGGGCGGAACTCGGAGGAGGCCGCCATTCCCGCCCGTATTTGGGAGGGCATCTTCGCCAAGTCGGTGCTTCTGGAGGACGATACCTCCCATGTGCGTCACCTGCTGACCCCGTTCGCCCACTATATTCCCTTCCGCACCATCGACGAACTGGCCTTCTATGCCGACTTCCTGGCGCGCCGCGACGACATTCGCGAGGCCATCGCCACCCACGCCCTGGAGTTCGTGCGCGAAGCCTATCCGGCGGTGCGCATCTGGCACGCCGTGCTGGAAACGGCGGCGAAGGCGCGCCAACCATGAGCATCGCCAACGATCCGTCGTTTTTGGACAGCGACCTTCGTAAGGTGCTGGAGGGCCTGCCCTTCGGATATGTCGACGTCGGTGCGCGCGGCGGCGCGCAGACCCACTGCGACCCGGTGGCCGAATGGACCTCGGTGATGCTTTTCGAGCCGGATGTCTCGTGCATCGAGGATATCAAGGCGTCACTGGGACGGCGCTGGAAGCAGACGGCCGTCGAGCCGGTGGGGTTGGGCGCGCGGTCGGGCCCGGCGACCCTTCATCTCTGCGCGCACGGCGTCAATCATTCGCTGTTCACGGTCAATCCGGCCTTCCGCGACCGCTATGGCGTCAAATCGTTGGCGGATGCCGGGACGGCGCCCATCGAACTTGCCACCCTCGATGAGGTCCTGTTCGAGCGACACGCGGAAGACTCCCAGTGGGGGGAATTCCTCAAGCTGGACGCCCAGGGCGCCGAGATCGATATCCTGGAGGGTGCGGCGCGCACGTTGACCGAGCGCACCGTGGTCGTCCTCGCCGAGTTCAGCTTCATTGAGATCTATCGCGACCAGCCCTGCTTTTCAGAACTCGAACGCTTTCTGGCTGAGCGGGGGTTTACCTTCTACGGCTTCCATTCGATCCAGGGGTGGTCGCGCAAGTTCCTGGACAAGCGCGCGGCGCTTGGGCGGGAACGGCTGTGCTTCGGCGATGCCGTCTTCTTTCGCGATCCGCTGCCGTCGTCGGCGCGGACCCAGGCTCTTACCTTGCGCCAGTGGCAGGCGCTCTATCTGGCCGCCCTGCTCCTGGAGTTCCATGATTTCGCCATCGAGGTTGCGACCGAGGCGCCCTTCCCAGTCGACGAGGCCGATCGGCTGATCGCCCTGGCACAGAGCCAAGCCCGCCATACTCCCGAAGAGGCGGTGGCCGACGTCGAGGCCCTGCTGGCCCGCATGAAGGCGTCGCCGGCCGAGGCCGGCCTGGAACTGTGCCGGTTCATCGATACCCACCGCTCGCTCTTCGATGTTGCCGACGCCGCTCTGCCCCGGTCCGAACCGGTGCCGCGGGGGCGACGGAAGACGGCGACAACGCAATAAGCGGCTGCTATGCGGCCTTTCCAAACCCCGCATAACCGTTGCGAAATTCGGCGCCTTTGCCGGAGATCTCGGCAGCCCCGCCGATCGCCGGGTTGGTGAACCACGGCACTGCGCCCTCGTCGGTCAATCGGTTGATGTCTTCCATGTAGGAAACGCCGCTATTCCGAAGTTCGGCAGCCATGGCGTCGAGATCGGGGAAGCTTTGAAAAGCCTGCCACCAGATGGCCCGCCCGGCCAAATAGCCGGAAGCGCCGGCCCGGTAGGCGTACGTCAGCACGCGCTTGAACTCGGCCATTCCCGCGCCCGCCGAAAGCATGACCCAAGGCCGGCCAGCCAACCGGCCGAGTTCGTCGAAAAGCGCCTGTGTTTCGCCGACGATTCGCGGATTGCCGGTTTGCGGGTCCGCAATCGCCGCCGCGGGAACCGGGCTTTCCAGCTTGAACACGTCGATGCCGAATTCGGGCGCGGCGAAATCGGCCACACTTTGCAGAACCAGGTCGGGTTGCTTGTCTTTGTGCTCGACGTAGTCTTTCGTCTGGTGAACGTCGCCCTTGAGAGGATAGACCAGAAGCTCGAAGACGAAGGGGATGTCATAGATTCTGCAGGCATTGCCGATACGCCGCACGAAGTCCTTTTGCCGGTCTTTTACCGACGTCCCGGCGTCAGGCCGGTACCAGGCCAGGACTTTTACCGCGTCCGCACCGGTACGCTTGATCTTCTCGACACTCCAATGATCGATTTCGGAGCTGACGCGGCCTTCCGGCGTTTCCTGAAACAACGAATCCTCCAGCGTCAGAATGAGTCCCTGAGCCGGATTGACGAATTGAATCGTCTGGGGATAGGCGACGTGGGGATCGAGCAGCACGGCTGAGGCATAGGGCGCCAATTCGCGGACCAGCACGGCCTTGACGGCGGCCACATCGTCATAAGGCGCTTCGTCAACGCCGCGCCTGGATTTGATGTAGTTCTTGATCGGAGGACGCTGATCCACGGCGGTCATCTTGAATCGGCCGCGGCTGTCGGAGAGACGACGCAAGCCCCATAACTTTCCTGCGGAAATCGTGCTCATCCGGCTTGTTCTCCAAGAAAATTGTCAACGTCGGCGGCCGAGGGAATCCCCGCCCGGCCGCCGGGTTTGGTACATTTCAGGGCGGCAACCGCCTGCGCATATCGGATCGCCGCGTCTTCCACGAACCCCGTTGCCAAGGTGAGAGCGAAGGCCCCGTGGAAGACGTCGCCGGCGCCTAGCGTATCGACGACCGGCACCCTGAAAGCGGGGGTGCGCGTCAATTTTCCGCTTCGATCATACCACCAGGTGCCGTTGCCACCGTCGGTCACCGCGATCCAGCCTTCCAACCGGTCCCGCGCCATCGCCATTCCTTCGGCGAGTCGAGCGTCGCCGGTAAAGGCCTCGAGACCCGGGCGGGAAAACAACACGTGGCTGGCGAGAGCGTACGGTGTCCGCAACGTCCCTTCGGGAACCGCATCGGCATCCAGGATGCGGGGGACGCCGATCTTGGTGGCGGCTTCGAACGCATGAGCCGTTCCTTCCGGCCAACGCATGTCGCCCAGGATGCCGCGGGCCTTCCCGATGTGCTCAACCGGCAGCCACGAGGGATCCGTCGGCAGCGTCGAATCGGCAAAGGCAATGATCATCCTGGCGCCGTCGGGGTCGACCGCAACGGCAGAACAATTCGACGCGGCACCGGCGAAACGCCGGCATGATCCCGTTTCCACGCCATAGGCCTTGATTTCGGCGAGTATGGCGTTTCCGTTTCCGTCGTCGCCGAGACGGGTCCACAGTTCGGCTTCGCCCCCCAAACGGGCCACGGCAACCGCCGCCGTGGCGGCCGGGCCGCCGCCGACTTCCCGGTATCCGGTCGCAAAGTTCTTGCCGTCCCCGATCGGCAGGCGCGCAACGGCATAGATCTGGTCGAGGACCGCTATGCCAACGCATATGATCCGGGCCGCCATCAGATCCCGCCGATCAGCATGTATTTGATTTCCAGGTAATCCTCGATGCCGTACTTGGACCCTTCCCGGCCCAGCCCGGATTCCTTGTAGCCGCCGAAAGGGGCATTGGCCGTCGACACCAGACCTTCGTTGACGCCGACCAGACCGTATTCCAGGGCTTCGCCGACCCTGAACACACGGCCGACGTCGCGGGTGTAGAAATAGGCGGCGAGACCGAACTCCGTATCGTTGGCCATGGCGACGGCCTCCGCCTCGGTCGAAAACCGGTACAGCGGCGCCATCGGCCCGAAGGTCTCGTCGCGGGAAACGGCCATTTCACGGGTGACGTCGGTCAGAACCGTCGGTTGGAAAAAGTTCCCGCCCAATGCATGGCGGCCGCCACCGCAGGCGACTTTGGCGCCCTTGCCGACGGCATCCCGGATATGGTCCTCGACCTTTCGCACCGCCGCGTCATCGATCAGGGGGCCCTGGGTGATGCCTTCGTCCAAGCCGTTGCCGACCACCAACCGCTTGGCCCGGGCGACAAACTTTTCGGCGAAGGCGTCATAGACGCCCGCCTGCACCAGGATGCGGTTGGCGCAGACGCAGGTCTGGCCGGCGTTGCGGTACTTGGCGATGATCGCCCCTTCGACCGCGGCGTCGAGGTCGGCATCATCGAAGACGATGAACGGCGCATTGCCGCCCAGTTCCATTGACACCTTCTTGATCGTGCCGGCGCATTGGGCCAACAGTTGGCGGCCGATTTCCGTGGAACCGGTGAAGGTCATCTTGCGCACGATGGGATTGGTCGTCAGTTCCCTCGCGATTGCCCCCGCCGATCCGGTCACCACGTTGAAGACGCCGTCCGGCACCCCGGCGCGGCGCGCCAGTTCGGCCAGGGCCAGGGCAGAGTAGGGAGTGCTGCTCGCCGGCTTGATGACGATGGAACAGCCGACGGCAAGCGCGGGCGCGGCCTTGCGCGCGATCATCCCGGCGGGAAAATTCCACGGCGTGATGGCGGCGACCACGCCTACCGGCTCCTTGGTCACGACGATGCGGGCATCGGCCTTGTGGGTCGGGATGATGTCGCCGTAGGCCCGCTGGCCTTCCTCGGCAAACCACTCGAAGAAGCTCGCGGCGAAGGCGATCTCGCCCCTTGCCTCGGCCAACGGCTTGCCCTGTTCGCAGGTCATCAGGACTCCCAGATCGTCCTGGTTTTCCATCATCAACGCCACCAGGCGCCGCAGGACGACGGCGCGCTCACGCGCGGTCTTTGCCCGCCAAGCCGGCATGGCGGCCCGGGCGGCCTCGATGGCACGTCGGGTCTCGTCGGCGCCCATGCGCGGCACGGTGCCCAACTTCTCGCCGGTTGCCGGGTTGGTGACGTCAAGGGTGGCGCCGTCATTCGCATCGGCCCACATTCCGGCAACGTAGCATTTTTCGCGGAAGAGTTTTCGATCGTGAAGATTCATGGCGAGCCCCGCCGATTGGCCGTAAAAAACAGACATGACTTGCCATAAACGCAAGGCATCCCTGGCCGAGGTTGGGCCGGAATTCTGCGGGGGGTCTTTTTCGCTGCCAACCTGATTCGAGTCATCCTTTTCCTGGTTTTCTTCTCAGGAATAGGAGGGGGAGGTCATTGCCGCGCTGTTGTCGGAGCCATGGCCACCTTGCGCGGCGGCTTTCAGGCCGGCTTGCCTCGGGCACCGGGCAAATCCCTGAGCCGGCTCTCAGGAAATGGATGAGACAAATCAGGTTGGCCTTCGCTTCGGGGACTTTCATGATCGAAAGAAAACAAGAAGCTTGAAATCAGGGGTATGGGGTTTGGCCGGGTTGATTGTCACGGGGCTGGGAAAAGTTAATGGCGCTGTGTGCCGGATTTGTTCGGCGCTCCTTGTGGTTTTGCTCGCCGCCATTGTCGTTATCCTTTTCGGGTCCGTTTTCTGGCGCTACGTCTTCAATGACCCGATCTCGTGGAGCGAGGACGCCGCTCTTTTCTGTATGGTCTGGATGGCGCTCCTGGGCGCCCCGGTGGGTCTTCGTCGAGGCGGCCATGTCGCCATGGAGATGGTGCTCGACCTGTTTCCCCCGCGGGTCATTAAAGGGCTGCGGGCGTTGATCAGTCTGGTCATCCTGGCGACGGCCGTGATCGTCGTCTATTACGGGTTTCCCTTCGTCAAGCAGGGCTTCGCCCGCATCATCCCGAGCATGGAATGGCTAAGCCAGGGATACGTCTATCTGGCGCTGCCGGTGGGGTTTGCTCTCCTGATTCCGATTTGCCTGGAAAACGTCTTCCAGGCTTTTGGCCCGGCACGGGCCGAACCGCCAAAGGAATAGGGCATCATGCCGCTGTTCGTCTCCGTCACGATTGCCTGTGCACTTGTTGGCGTTCCCATCGTCTTCGCGCTGGCTTTCGGGCCTTTCGTCGGGTTTTTGATCGATGGCAAGGCGGCGCTGCTGCATACCAGCCTTCAGCGCATTTTCGCGGGCATGAACCAATTCCCGCTGCTTGCCGTTCCCCTCTTCATTCTGGCCGGCGAAATCATGAACGCCGGCGACATTACCCGCCGGCTGGTCTCCTTTTCTCAGGTGCTGGTGGGGCATCTGCGCGGCGGCCTGGCCCACGTCAATATTCTGTCGAGCATCCTGTTTGCCGGGCTCAGCGGTTCGGCCGTCGCCGACACGTCCGCCCTCGGTTCGATGCTGATCCCGGCCATGGAACGCGACGGCTATACTCGGCTCTTTTCAACCGCCGTGACGGCGGCGTCCTCCATCATCGGCCCCATCGTCCCGCCCAGCATCATCATGATCGTCTACGCCTACATCATGAACGTTTCGGTCGGCGCGCTGTTCGCGGCCGGCTTCATTCCCGGGCTGCTGATGGGCTTCGGACTGATGGGAATGTCCGCATTCCTGGCGAAGAAGCACAACTTTCCCAAGCGCGAGACGCTACCTACCGCTCGCCAGATATCGCGCGCGACCATCGAGAGCTTTTTTCCCTTGATGACGCCGGTCATCATCCTCGGCGGCATCTTGTTCGGCGTGTTTTCGCCGACCGAGGCTGCGGTCATCGCGGTCGTCTATGCGCTAGGCCTAAGCCTGCTGACGCGCTCGCTGAAACCGAGCGAGTTGCCGGGCATCCTCCGGCGGGCCTCCTCGTCGGCGGCCATCATTCTGCTCGTCATCGGTTCGGCGGCCTTGTTCGGATGGGTTTTGAATATTGCCGGCGTTCCGCAGAAACTGGCCCAGTTCATTCTGGGCACAACCCAGAACCCGTACGTTTTTCTGCTTCTTGTCAACGTGCTGCTGTTCGTCGTCGGCATGTTCCTTGATGCCGGGCCCGCCATTCTCATTCTCGGACCAATCCTGAGCCCAGCCATGCTGGGCATGAACATCGATCCCGTCCATTTCGCGGTGGTCATGTGCGTCAATCTGACGGTCGGTCTTGCAACGCCGCCATTCGGACTGGTCCTCTTCACGGCCTCGACGATCAGCAACCTGAAGGTCGAAGCCATCGCCCGGGCCATGGGGCCTTTCTATATCGTCCACGTGATCGTCATTCTGCTGGTCACCTACATCCCCGACATCTCTCTTACCCTGCCCCGACTCTTGGGGTTTCCCCTTTGAATCCAAAACAATGGCTATCAGGAGGCTTCATATGAAACGTTTCGTTCCCACCTTCCTGGCCGGTGCCGCGATGGCGCTGTTCGCCAGCCAGGGCATGGCAGCCGATTTCACGCTCAAGATCGCCCATGCCGGTCCGGCAACCATGGAAAACGACGACTACGTCGGATCGACCTCCCTCAAGGAGTACATTGAAAAGCGATCGGGCGGCCGGGTCGCCGTCGAGATCTACCCAGGCAACCAGCTCGGCAACTATCAGGAGGTGATCGAGCAGATCAACGCGGGGGCCCTGGAATGCGCGCATACGTCGATCGGCGGCATTACACCCTTCATTCCGGAGCTGGCGGTGGTCGACCTTCAGTACCTGCTGCCGGGTGACGACATCGTCTACAAGTTCATGGACGGCCCCTTCACCGACAAGATGGCCGCCGCCATCAAGGGAAAATTGCCGAACGTGCGCCTCGTCGCGGCCAGCGATGGCGGCCGTTGGCGGTCCTTCTTCACCACCAAACCGGTCCACAACGCGGGCGACCTGAAGGGCATGAAGATCCGCACCATCGATTCGCCGCTGCAGCAGGAATTCGTGCGCATGCTGGGGGCGGCGGCCACGCCGGTGGCTTGGGGCGAGCTTTACACGGCCCTCGCGACCGGGCAGGTGGACGGCACCAAGAACGCCACGCCGGACATCATTTCCAACAAGTTCAACGAGGTCGTCAAATACGTCATCCTGGACCGGCATACCTTCCTGTTCGGCTACTACTTTATCAGCGATTCATGGTTCAACGCGCTGCCCGCCGACCTCCAGAAGGTGGTGATGAACGGTTTCGCCTACGCCGCCAAGAAGCAGACCACCTTCAACAAGGATGTCGAGGATTCGGCCAACGAGCGTTTCACCAAGGGCGGCGGCAAGATCTACACGCCCACCGCGGCTGACCGGGCCACCTTCCTGGGCGCCCGCAAGGCCATGGAAGACTGGTACGTCAAGAAATACGGCGACAAGTGGCTGAAGATGCTCGTCGAGGCCATCGACGAGGCCAAAGCCGAGGCCGGGTATATCGACTGAGACCTCCCCCTGAAAGGCGGGCGGGAGGCCGATAAACCTCCCTCCCGCCTCCTTTTTTTGGTGAGAACGACATGCTTGCGATGGGATTTCCACTGATCTACCGGCAGGGCGAGGGCGCGTTCGATTCGCTCGGCGAGCTCACGGCGATGTTCGGATCCAATCCCCTGGTGGTGGCCGATCAATTCGTTCGGGAAATGCTCGGGGACCGGACCGTCCAGGTCCTGGCCGCTGTCGGCCGGCGGCCGGTGTTCGCGCCCTTCGACGGCGAGTGCTCGCCCGAGGCCATAGACCGGGCTTCGGCCGAGGCGCGATCCGCCCAATGCGACGTGATCGTCGGCATGGGTGGCGGCAAGGTCCTGGACGCGGCCAAGGGGGTCAAGCTGCAATGCGGGCTTCCCGTCGTTATCGTGCCAACCATCGCGTCCAACGATTCGCCAACCAGCCGCTTGATCATCACCTATTCGGCCGCGGGAGAATTCATCGGCCCGCGTTTCATGACCACCAATCCCGACGCGATCCTGGTCGATACGGGGATCATCGCGCGGGCGCCGGTCCGCTTTCTCGTGGCCGGAATCGGCGATGCCCTGGTCACCAAATTCGAGGCGGATCAATGCCGGGATTCGGGGGTCGAGAATTTCTTCGGCGGACGGCCGACGGAAGCGGCCCTTTGCCTGGCCGACCATTGTTACCGCTTGGTTCGGGAATACGGCGAAAAGGCCGTCGCCGATGCGGCGGCAACGAGGGTCACGCCGGACCTGGAAAAGGTGGTGGAAGCCTGTGTCCTGCTCAGCGGCCTGGGTTTTGAGGGATGCGGCGTTGCCGCCGCCCATGCCGTCGGCATGGCGATCCCACAGCTTTCCGAAATCAAGGGTGTTCTTCATGGCGAGGAGGTTGCGGTCGGCCTGTTGACCCAGTTGGTTCTCGAGGGCCGCGATGATGCCTTCATGCAGGACATCCTGGCCTTCTACGAGGCCGTCGGCCTACCTTCGACCCTGCAGCAACTCGGATTGGCCGTCGTGACCGACGCGCACTTGAAAGCCATTGCCGATTTCGCGGCGCGGCCGCAAAGTCGGATTCACAACATGGCCATGCCGATCGATGCCAAAAGGCTCAAGGATGCGCTCGGCCGCGCCAACGCGATGGCAACGGCATTTCGCGAAAGGTGAGGTTCCGCCCTGGCAATCCGACGAACATGTGCCGCCATCCTGATTTTTGTTGGCGTCTTTTGCGCGGGGTTGACACTCGGCCTCCTTCTCGCCGCCGCCGAGCCCGGCGGCACGTTCGACGCGGCGGTTTCACGGAATGCCGGCCCGACCGCCGATCCGGTGGCCAGTCCTCCGCCTGCCGACCATGAGGGCGCCGTTCCACCCGCCGACGTACTGAAATCGGTACCGATCACCGACAAGGATGCCGCCCACCTCGTTCCCGCGATGGCGATCACGCTCCGCTACCTGTTCAATACTATGGCCATCGCGGGTTTCGCCCTTATCGTCTTCCTTGCCGCGGTGTGGCTCCTGCGGCTCAAAGTGCAGACGGCCCGGGAGAAACAACAGGCCGAGCAGCGGCAGAGGCAACTCGCGGAAGCGAACCTGAGCCGGCAGCGAGCCCATCTGCTGACCATTTTGAAAAGCCTCCTCGATATCTACATCCTGGTCGACGAGGCCGGCGGCTGCCATGCCATCGTGAACAATCAGAACGACCCCTGGTGGCCGAACGAGGCCCTTGCGGAAATGACGGTCGAGGACTTGTTCCCGGCCGATCTCGTTCCCGTCGTTCGCAAGACGATTTCGCGCACATTGCGTGAAGGCCTGTCGCAGACCATCGAATTCCGAAAAACCGTGGATGGCCAGGAGGGTTGGTTTGAATCGCGAACGGCCCCGCTTCAGGCCCACAAGGACGATCCGGCCCGGGTCATATGGATCGTCCGCAACATCTCGGCCCGGATGAGCGCCATCAACAACGTTAGGGCCCTGTCCACCCGGCTGTCGCTGGTCGAAGAAAAGGAACGCCGGACCATCGCCGCCGATTTGCACGACACCATTGGCCAGAACTTGGCCATCGCCCGCATGAAACTGGGCGTGCTGGGCCGGAAGACGGAAGACGACGAGGCGGGGCAGATCATCAAGGACCTCGTTCGCGACAACGAGGAATCCATTCGCGTGATCCGTGAAACGATCAACGAATTGAGTCCGCCGGCGCTTCACCGCCTGGGATTGGACGCGGCCCTGGAGGCTTTGGCCGAGCGGTTCACGCGCGAACACGGCATCCAGTTCCGCGTCAAGTCGGGGGCCAGATCGCAGCCGGCATACGAGCGCGAATTCAAGGTCATCGTCTTCCGGGTGGTCCGGGAGTTGATGTTCAACATCGTCAAGCATTCTCAGGCGCGGTCAGCCACCATCACCTTGACCCATAGGCGAAAAGGACTCACCATCGAGGTGGCCGACGACGGGATCGGCTTCGACATGGCCGAATCGCGGGTCCTGGAAGGCAAAGCCTTGGACCTTCAGAGCGATCGGTTCGGCCTGCTGAACGTCCGCGAGGCGGTTACCTATCTCGGCGGCGAGTTCGCCGTCCGGTCCGAGAAGAGCGTCGGGACCCAAGTCAAGGTTTGGATACCGGTTAAAGGCGGAGCCGCCCGGGAAGTGGAAGACAAGCACCCATGACCATCCGCGTCATCCTGGCCGACGATCATTCCGTTTTCCGCGAGGGTCTGTGTTCGCTGTTGCGGGTCGAGGAAGACATCGACGTCGTCGGGCTGGCGGCCGACGGGGATGCGGCGATCGCCTTGGTGCAGGAACTGCGACCGGACGTTGTGGTCATGGATATCGCCATGCCGGGTTGCGACGGCATCGAAGCGACCGAGCGCATCCTGGCCGAAGACCCGTCACAACGGATTCTTGCGCTTTCCATGCATGCCGATGCCCAGTTCATGCAAAAGATGTTCTCGGTCGGCGCCAAGGGCTACCTGCCGAAGAACTGTTGCTTCGATGAACTGGTCACCGCGATCCGGACCATCCACGAAAACGGTGAGTATCTGTCGCCCAGCCTCAATGCCGCTTTGCTATCCGATTACATCGGCCTGCTGGCGAAGGAAAAGGAACGCAACGACCGTCCCCTTTCCGACCGCGAGACCGAGGTTCTGAAGATGATTGCCGACGGCCAGCACACCAAGCAAATTGCGGATCTCCTGTGCATCAGCGTGAAGACCGTCGAAACCCACCGCCGCCAGATCATGGAAAAGCTCGGCATTTCAACCGTGGCAGGCCTGACCCGCTATGCGGTTCGGACCGGGTTGGTCGACCTGTAGCCGTGAAAAGCATGGCCGGCGAACCTTCCGGGAACGCCGGTCACCCCGTCACACGGGATCGGCCTCGTCGTCCAGCATGCCGGCGTTCATGGCATAGCGGAAAAGCTGGGCGGCATTTTCCAGGTTGAGCTTCCTCATGGCGCGGCTGCGGTAGGTGGCGACCGTCTTGGCGCTGAGGTCCATCTGGTTGGCGATGGCGGTCAGGCGTTCGCCGCGGGCAAGTCGACGCAGCACTTCGTATTCGCGCTCGGAAAGGACGTCGTGTGGCCTCGGCGGACGAACCGGATCGAGGAGTTGCCGGACCAGGCTGTCGACCAGGGTCGGGCTCGTGTAGCGGCCGCCCTTGAGAACCTTTTCGATGGCATCCTGAAGCTCCTCCGGCACCGAGCCCTTGGTCAGGTAGCCGTTGGCCCCGGCCTCGAAGGCGCGGGCCGCATAGCCGTTCTCCGGATGCATGCTGAGGATGAGGACGGGAAGGTCGGCCCGGTCCTTGCGGATACGGCGCAGGATGTCGAGGCCGCTCTGGTCGGGCAGCGAGATGTCGAGAATGACGAGGTCATAGTCGGCGTTGGCGATCATCCTCATCGCGTCGCATCCGGTTTCCGCCTCGTCGAAATCGGCGTTCCCCACCGATATCGAGGCGATCTCCTTGATGCCCTTGCGAACGACGGCATGGTCGTCGACCAGCAGGATTCTCACGCTGTTACCTCCTTGCCCGCGGCTTTCACTTCGGCCTCCCGGAAGGGGATCTCGACGCAGATCCGGGTGCCTCGGCGCGGGGCTCTCGATATGGTCATCGTTCCGCCCAGCGATCGGACCCGTTCGCGCATGCCGATCAGCCCGAAGGACGACGGACAATCCACCGCCTGCTGGGGGATGCCGATTCCGTCGTCCTCGATCTCCATGACGAACCGGCTCTGCTCCCGCTCAAGACGGATATGAATGGCCAGGGCGCGTGCATGCCGAACAACGTTGGTCAGCGCTTCCTGATAGATGCGATAGACGGCGGTGGCCTGCTCGCGGTCAAGACCGTCCTGGTCGCCGGGGCCGTGTTCGAAGTCGACACGGAGTCCGGAACCGGCCAGGAATTCGCTGGCGTGCCATTCCATGGCGGCGATCAGGCCGAAATCGTCGAGCTGGGTGGGGCGCAGTTCCTGGGAGATGCGCTGCACCGATCGGATGGTTTCCTCGATCATGCGGTTGAGGGCCGACAGCCGGTCGGCCGCGGCGCGACCGATGCTCGGGATGACCCGTCTCAGCATGGAAAGGCCCATCTTGAGGGCGGTCAGGTTCTGGCCGAGTTCGTCGTGGATTTCCCGGGAAATGCGGGCCCGGTCATCTTCAAGCGCTTCCTGCTGGAGCATCGCCAGACGACGGAATTGCTCGCGCGAGACGCTCAGCGCGTTCTGGGTTTCTTTCTGGTCGGTGATGTCGGCGCCCACGACCTGGAACTCGGTCAGCGCGTCGTTGGCGTTGTAGATGGCCCGCACGGTCCATTTGATCCACCACATTTCGCGATGGTTCAGGCGGATGGCCTGTTCGTCCTCGAAAATGGGCTGATCCGGCGTCAACGCCGCCAGGTGGGCCTCGATCTCGGCCATGCGCCGTTCCGGGACCAGGTGCCGCAGATCCGAGCCGACCAACTCGGCCTCGTCGAGCCTGACGAACTCGTTGACCCTGAGGAAATTGAGGAAGGCGTGGTTGGCGAAGGATAGCCGGAAGTCCGGCGTGAAGCGGACGACGAACTCGGTCTGGTCCTCGACGATGGCGCGGTAGCGCGATTCGCTGTCAGTCAGCGCGCGTACCGCCTTGCGGCGCTGCAGGATGTTGGCCGACAGCAGGACGACCAGGATCATCAGGCTGGCGGTGAAGCCGGCGACCGCCCAAATCACGTACTTGTACTTCCAGTAGAAGCTTTCCGGCCGATTGATGACGATGCTGTCCTCCGGCAGCGCCGACAAGGGAATGCGGAAACGCTGGAGCTGAAGGAAATCGAACATCGGGACGTTGGGGCTATCGCGCTGAACGGGAATGGCGGAGGCGGATTCGCCCTTCAGGATGCGCGCCGCCATGCGCGCCGCCGCCTCGCCCTGGTGGCGGCCGCTGAGCACGATGCCGCCGACGGTTCCGGTGCCGACGTAATAGTCCCAAAGCGTATAGACGGGAAACGGGCTGTGCGCGGTGTAAAGGGCGATCGCCTCGGCCGGCGTGAAGGTCTTGCCCAGACGGTCCCTGAGGAAGCCGATGTCGAGGATGACGGTCTGTTTCGGCATACGTTTCAGTGCTCCGATCAACTCGTCTTCCGACAGGCCGATCAGTTCATCGAAGTGGACGAAGTCCTCGAAATCCGGGAAGATTCGCCAGAACTGCTCGAAATCGTAGCGGCCGACCATCGAAAAATCACTGATCGCCATGACCAGCTTGGTGTGGGGGTGCCGCTTCAGGGCCAACTCGATGGTCCGGCGCATGTCCACGTCGGCGGCGACGCCAGTGATGTTGTGTTCGCCGGCGATGCGGGCATTGCGGAAATGGACCCCGCAGAAGACGATGGGCACGTTTGGGAACAGCCGGGACCGACGCGCCAGCAGAAAGTCCAGCGCCTCATCGTTGGCGGCGATGATGACGTCCACGCTGCCGCCGGCGTATTTCGATCTGAACAGGCTTTCGAGCTGAGGGTAGACGTCCGTAGCGGGATAGCGGCGCGTGTCGAGCTGCTCGAAGAAAAGCTCCGCTTCCGGCATTTCGCTGGCGAACACAGAATGGATGCCGCTGATGATGTTGTCGGTCCAGGCGTAACCGACGTTATATGAATTGACGACGAGAACCCTTTTCTTGGCCGCCAACGCCGATCCCGCCGCCAGGACGAGGGTGGCCGCGCATACCCCCGCAACCGCGAGACGATGCCATCTCCGACGATGAGCGGGGCTTTTCGTGTCGTCCCGGCCCCGCCGGAACCAGCCGCTGACACGCAACGGCGGCGCAGACCACATTCTGAACGTCCTCGCTCTCGCGTCGCCCGACCCGGGGCACCGTCCCTTCTTACACCAGAGGCGGAGACGGCCTCAATGCCTGGGCGGAACCAAGGGCTACGATGGCCGTCGTGAAAACGCGCAACATTATAATAATTATTCAACATAGATGCTTGTAGGAAAAATCCTACAAGAAGAAATCATATTCCTACAAATATTTGTTCCTTGACAACAAATAAATAATTACATAGTCAGTTAAACAATAGGAAGCTAAATTTTGCCCCTACTGCAAAAAGACGGGCGGCTTCGTTGGGATGGCGTTGATCTTGCTGCGAATGGCGGCGGGTCGCTGGCGTGGTCCAAACCGGGTGTCCGATTTGCTGGAAAAGCCGAGGGGGCGCATTTTGGGACAACGACAGAGAGGAGACACTCCAATGCAGATCGGGAAGACGATGGCCTTCATCGGTGCGATCGTCGTGGCGGCGAGCATGCCCTTATCGGGGCTTATGGCCGAAGATTTTCCGTCCAAGCCAGTCCAACTGGTGGTTCCCTTCAAGCCCGGCGGCGGCAGCGACATCTCGGCGCGCATCTTTGCCAAATACGCGTCCAAATACCTGCCGCAGAAAGTCGTCGTGACCAACATCGACGGCGCCCGTGGGCGCGCCGCGGAACTGGAAGTGAAGCGGGCGCGTCCGGATGGCTACATGGTCCTGTGGCAGCACCAGAATATCCACATGTCGGTGGCTACGGGGCGGTCAAAGTACGACTACAAGGCATTCGATCCGGTGGCCAGCACGGTCCGTACCGATACGGCCCTCGTCGTTGCCAGGAATAGCCCCCTCAAGACGGCGGCCGACCTTAACACGGTGGCCAAGGCCAAACCCGGGACCATTCGTTGGGGCGCCGCAATCAACGGCTTCAGCCACTTCGCCTACTTGGCCTACCTGGAAGCGGTCGGGCTTGACGAGAAGCACTTCCATACCATCGGCATGTCCGGCGACCAGGACCGCGTGATTGCCATGATGCAGGGCAACCTGGATGTCGCGATCATCGCCCTCAGTGCCGCCCGGCCGTTCCTCGACTCGGGCGACATCGTGATGCTCGGGGTGATGGCGGAGGAACGCTCCGAGGCTTATCCCACCCTGCCCACGTTGCGCGAACAAGGCATCAACGCCCCCTTCTATTTCGACTACATGAGCTTCGTGCCCAAGGGGACCCCATCCGATCGCATCAAGATCCTGCAGGATGCATGGACCAAGGCCGTTCATGATCCGGACTGCCGGAAGGAACTGCTGGGAGGCTGGATGATCCCGACCGACGTCGCGGGTCCGAAATTCGAGGACTACCTGAGCAAGCAGCTCAAACTCTTTACCGACTTGGCCAAGAAATTCCACTTGGTCGAGGAAGAGGCGAAGTAGTCCTCCCCATTGCTTCCCTGCCCTGATCGCGGGCGGCGCCGTCCCGGCGCGCCGGGGCGAACGCCGTCCGCGACTCTTGAATTCGCCCGGGTCACCCGCCAAGGGACCATTTGACGGAGAGCGTCCATGCGAACCGCCGACCGGATCAGTGCGATCCTCCTTCTCCTGGGATCCGTCTTCATGCTTTTCGAAACCGAGCATGTTAAAACGACGGCCTACCAGATCCTTAGCAACAAACTCTTTCCCCACATCATTTTCGGCTTGGTGATCGCACTGGCCTTGCTGCTTCTGGTCTCCACCTTCCTGTCGCGTGCCACATCCACCCTGCCGGCAGGCTACTGGCGGCGGGCCGTCGGCGGACGGCGGGTCATCACCCTTGGCCTGATCTGCCTCTATGTCCTCGTCATGCCGGTGATCGGTTTTCTGCCGGCGAGCGCCGGATTCGTCGTCGTGACGACGGGCGCGATCAGCCCCAAGCCGCGGCGTGACATTCCGATCGCCTTTGCTGTGGCCGCCGGTGTCGCAGGACTCATCTATCTCATCTTCGTGTACTGGCTTCAGGTTTTCCTGCCCTGATCCGACGGGAGGCGACAATGCTTCATCAATACCTTGTGTCCTTTGAGATGCTCATGACTCCCCAGATTATCCTGAGCATAGCGGGGGGCGTCTTTGGCGGTCTGTTTATCGGGGCGATCCCGGGATTGACCAGCACGATGGCGATCGCGCTCCTGGTGCCGCTGACCTTCGCCATGGAGCCTGTGCACGGTCTCGCGATGCTGATGGGCGTCTATTGCGGCGGCATATCGGGCGGCCTGGTTGCCTCGTGCCTGCTCAACATTCCGGGCACGCCATCGTCGGCGGCCACCTGTCTCGACGGCTTCCCGATGGCTCGTCGTGGGCAGGCGCCACGGGCGCTGGGCCTCGCGGTCTACTCTTCGTTTTCGGGGGGCGTGCTCAGCGGTTTATGCCTGATCGTCATCGCGCCGCTGCTGGCGCGCTTTGCCCTCCGGTTCGGGCCGTGGGAATACTTCGCGCTGGTCATCTTCACCTTCAGTTGCGTCTCGTCGCTGTCCAGCGGATCAACCCTGAAAGCGTTCATCGCGGCTGGGATCGGTCTCGCCTTGGCGTTGGTCGGCACGGACCCCGTGGATGGAATCGTGCGTTTCACGTTCGGCTTCGACGACTTTGAATCCGGGTTCAATGTCATGCCGGCGCTGATCGGCGTGTTCGCGCTGCCTCAGCTTTTCCAGGACGCCGACGATGTCGGCAAGGAGGCCAAGCTTCTCGACGTCGAATTCCGCATGAAGGCGTTTGTCGATGCCGGATTGGAAGTCCTGAAGCACAAGGTCTCCTTGTTACGTTCGACGGTGATCGGCATCATCGTCGGCATCTTGCCGGGAGTTGGCCCGGGTTTGTCGAACGTGGTCGCCTACGCCCAGGAGAAAGCCACTTCCCGTACTCCGGAGAAATTCGGCCAGGGCGTCCTGCCGGAGGCCATCATCGCCCCCGAAAGTTCCAACAACGCGTCCATGGGCGGCGCCTTGATTCCGCTCCTGACGCTCGGGATTCCCGGTGACGCCTCGACGATGATGATGCTGGGCACCTTCATGCTGCACAACATCCAGCCCGGACCGTTGCTGTTCCGCGACAGCGGAGACCTCGTCTATGCGATCTTCATCGCCTTTTTCATTTCCTTCGGGTTCATGCTGCTGTTCTACCATCTGTTCATCCGCTACATCATCAAGGCTCTGCTGGTACCCGCGCAGTTCCTGATTCCAGTGCTGGTGGTTCTGTGCGCCATCGGCTGCTACGCGCTCAACAACCGCATCTTCGACGTCTATTGCTTCGTCGCGTTTGGCGCGTTCGGCTATTTGCTGAAGCAGTTCAAGTTCCCGGTGCTGCCGCTCATCCTCGGCCTCATGCTTGGCCACATGGCGGAAACCCAGTTCCGGCTCGCGATCAGCATGAGCAACGGCAGTCTGCTTCCGTTCCTGGCGCGGCCCATCTCGGCCTTCCTGCTGGTAGCTTCGATCCTCTCTCTGGTGCTGCCGTACTACCTTGAAGCGCGGCGGGCCCGGCGGACGGGCCCCGTGGTGTCGGTCATCCCGCCGGACGCGGCCTGATCCTGGACCGCGGCCCAAACCAAAAAAGCGAGAAAAAAGAAAGGAATCATCATGGCTGTCCATTTCATCGATAGCGTCGTGTTCCAGGATTCGGTCGGCATCGAAAGGATGCGCGCGGTATTCGACGAAACGACGATGTTTCAGCGGTGGCTCGACGTCGAGCGGGCGATCGCGCTTGCCGCGGGTGAACTCGGGATGATCCCGAAATCCGCCGCGTCCCGCATCGCCGACTGCGCCAAGGTAGAGAAGATCGATCTCGATACGGTCAAGGCCCACGGCAAGGTGACGACGCACAGCCTGATGGGCCTGCTCAAGGAATTCCGCCGCGCCATCAATCACGAGGATGCGCGCTACGTTCATTGGGGGGCGACGACCCAGGACATCATCGACACCGCCATGATGCTGATGATCCGTGACGCCTACGACATCGTCGAGGATCTGTTGGTCGAAGCCCTGCGGAACGGCCGTCCGCTGCTGGCGGCGCATCGCGACACCATGATGGTCGGGCGCACCCATGGCGGCCACGCCCTGCCCATCACGTTTGGTCTGAAGGCAGCCATCTGGCTCGACGAACTGGTCCGCCAACTCCAGCGTTGGCGCGCGGCGCGGGAACGTATTCTGGTGGTCAACGTGATCGGCGCCGTGGGGACCTTCGCGTCGTGGGGAGACAAGGGGTTCGACCTGCAGAAGCGGACCGCCGATATTCTCGGTCTGGGCACGCCGCTGTCGCCCTGGGCTTCCTCCCGTGACCGCACGGCCGAGGCGATGACCCTGTGTGCGCTGACCGCCGGTACCGCGTCGCGCATCGCCAAGGAAATCTATAATCTGGCGAAGACGGAAGTGCGCGAACTGGAAGAACCGTTCGCGATCGGCAAGGTCGGCAGCAGCACCATGCCGCACAAGCGCAATCCGGTTCGCACGGAATGGACCATCGTGCTGGACCGGCTCATCCGGGCCAACGCCGGTGTCGCGCTGGAGGCGATGGGGGTCGAGAACGAACGCGATGCCACGCATTGGAAGGCCGAATGGATCGTGATCCCGGAAACCTTCGTACTGTTGTCGGGGTCGCTCAATCACCTTGGAGGAACGCTGGCGGGCCTGAAAGTCAATGCCGACCGGATGGCCAAGAACGCCGACATGCTGAAAGGGCTTTTGCTGTCGGAGCGCGCAATGTTCGTGGTGGCCGAGCAGTTGCCCCTTCCCGAGGCGCACGAGGCCGTCTACCAGGCGTCGGTGCGGGCCTACGACAACGACACCCCGCTGCTCGACGAATTGATGGCGGAAGGCGCCGTTTCCAAGGTCTGCGAACGGAAGCGCATCGAAGAGGCCTTGGACCCGCGCCGCTATCTGGGGCTTTCCGGCGAGGTCGCCGACCGCGTCGGCGCCGAGATCGACGCCATCCTGGCGTGCCCTGTTTTGGCGGCTGATTGAGCATGGAGAGATCCGAGATGAAGCGTGACGCCATTATCCTGCGAGAGGTCGACAACGTTGCCACGCTGCTCCGGGATGCCACGAAGGGCGAGAAGATCCGGGCCGGTGTCGGCGACGGCATCGTTGTTGTCACCGCGCGCGACGATATGCCCTTTGGCCACAAGTTTGCGGTGCGCGACATCGCGCGGGGCGAGGACATCCTGAAGTACGGCGAGGTGATCGGCCGGGCGACGGCGGACATTCCGGCAGGCGCCCATGCCCATGTTCAGAACATCGAGAGCCTGCGCGGCCGGGGCGATCTGGCCTGAGCGTCAACGGATGAGAACTGAGAGAAGGACGGGGTTGATGGAGTTTCAGGGATATCGGCGGGCGGACGGCCGGGTGGGGACGCGCAA
>JACZKS010000090.1 GCA_014859895.1 Rhodospirillales bacterium
GGCCACCAGGTGGATTTCAACGCGCTGACCGTCGTGCACCGGCAGAACGCCAGGAAGCCGCGCGAGGTTTACCGCTTCCTCAAAAGCATCGGCGTCGAGTACATGCAGTTCATCCCCATCGTCGAGCGGACGGCCGATGGCGCCACCCTGGCCGGAGCCCCGCAGATCGACGAGGAAGGCGCCGCCTACCAGGTGACGCCGTGGAGCGTTCTGCCCAAGGACTACGGCACCTTCCTGGCCCGCGTCTTCGACGAGTGGATCAAGGCCGACGTCGGGCGCATCTTCGTGCAGTTCTTCGACGCCCAGCTCGGCCTGTGGGCGGGCGGGCCCTCCTCGTTGTGCTGGTTCGCCGAAACCTGCGGCCAGGGCCTGGCCATGGAGCACAACGGCGACCTCTATGCCTGCGACCACTACGTCTATCCCGAGTACCGGCTCGGCAACATCATGGAGACGCCGATGGCCGCGTTGGCGGCCTCACCGTCCCAAGAGAGGTTCGGCAACGACAAGCGCGACACCCTGCCGCGCCAGTGCCGGGAATGCGAATACCGCTTCGCCTGCAACGGCGGCTGTCCCAAACACCGCTTCCTTACCACCAAGGACGGCGAGCCGGGGCTCAACTATTTCTGCGAATCCTACATGCGGTTCTTCGAACACGCCGCGCCATCCCTGCGGACCATGGCTGGCCTTCTGCACCGCGGCCGCCCGCCCGCGGACATCATGGAGATCGCCCGCCGGCAACGGCAGGCCACCGCCGACGGGACGGCCAAGGTCGGCCGCAACGACCCCTGCCCGTGCGGCAGCGGCAAGAAGTTCAAGGCCTGCTGCGGCAAGAATGCGACGCCCTGAAATGCAGGTTACAAGACGGAGATCATCCCGCCATCGACGTAGATGATCTGGCCGTTGACGTAATCGGAGGCCGACGAGGCGAGAAACACCGCGGTGCCGATCAGGTCTTGCGGCAGGCCCCACCGGCGGGCCGGAGTACGGCCCTTCACCCAGCCGTCGAACTTGGGATCGTCGGCCAGCGGCTGGGTCATTTCGGTCAGCATGTAGCCCGGGCCGATGGCGTTGACCTGAATGCCATGCTCGGCCCATTCGGCGGTCATCGCCTTGGTCAGCATCTTGATGCCGCCTTTCGCCGTGGTGTAGGGCGCGACGGTGGCGCGGGCCAGCTCGCTGGTTAACGACCCGATATTGATGATCTTGCCGCCGCTTCCGCGTTTGATCATGCGCTTGGCGGCCTCGCGGCCGACCAGGAAGGCGCTGGTCAGGTTGGTGTCGATGACCCGCTGCCAGTCGGCGGCCGCGAGTTCGACCATCGGCTGACGGTGCTGGATGCCGGCGTTGTTGATCAGGATGTCGATGGCCAGGCCGCGCGCGTCAATATCTTCGAACGCGACGACGACGCTCGTCTCCTTGCTGACGTCGAAGCAGATTCCCTCGGCATCGAAGCCGTCAGCCCGCAGGCTGTCGACGGCATCTTCCAGTGGGGCCGCGTTCAGATCGTTGAGCACGACTTTGGCTCCGGCATCGGCGAGGCCGCGGGCGTACCCGTTCCCCAGTCCGCGAGCGGAACCGGTGATCAGGGCGGTCTTGCCGGTCAGGTCGAATAATTTCTTGGTCATTGACATGGACGTTCCTCACAGATCAGTGCGCCGGACGATCAGATCCGGGCGTTCGAAGAAACCGGGTTGCAGGTCGGTCCCGAGACCCGGTCCCTCCATCGGAAGGGCGTACCCGTCCTTGATGGTCGGAAGCTCGGTCACGAGTTTCGTGTACCAGCCGGTATAGAAGGCGCGGACCGTCTCCTGGATGAGGGTGTTGGGCTGGCTCAGCGAGGCGTGAACCGCCGCCACCAGCCCGATCGGCCCGGTGCAGTCGTGCGGCGCGAAGGGCTTGTGATGGACGTCGGCGAGCGCGGCGATCTTGCGCGCCTCGGTCAGGCCGCCGGTCCAGCAGATGTCGACCATGACGATGTCCATGGCGTCGTGGTTCAACATCTCCTTGTAAGGAAAAGCTGACCCCATTGTCTCGCTGGCGCAGACGCGGAACGGCGTTGCGCGGGCGTAGTCGGCCAGCGCCTGTGGCGAGTTCATGCGGATCGGGTCTTCAAGCCAGTACGGATCATAGGGGGCCAACGCGCGGGCGATCTGTTTGGCGGTCGGCAGATCCCACAGGCAGTGGAGCTCGACCATGATGTCCATCTTGTCGCCGACGGCCTTGCGGATCTGCTCGAACGGCCATAGCGCCTTCTTCAAATCCGCAGCCGAAATATAGCGGCCTCCGCTGGCCTGGGCGGCGGGATCGAACGGCCAGATCTTCATGCCCGTGATGCCCTGAGCGAGAAGGCTTTCCGCGAGTTCCGCTGGCCGTTCCAGGAACGCCTTGAGGTCCTCGTAGGGACCGTCCTGGCCGAAGTTCCAGGTGTCAACGGGCCGGATATTGGGCGAACTCACGTACTGGTATCCGGCGCAGGTGTTGTAGATGCGGATCTTGTCGCGGCACAGACCACCAAGCAGCTGATGGATCGGCTGGTTGCAGACCTTGCCGAACAGGTCCCAAAGGGCGATGTCGATGGCCGAGGCGGCACGATATTCGACCCCCGTCGAGGACTGGGCCATGGGCAGATTGACCATATCGCGATTCAACGCCTCGATCCGCAGCGGGTCCTTGCCGAGAAGACGACCGGCGAGGGTCGCGTGAATGTGGGCGGCGACGGCTTCGGCCCCGTAGAAGGTCTCCCCGAGCCCGACGATCCCTTCGTCGGTATGCACGCGGATCCAGAGGACGTTCGAGAACTCGGCGGTTCGTAGGGTTTCAAGCGCGGTGATTTTCATCGATTTCATGTCTTTCGATTCCAGGAAACGACATCGGCTGCGCGGCCTCAGTTCATGAGGGACCACAGCCCCGTGCTGATCCATTCGTTATAGATGATCAGAACCACGCCGATCAGGCTCGCCACGAGGAATGGAACAACCTCGACGAAGACCCTCCCCGGCTGAATCCGCGCGATGGAGGCTGAAATGTAGACCAGGATTCCCACCGGCGGCGTGATATTGCCCATGACGGCGCCAAGAATGACGACGATGCCGAACAGGGTGGGGTCGACGGCGAAGGTCTTGGCCAGGGGCAGGAACAGCGGAACGGCGATCAGGATGGTCACCGATACCTCAAGAAAGGTGCCAAGCGCCACCATGCAGGCGACGACGACCAGCAGGAATGCGGACGGTCCGATGTCGAGGGAGCTTGCCCATCCGACGATCTGCTGGGGCACCTGGTCGGCGATCATGACCCAGGCGAAGGGTGAAGCGACGGCGATCAGGAGCCCGATCAGGCCGGTGTCGACGGCGCTGTCCACCATCGTCGTATAAAGATCCCGCCAACCATAGGCGCGATAGATTCCGGCCCCCACGATCACCGCCCACACCATGCCCAGCACCCCTGCCTCGGTCGCGGTGACGATACCGAAGCGAATGCCGCCAATGATCCAGATGATCAGCAGCAACGCCGGAAAGGCCTGGGCAAAAGCCACCAGGCGCTGTCTCGCCGTCGATTTCTGCGTTCCCGCCTCGTAATTGCGTTGCCTGGAGATGATGTGGGCGGCGATGATCATCAACACGGCCATCAGGATGCCCGGCCCCACTCCACCGACGAACAGGCGGGCGATGGAGGCGTCGGCTACCGAGGCGAAAACCAGCATGGTGATGGCCGGCGGCACGATGTTGGGAAGAATGGCCGAACTGGCCGTCACCGCGCAGGAGAAGGCGGGATCGTAGCCGCGCTTGATCATTTCGGGAACGATGATCTTGGTGGTGCTGGCAGCGTCGGCGCCGGACGAGCCGGAAATCCCGCCCATCAGCAGACTGTTGAGGATGTTGACCTTGGCCATGCCGCCGCGAAAGTGGCTGACCAGCGTCGCCGCGAAATCCATCATCCGGCCGGACAGTCCTCCGATGTTCATCAGGTAGCCGGCGGAAAGAAAGAAGGGAATGGCCAGAAGGATGAACTTGCCGCCGCCCGCGACCATGTTCTGCACGACGGCCGGCGGCGGCAACAAATCGGCGCTGGATGTCGCCGTAAAGGCGGAAAGGACCATGGCGAAGGCGATCGGTACGCCGAGCAAGACACATCCCACGAAAATCATCGCCATTAGAAGGCTCGGCTGCATGCCCAACTGCGGCATCTCCTCGCCGCGTCCCAGCAGCAGCCATATCGTTAATCCGGCAAGAACGGCGCAAAGCCGAATCAGGAAGTCGCGCCGATCGGCGACGTCCTTGCCCAGAATGAAGATGAAACTGACGGCGCAGACAACCGGCAGCGGCGCCACCCGGACGGCGTTCGGCAGATCGAGCGTAACGCTGACGCCCCCGATCAGCCGCGAAAGGTCCCATCCCGCCGACAGGAGGAGAAAAGTCGTCAGGCTGACGATGGTGAGAATGGCAAAGTTCTGAACGGTTTGCCAACGTGGCGGCAGCAGGCGGGAAAACAGGTTGATGGCGATATGGCGTCCGCCACTGTGGCCGTTGATGATCCCCATGCAGATCAGCCAGAAAAGCACCCAGACAGCGAACTCCTCGGTCCAGCTCAAAGCCGCGTTGAAGATATAGCGCGAGATGACCCCCGCCAGGACGGCCACAGTGATCGCCATCAGAAGTCCGAACGACAGAAACCGGCACCCCCGTTCGGTCAGAGCGACGATTTTGGCTGCAAATGCCATGGTGCCGGCCGTGTTGGTTGAGGATTTCAAGGAGCATCCCTTTCGTCGGAAAGGGCTCCCGCCTCTCGCATTGGTCGCGAAAGGCGGGAGGATGCTTCGGCGTCGTTGGTTTGCCAGGCTATTACATGGCGCCGATGGCTTTGATCATTTCGGTGCCACCGGGAATCTTCTTGCCATACTCGTCCCAGATCGGGGCCATTTTGGCCTGCCAGGGACCCTTGTCATCGATGGAGATGAGCGTCGCACCCATCTCCTTCGTCTTGGCCAGCGAAGCCGCGTCCTGCTCGGCCAGCAGTTTATGGATCTCGGGTACGATCTCGCGCGCGGTGTCGACAACAACCTTCTGGTCGGCCGCCGGCAGCTTTTTGAACCACTGATCGCCCGCCACCCAGGCCGCCACGGCGTAGACATGGCTGAGGTTCGTATAGTAGGGCGCGACCTCGAAGAACTTGAAGGTCAGGTAATTGGTTGGTGTGTTGTCGAAGAAGTCGACCACCCTGGTCTGCAGCGAGGTATAGATTTCGGGCGCCGGAATCGGCACCGGATTTGTACCCATCGCCTTCCACAACGCGATGTGCAGCGGGCTCTGGATGACCCGCATCTTCTTGCCGGCCACATCCTCCACCTTGCGAATCGGGAAGGTGCTCATCGGTTGGCGGGCGCCGTTGATGGTGAAGGCCAGCAGACGGAAGCCCTGGGCCTCGAACTTCGGAGCCAGTTGGTCGGCCAGCCATGCCGTGGCCTTGGCCGCGTGCGCGTCGTCGCGCAACAGGAACGGAAGGTCGAGGATCTGCACTTCGGGAACCCAGGACGCCAGCACGGAGGTCGTAATGGAACCCATTTCAATGGAGCCAAGCCGCATCCCGTCGGCCGTTTCCATTTCACCACCCAGCTGGCTGCTGGGGAAGACGGCGATGTCGACGCCGCCCTTCGTCCGTTCCTTCACCAGCTTGCCGAACTTCTCGAACGAAACGACTTTGGGATGCCCCGGCTGGACGTCGGTCGAGAACTTGCCCTTGTGAACATCCGCGGCATGTGCCGACATGGCGAAACCACCCACCGCCATGACCGTCACCGTCCGTTTGGCCACGCGGGCCCATAACGCCTTATTCATAGCCTTCCTCCTTCTTGTTTCTGTGGGTTCAGGATGCGTCCTGCCCGCCGATCGTACCCTCGGATGACGCAGGACAAGAGTTTCCGGGATCAATCAAACCGTCGGCGTGCGGAGGAAGCCATCTCGCGAAAAGCGGGCCATTCCTTTTCGATATCCTCGGCACCCCGGCCGATGACCTTGTGCATGGCCAGGATCGCACTGCGGGAATCACCATCCGTAATGGCCCGTAGGACGGCCTTGTGAACGGGCAATGATTTCTTCGTTTTCTCCAATGATCGGATGAACCGCCGGAAACTGGATCCCAACATGTTCTCGATCACCGGGCGAAGGGTGCTGACGACCAGGTCGTTGCCCGAGGCCTCGATGACGGAAAGGTGGAAACGGATATCGGCGCCGATGTGCTCGTCGATGGTGGTTGCCGCCTCCATGTCCGCATAGGACTCGGTCATGACGGCGATATCGGTTTCCGAGGCCCGCTCGGCCGCCAGCCCGGCAGCCATCGGCTCGATCATGTTGCGCAGTTCCGCCAGGTCTTGCACGAGCTTGATGTCCGGCTCGGATTCCATGCGCCATTTCAGAAGAACCGAATCGGACAGCTCCCATTGCGCAGGATTGCAGACGCGGGTTCCGATCCGCGGCCGCACCTGCACAAGGCCTTTGGTGGCGATGACGCGGATGGCTTCGCGGATGACGGTGCGGCTGACGTCGAACTGTTGGCAAAGCGCGTCTTCGTTGGGAAGAACCGTTCCCGGCTCGATCTCCCGGCGAATGATCCGAAGGCTGAGGGTCCGCGCGACCTGCTCGTGGAGGGGGGATCGCCTTACCGGATTTGCCAAACGCGCGACTGCCATCTGAAACTCCCCGCCTTTTTCGCCATTCGATATCGTGCATCCGAGCAAGGCGAACTGTTCATTCATAATATGAATGATTTTATATTATGATATTTTGGCGGAGTCAAACGAGAGGAATCGCAGGCGACATCCCTGCCCTGCGCGGGTCGCCGGTTCTTGCAAAAGGAAAGACGCGGCGCGCTTTCAGCCCGCGCGCCGACGGGGTGTCACTTCCGCAGGTAACCGCCGTCGGGTTTCCTGAAATAGGTGCCAGCCGGGGCTTTGCCCGCCACCTCCAGGGCATAGATCTTGCCGACTTCCTCGACCGGCACGTTCTGGCTGGCTGCCCGCTGACGGTAGATCTCGAGCCGTTTGGCGTTGACCTCTTTGACCAGGCGCTCGGCGTCGGCCGAGGTCTGGCCGGAGCGCACCTCCACCAGCCCGTCGTATCGCTCGGCAATGATCCCCTGGGCTCGATACTCGTCCAGCGAGGCGGCGCCGGCCTGCGGAACCGCGACGACAAGCACCCATGCCGAAAGGAGTGCACCCAATACCAGTCTTGCCGCGCCAGCCATGTTCATTCCTCTAAAAAATGTCATCGTTCTTGCGGATATCGTCTGCCGCCTGCCGCTCCAGCTTGACCCGCACCTCGGCGTCGACCTTCACGTTCAGATTGATGGTGATCGGTTCCGAAGGCGGCTGGATGCGCACCGTCGGCTCGCAGGCCGCGAGCATGACGAGGGCGAGCAGCGCCACGCCCAGCATGGGCCGTGGCGCGCCTTGAGCAAAGGTCGAAACAAACTGCATCTGGATTGCCATGATCAAAGGTTAAGGGGCACGTCTATCAAGGGGCCCCGCCGAGACTGCCACGGAACAGGCTGGACCCCAAGCGTCTTCCCTCGCGGACGGCGGCCAGAATGCTTTCAAGATTGCCGCCGAACGAGATGTTGAAACGGAAAGGATGGCCGTTCTTCACGGCGGGATTGTGGCCTTCCATGGCCACCTTGATCGAAAGCGAGCCGTCGGCCGGCCGGTCGATGGCCGCCTTGAGGGTCGAGTAATGGAAGTCCTCCAGCGTCTGCACCATCAGCGCCACCGATTCGCCCTGTTGCACCATGGCGTCGCGCGAGGAACCCCAGGCGACCTTGAGGACCCCTCCTCCCTCCGCCTCTACGATTCCCGATTCGATGGCCAGCCCGGCGGCGGACACTGTCATCGGGATGACGCCGTTAAGCGTGCCGGTCCCGGTCATCCCCTCCATCGCGTAGTCGCCCAGCAGGCGCTCCAGGGACAGATCCCGGATCGCGATTCTAAAGGCGTTGGTTGATTGGGCAGCGTCGAAACGTGCCCCGTCGACGGAGACCAGGCCCTCGGCGATCCGACCCTCGGCGCGGTCGATCACGACCGCCGTTCCCGCCTCCGCCGGTTCGAGGCGGAAGCGCAGCGACGGTTCCTCCAACGGAACTCCGGCCACGATGCGCCGCGCCGATATCACCTGCGCTCCCACGGTGCTGGGCGGGAACAACCCGTCCAGCCGGATGGCACCGTTCAGCTTCTCGATGACGCCCTCGATGGTCTCCAGCGTCAAATCGCGAAACCCGACGGCGGCCGTGCCCTGGAGCGGCGTATCCGGCGCGAAATCGAGCGCGCCCGACATCTCGATTGCGCCTTCCGCCTGGGTCACCATGGCGAAGGCCGAGCCGAGTGCCGCCGGCTGGAGCGCGTTCGGCCGGAACTCCAGCGTGGCAGGGCCAAGGGCGACCTTCCCCCTGAACTCGGTTCCGAGGGTGCGCGCTTGCAAGGGGATACGCACGCCGCCATCCGGCGAAGCGAGCGAGCCCTTGAGAAGCAGCGCCTCGCCCTCGCGCGTGACCCGCGCATCGAGATCGAGCGGAGCGAGCCGGCCGGTCGCCGTCGAGACGGTCGCGGACAAGAGAGCCGGCTCGCTGCCGGTTTCGAAGGGAAACGGCATGGCGGCCACGATCGAGCCGGCCAGGATGTCCTGGCCGGGCACGCGGATGCTGCCGTCCAGCAGCCGAAGCTGACCGGCGATCGGCCCCCCGGGCGTCCACATCCCTTCCGCCAGCAGTGTTGCGTCGGCTTGGTCCTCGGCGAGGCGCGCGGATATCGTCGCCGTTGCCCGGGATGGATCGTCGCCCGGGCCGGCCGACTGGGTGGCTTCGAGGGTGAATTCCGCTTCTTCCACCGCCCGCGGCATCCCCTGCGGCAGGCCGCGCACCGTCAGTGCCGCCGGTTCCGCCATGCTGACGGCAAGGGCGCCGCCGCCGCTGCGCACCATGACCGAGGCGCCGATGTCGACGGAAGCGGCGTAAGGAAGCAGCGCCGCCCCCCGCACCTTCAGATCGACGACGAGTGAGCCCTCGCGCGTCAGCAGGTCGGCGATCGCGGGCGCTTCGAGGGAGGGTGCCGGCAGGCTCCCGGAAAGTGAGAGCTGCATGGTGCCGTCCCGCGGCCTTGGACCCAAGCCCTCCGGCCAGGGTAGCCGGGCCAGATCGGCGCTTGCGTACCCTTGAATCTGGATGACGGGATGCTCGACGAAAGGATCTGTCCAGGCGCTTACGGACGCCTGGCCGAACTCGCCGTCGGCCTTTCCTTCGAACGACGCCCGGGCTGGGGAACGGGTAAGATCGAGGTGCCCCTGGAAGGCCAGCGTGACCTCGGCGATTCCGGCGTTGCGAAACACGATCTGGGCATCGGCCAAGTCCACGGTCGGGCCGGGCGCGGCCATTGCGCCGTCCCCGTCCCCGCCGCCGGGCGGTAGGAGGCGTTTCAGGCGGGCCAGCGCCTCCGGGGCCTGGCCATCGACGATAGCGCGTAAACCCTCGATCCGGACTGCGCGCAGCCGCAGGCCGGCAAGCTCGGCAAGGCGATAGCGCACCTCGATGCGCTCGATGGCGGGAAGTCCAGGACCCAGCGCCAGATTGTCGATGACCGCGCGATCGGGGCCGATATGGGAAACCGAAACCGATGCTTCCGGAAAGCCCCGTGCGGCCAGATAGGCGCCGGCAGCGTGCTCGGCCAGAGGTATCCGCAGGGTCACGGCGATGGCAAGGAGCGTGCCCGTTGCCACCGCAATGCCGATCAGCCACCGTATTCTGCGCCGCACCCTCATGGTTTCAGAGTCCAAGCCCGTTTCGACAACGCGCCGTCAGCTTAGACCATTCGTACCGGGCACGCCCAAAGAGAAAGCTCCATCGAGGCGGGGGGGGGGCCGTTCAGAAATCGCCCTCATCCATGTCGCCGCCCGGCATGGCCCGTACGCTCTTCTCCACCTTCTCGGCGACCATCGCCTCGGTGGTGATGAGCAGGCCGGCGATGGAGGCGGCGCCCTGCAACGCCAGGCGCACGACCTTCGCCGGGTCGATGATTCCGGCCTTCAGCATGTCGACATAGGTGCCCGATTGGGCGTCGAAGCCGCGACGGTCGTCGCCCTTCTCCAGGAGCTTGCCGACGATGACGGAACCATCGGCCCCGGTGTTCGCCAAAATCTGCTTGGCCGGCGCCTGCAACGCGCGGCGCACGATATCGATGCCGACCTTCTGGTCGTCGTTGTCAGGCTTCAACCCGCCAAGCCGCGTGCTGGCATACAGCAGGGTGACGCCGCCGCCGGCGACGATGCCCTCCTCGACCGCCGCCCGGGTCGCATGCACCGCGTCCTCGACGCGGTCCTTGCGCTCCTTGACTTCGACTTCGCTGGCCCCGCCGACGCGGATGATGGCGATGCCGCCGGCCAGCTTGGCTACGCGTTCCTTGAGCTTCTCCTTGTCGTAGTCCGAGGTCGACTCCTCGATCTGGGCACGGATCTGCTTGCAGCGGCTCTGGATGGCTGCCTTCTTGCCTCCACCGTCGATGATGGTGGTGTTTTCCTTGTCGATGAGCACCTTCTTGGCCCGGCCCAGCATGTCGAGCGTCACGTTCTCGAACTTGATGCCGAGGTCCTCGGTGATGACCTGGCCGCCGGTCAGGATGGCGATATCCTCGATCATCGCTTTGCGCCTGTCGCCAAAGCCCGGCGTCTTGACCGCCGCGACCTTGAGCCCGCCGCGCAGCTTGTTGACGACCAGGGTGGCCAGCGCCTCGCCTTCGATGTCTTCGGCCACGATAAGAAGCGGCCGGCCGCTCTTGACCACGGCCTCGAGCAGTGGGAGCAATGCCTGCACGCCGGGCAGCTTTTTCTCGTGCAAAAGGATGTAGGGGTCTTCGAGTTCGGCGACCATCTTCTCGGCGTCGGTGATGAAGTAGGGCGAGATGTAGCCGCGGTCGAACCGCATGCCGTCGACGATGTCGAGTTCGGTCTCCAGGCATTTCGCCTCCTCGACCGTAATCACCCCTTCGTTGCCGACCTTGCGCATCGCGTTCGCGATCATCTCGCCGATCTCGGAATCGTCGTTGGCCGAGATGGTCCCCACCTGGGCGATCTCGGCGTTGGTCGAGACCTTTCTGGAGACCCTGCTGACGTCTGCGACCACCGCTTCCACGGCCCTGTCGATGCCGCGCTTCAGATCCATCGGGTTCATGCCGGCGACGACCGCCTTCATTCCCTCATGCACGATGGCCTGGGCCAGCACCGTCGCCGTGGTCGTTCCGTCGCCGGCCAGATCGTTGGTCTGGTTGGCGACCTTCTTTACCATCTGGGCGCCCATGTTCTCGAAACGGTCGGCCAGTTCGATCTCGTTGGCGACCGTCACCCCGTCCTTGGAGATGCGCGGGGCGCCGTAGGATTTAGCGAGGACGACGTTGCGTCCCTTGGGGCCGAGCGTCACCTTCACCGCGTTCGCGAGCAAATCGACGCCGCGCAGCATGCGGTTGCGCGCGTCACTGCCGAATCTGACTTCTTTGGCCATGTCGTGTCTCCGTTCGTTAAGTTGCCTTTTTTCGCCACAACTTGATCGTTAACCGCGCGGCCAGTTGTAGCGGCGCCCCCCACCAGCGGCGCTGGCAAGGGCGCGGTGCCGGCGGGGGAGCATGCTCACCGCCGGCGCAATGTAATTGGTCACCTCGTCGTGCGCCGTGCCTTCAGGTTCTCCAACGCCATCCGATCATTACGGACCAGATCGCGATTGCGGCAGGACGGTGCCGGACACCGGCGCGCGAACGTCGTCACCCTCGGCCGGCGCCCTGCGGGCATCCATGAAGTAATGAGCGGCCAGCACCGAGATCATGAGCGCCACGAACAGAAGCGCCCGGGGCTTGGTCACCAATCCGGCAGGGCTTGGCGTCTCGCGCGGCGCGGCGCGGGAACCAGCCCAGCGCGGCAAGAGCGCAATCAGGCGGGTGGCAATCGTCGCGGGGTCGGGTCGCGTGGACGGCCCGTCAGGCAATTTTGCGATCAGCGACGCCAATTGCTGAGTCGCCGTTTTCACCGGCAACTGAGCCAACTTGGCCGCCTCCTGCCAAGGGTCGACATTCAGCCTCGCCAACGCGGAAAGGACACTGAGCAGCATGCCGTTGCCGTCCTCGCCCACCGGCGCGAACAGGAAGTCATCGAACTCGGGCCCTGGACGAGGTACTGCAGAAGAATGCGCCATATCATCCACCGATATTCATATTGTCATCGATTGTCGGCGGCACGTCGAACCGGAATGACGTCGCCATCCGGAGCCATGCCTTTCAGGAATTTGAAGAGGTCGCTGTCCGTGGAAAGAACAAGCGTGGTGTTCTCGGCGATGATGGACTTGTAGGACTGCATGGTCCGGGTGAACTCATAGAAGGCCACCGATTCGGGGCTCTTGTTGTAAGCCTTGGCGTAGATCTCGGTGGCTTTCGCGTCCGCCACGCCGCGGATCTCCTCGACCTGGCGGTAGGCCTCGGACTGGATCTTGTTCAGCTCGCGCACGCGGTTGCCACGGATCCTGGCGGCCTCGCCGTTGCCTTCCGACAGGAAGCGTTCGGCGATCTGGCGCCGTTCGCTGATCATGCGATCGTAGATCTTCGGGCGGACGCTTTCGTTGTAGTTGATGCGCTTGAAGCGGATGTCGAGCAGTTCGATGCCGAACACCCGGACCTTCTCACCCGCCGCCGTGAAGATCTCCTGCTCGACCAACTGGCGTCCCTTCTGGATCGGTACCAGGGCCCCCATATCCGGCTCTGCTGCGGTCAGTAGGACGTCACGCAGCGGCTGGCGGCCCTTGGTGGTGCGGATGATCTCGATCAGCTCGTGCTTGGCGACGGCGTTGCGGGTCTCGCTGCCCAGAATGTCGTCCAGGCGGGACTGGGCACTGCGCTCGTCGCGCAGCCTGAGGAAGTACTGGAGCGGATCGGTGATCCGCCAGCGGGCGAACAGGTCGACCGAAACGTAGAGCTTGTCCTTGGTCGGCATGTCCGACGGGTTGCCGTCCCATTCGAGGACCCGCTTGTCGATCGGATTGACGTCCTGGATGAAGGGCATCTTGAGCTTGAGGCCGGCGGTGGTGACCGGCTCGCCGATCGGCTTGCCGAACTGGGTGATGATCATCTGCTCGACTTCGCTCACGGTATAGACCGAGCTCATCGTGACGTAGGCGCCGACGCCCAAGACCGCGACGGAGGCGATCAGTGCGATCCTGTTCATGGGCGGGCTCCCTTCGGGGTGTCGAGGTTCATCAGCGGCAGGATGCTGCGCGTCTGCTCGTCGACGATGATCTTGGAGTGGATGCCCGGCAGGACGTCCTGCAGGGTCTCGATATAGATGCGCCGGCGTGTGACCTCGGGGGCTTTGTTGTATTCGGCCAGCAGCGCGCTGAAGCGGGCGACATCGCCCTCGGCCTCGTTGACCCTCTTGAGCCGGTAGCCGTCGGCCTCGCGGATCCGCTGATCCTTTTCACCCTCGGCCAGCGGGATTACCTTGTTGTAGTCGCGCCGGGCTTCGTTGATCAGCTTCTCTTTTTCCTGCTGGGCCTGGTTGACCTCGTTGAACGACTCCTGCACCGGCTTGGGCGGATTGATGTTCTTCAACTGCACTTGGTCGATGCTGATCCCCATCGCGTACTTCGTCGAAAGCGCCTGCATCTTGATCAGGGCTTCGCTCTCGATTTCCTGGCGGCCGATGGTAATCACTTCATCCACGGTGCGATCGCCGACCACTTCGCGCATGACGGATTCCGAAACGTACCGCAGCGTTTCGCTCGGCTCGCGAACCTCGAAAAGGAATTTGACGGGGTCGGCGATGCGGTATTGGACGACCCATTCCACCAGCGCAGCGTTGAGGTCGCCCGTCACCATCTGCGTTTCCCGATTTTCGTCCCGCTGACGCGGGCTCTGATAGGAATCGCTGGCGCCCGGGGTCGTAAAGCCGAATTCCTGCTTCAACTGCCGTTTGACGGGAACAATGGTCGCCGCGTCGATGCCGAGCGGCAGCTTGAAATGCAGCCCCGGTGGCACCTCCTTGAGATACTTGCCGAAGCGTTGCACGACAGCAACGGAGTCGCTTGGCACCGTGTAGTAGGCCGTCCATGCACCCAGACCGACGAGCGCGACGGCCGCGATAAGGATGAGCCCGCGCGGGCTGCCTTTCGGCAGGAGCTGTTTCAGTCTCGCCTGCAACAGACGAACGATTTCCTCGATGTCGGATTGGGTCGCGGACCCGCGATCCCAGGGGCCGCCTTGGCCGCCGTTACCGGTTTGCGATGGCATTGGAGGTTCCTCTCTCGTATGCGCCTGGGGTCACTCCGGCGCTTTTGCATTGCGGCATGCAGCCTGACGCCCACCTTTAGGGGAAGCCAGTTCATCTCCACTCCCTTACGAATGGGGCGCGGATGCGACTTTGGCGGGGATTGTTTTGGGGTGTTTGGCCGGCAGATCGTCCGTCGGGACATCGTAGGGCTTGATATCAATCATATGTTTGGCCGTTGCGCGTGTAAAAGCAAATTTCGTGGCCGCCAATTCTTTAAACGACATGTGATTTCCATTTATTATTGCGTCAATAATTTGTCGCACATAATTATATGGCTTAATAAAATAGATGCACAACCGTAGATGCCATCTATATTTTACATAGCCTATTGGATCGAAAGTAAGCTTTAATTACTCTACGCCATATCCGCCATCCAACTTTAGACATTATGGCGGGTTAGCGCGGAAACAGGTTCCAGATCAGGGCGACGGCAGCGACGATGGCGGCGGCGACAAGCAGCCATACGTGTCTGGCGATGGCCTTCCCTCTCTGCCTTATGTTCTCGGCATCGATGCGCGATCGCTCCTGGCCGGCGCGCCCCTCCCGGTCTCTCCGTCCGCCTTCCGCCTCCGCGAGGCTGCGTTTCCAGGGCCGGACGATGATGCTGCCGTCCAACCGGCGCCGGATCTCCGCGGGCGAGAGTTTCGCCAGGGCGTTCTTGAACCTCGCCACCTCGTTCGGATCGACGGCCATGAACTGATGATCCTGTTCGCTTAGACAATACCCGCACGCCGTCCGGAAAAGGAGTGTATCACACGCTGCGGTACGGTCCTCTGAGGTTAAAATGCCGGCATCCTTGCTTTATGCGCCGCCGCACCCCATATCTCTCCCGTCGATGGACGGCCGGATGATTTGGCCTTGCACTGAGAACATCAGTGCCGCGCCTATATTCTTCTTTCCCGAAAAATGCGAATTCGACGGCCCGCGCGTGCGGGCAGGCACCACCTCTATTTGTGAAAGGGTTTCCTTATGACGACGGGAACCGTGAAATGGTTTAATGCCCAGAAGGGTTTTGGTTTCATCGCGCCGGATGACGGCGGCAATGACGCCTTCGTTCACATCAGCGCCGTGGAGCGCGCCGGTCTCTCCGACCTGCGCGAAGGTCAGAAGCTGAGCTTCGATCTCGTCTCCGACCAAAAGAGCGGCAAGATGGCGGCCGACAACCTGAAGGATCTGGCCTGATTGCAGCGCCGGGCGAACCGTGGAGCTCCGCGGTTCGCCCGGCGTCCCGCATCGCTCCTCCCGGTCGACCACGGATGAACTGACGGCCTGGAACGGGTGGTGCGGCTACAATCTGCTTGACGAGGCGCCTGGCGCCTTGTGGGCCCCGCGCCTCTTCGAGGCCGCGGGGCCTTTCATTTCTCGACCGGCCGCTGCGGGCGGATCGGAACGGTATGAGGAGAACGTCATGAGCAAGGGACAGCAGCGCAGCAATCGGGAAATCAAGAAGCCGAAGAAGAAGAAGGAACCCGTAGCGGCTCCGAGCGTGTTCAGCAAAGGCCCGTCGGCGTCGGCCGTCGCGCCGAAGAAAAAAGGATGGGGCACGAAGGGATGACGGCTGCCACCGTTTGCCGAATCTCGACGACTTTCCCCCGTCTTTCTTAAGGAGGATATCGGTCATGCACTATCTTGGTGGACTGCGCGGCGCCGGCGTTGTGGCATGCGGCGAAGAAACACTGGCCCGCGCCGACTATGAATTCGACGGCTTCCTCATGAAGCCGGGCCAGGTCATGTGTTCGGGCGAGCTCCGTATGCCTTGGGAAGCCCTAAAGGATCTGTTCGGCCGCAGGGATCTTAAATTGGTGACCGATGACGGGCGGCATCTCAGCCTTCAGTTTTCCGAGAAGACGCTGCGCGCGGAGAGCGACGCGGCGCACGTGAATGTCGGGGGCGACCTGCCACTCGCTTCCGAGTGGCGCCACTGACCGGGTGCGTCCCTCGCCCATTCCAAAACTGAAATCCCCCTGCGCCCCTGCGCGTGAAGGGGTTCTGCGATGACACGGGCACGAGCCGACTTTATGGACCACATGGTCCGTTAAGTTTCATACTCAATCACCGTCATCATCCCGGTCGCCATGTGATAGAGGTGGTGGCAATGGAACGGCCAGCGGCCGGCGTTGTCGGCGTCGAAGGCAATTGTCACTTCGCGCATGGGCGGCAGCCAGACGGTGTCGCGCACAGCACCCATCAGGCGCTGGCCGTCGATCGCCACCACCTGGAAGTGGTGGCCGTGAAGATGCATGGGGTGGCCCATCATACTCATGTTGCGGATCGTCACCTCAACCCGTTCGCCGGCGCGGACGGGAAGCGGCCGGTGCGCTCCCCAGATGCGGCCATCGAGGGTCCACACGTAACCCGCCATGCCGCCGCCGAGAACGACCGCGTCGCGGTGATCCACCACCCTTTCCGCTAGCGGCCGCGCCGCCCGCAGGCCGGCTTCCAGAGCGAGGTCGAGGGGTGGCGCCGGGTCCTCGGCGGCCGGCGCGACGCGCCCAAAAGCGCCATTGCGGGTCGCCAGGATGAAACCGGTGCGTTCCGTCGCCCCTTCGCGCAGCGCCAGGATCGTCCACGCGCCCTGCCCTTGCGGCAGTCGGATGCGGATATCGATGCGCTGGCCCATGGCGAGGGGAAAAATCTGCCCGGCGACCGGCGCCACCGGATTGCCGTCGACGGCGATGACATCTCCCGCGAGTTCGCCAAGGTTGATCCAGAAGGCCGTTGCCGTGGCGCCGTTGATCAGGCGCAGCCGCACGACGCCGCCGGGTTCGACCCGAAACACCTCGGGATCGTCAAGCGTGCGGTCGTTGGCGAGATAGGCGTCGTACTCGATGTCGTTGATGTCCATCGCCATCCCGCCGCCCATTCCTGGCATGGCGTGGCCCATCATGCCCGACATGCCGCCGTGGCCCGCCATGGCGCCCGCGCCCGGCGCGCCAGTCAACCCGGCCAGCAGTTCCTCCGGCGACTTGAAGCTGAAGTCGTGAAACAGCACCACCACCGGCTGCTCGTCCGCCTTGTCCTCGCCGGCCTCGGTGATGATCAACGGCGCCGCCAGAAGTTGCTGCTCCTGCAGCGTATGGGCGTGCATCCAGTGCGTGCCGGGCGTTTCCAGCGGGAAGTCGTAGTCGTAGCTGCCGCCGACCGCCAACGCGGGCTGCGGCAGGTCGGGCACGCCATCCTGGCCGTAAGGCGGCTTCAGGCCGTGCCAGTGGACGAGCGTCGGCGCGTCGATCCGGTTTTCCAGGCGGACGCGGAAACGTCCGGCCGGAAGGACCAGTCCGGACGTGCCGTCGGGTTGAAGCAGCCCGAAGACCCGGGCCGGCTTGCCGTTGACCTCAATGGTTCGGGTGGCCGCGCGGAGTACCGTAGGCTCCGGCTCCGCTGCGACGGCGGAACGGCCAGCTGGAAAGGTCAGCGGCGGGGCCATGCCGACCACGCCGACCGCCGCGGCCGATGCCAGGAACCGGCGCCGGGAAAACAGGGGAACATCACGCATCGCTATATCCTTTGCTTTCTTGTTTCCAACTGGGCCGATCAGATCCGCACCCGCCGCAGGCGGAGCGCATTGCCGATCACCGAAACCGAACTCAAGCTCATGGCCGCGGCGGCGAAGATCGGCGAAATCAGAATGCCGAGGAACGGATAGAGGATACCCGCCGCCACCGGAACGCCGGCCGCGTTGTAGACCAGTGCGAAAAACAGGTTCTGCCTGATGTTGCGCATCGTCGCCAATGAAAGCCTTCGGGCGCGTACGATGCCGTTGAGGTCGCCCTTGACCAGCGTGAACCCCGCGCTCTCGATGGCGACATCGGCCCCCGTGCCCATGGCAATGCCGACATCGGCTTGGGCCAGCGCGGGGGCGTCGTTCACGCCGT
This sequence comes from Rhodospirillales bacterium, assembly GCA_014859895.1. Lineage (GTDB taxonomy): Bacteria > Pseudomonadota > Alphaproteobacteria > Rhodospirillales > Shumkoniaceae > Shumkonia. The sequence goes on from JACZKS010000090.1 coordinate 18,209, forward strand.
CGCCGGCCATGGCGACCTTGCGTCCTTCACCTTGCATCTCCTTGATGATGCGCGCCTTGTCCTCGGGCAGCACATCGGCGCGGATTTCGTCAATGCCGAGCCTGCCCGCCACCGCCTTGGCGGTGCGTTCGTTGTCGCCAGTGGCCATGACGATGCGGAAGCCCAGGGCATGCAGGGCTTTCAGGGCATCCGGCGTCGTCTCCTTCACGGGATCGGCGACGCTCACCAGACCGGCGATCTCGTCATCGAGGACGACGAACATCACCGTCTCACCCTCGTCGCGGCGCGCATCCGCGGTTTCCCCAAGCCGCTTTGACTCAAGCCCGAGATCGGCCATCATTTTCGCGTTGCCGAGCGCCACCCGCTTGCCGTCGACGGTTCCCTTGACGCCCTTGCCGGTGACCGCCTCGAAGTCCTCCGCTTTGGCCAAGGCGATCCCACGTTCTTCTGCCCCGGTGACGATCGCTTCGGCGAGCGGATGCTCCGAGCCTCGCTCCAGACTCGCCGCCAGGCGCAGCACCTCATCTTCGTCATGGCCGGCCTCGGGCAGCACTGCGGCCAGCTTCGGCTTGCCAACGGTCAGCGTCCCCGTCTTGTCGACAATCAGCGTATCGACCTTGGCGAAGCGCTCCAGCGCCTCGGCGTTCTTGATCAGCACGCCCGCCTGTGCGCCCCGGCCCGTCGCCGTCATGATCGACATCGGCGTCGCCAGCCCCAGCGCACACGGGCAGGCGATGATCAACACCGCAACCGCCGATACCAACGCGTAGGAAAACGCCGGGGCCGGTCCCCAGGTCGCCCAGGCGATGAAGGCGAGGATGGCGATACCGATCACCGCCGGGACGAACATGCCGGCCACCGAATCGGCAAGCTTCTGGATCGGTGCCCGGCTGCGCTGCGCGTTCGCGACCATCTCGACGATTTGGCTGAGCATGGTATCCGCGCCGACTCGTCTTGCCTCCATCACCAGGCTGCCGGTGCCATTGATCGTGGCGCCGGTTACCTTGTCGCCCTCGACTTTTTCGACCGGGACCGGTTCGCCGGAAATCATCGATTCATCGATCGAGGAACGGCCCTCGATCACCACGCCGTCGACCGGCACCTTGTCGCCCGGACGCACGCGCAGCCGGTCGCCGACCTGGACATGTTCAAGCGGGATCTCCTCTTCCCGCCCGTCCTCGCGGATCACGCGGGCGGTCTTGGCGGCGAGGTCGAGCAGCGCTCGGATCGCCGAACCGGTGCGCTCGCGTGCGCCGAGTTCCATGACCTGGCCGAGCAGGACCAGAACGACGATCACCGCGCCGGCCTCGAAATAGACTCCGACATGGCCCTCGGCATCCCGAAATCCGTCCGGAAAAATCCCCGGCGCGAGCACGGCGGCCACGCTGAACAGATACGCCGCGCCGACGCCCATGCCGATCAGCGTGAACATGTTCAGGCTGCGGTTGATCACGGACGCAATGCCGCGCACGAAGAACGGCCACCCGGCCCACAGAATGATCGGCGTGCCGAGGACAAGTTCGATCCAGAGCGTCGCCCGCTCACCCAGGATGTCGCGAACGAAGCCGAATCCCACGAGCGGACCCATCGTCAGCACCAGGAGCGGAACGGTAAGCCCGGCGCCGATCCAGAAACGGCGCTTGAAATCGATGAGTTCAGGATTCGGTTCGTGGTCGGCTGCCGAAACCGTCATCGGCTCCAGGGCCATGCCGCACTTCGGACATGCCCCCGGCTCGTCTTGGACGATTTCGGGGTGCATCGGGCAGGTGTAGCGCGTGCGCGTCGAGGCGACCGGAGTCGCGGGTTGCAGCGACATGCCGCACTTGGGGCAGATGCCGGGTTCGTCGCTCTCGACGCCGGCGCACATCGGGCAAACGTACTTCGTCCCGGTATGCCCGCTCGTCGCCGCCTCCTTCACGTGGCCATCATCATGGCCATGATGGTGGTGCGCCCCGCTTTCGTGATTGTGGTGGTGCGGTCCCCCGACATCGGCGCCGCTGCTATCGACGTAGCGTCCCGGGTGCCGGCGGAATTTGTCGGCGCAGCCCGCGGAGCAAAACGCATACGTCTTGCCTCCATGCTCCACGACATGCCGCGCCGTGGCGGGTTCCACGTCCATGCCGCATACCGGGTCCTTGGTTCTGGTCGTCTCGTTCATGGGTTCAACCCTCTCTTGATCTCGTGTCATGGGCGTCGGCCAGACGGGTCGGACCGCCGCGCGAACAGCAGCGGCGGCATCACGCCCCCGCCAGGGCTGCTGCCGCGCCAACCGTGTCGAGCGGCCTGACGGCCGCCCAATCGCGGAGTTTCGCCAGGGCGGCGCTTTCGATCTGTCGGGCCCGTTCGGCGCTGATGCCGAACCGCAATCCCAGGTCCCTGAGTGTGCGGGGAGATTCGCTGAGATGCCGCCCGACGATGATCGTCCGCTCGCGCTCGTTCAGGCCCTTCAGGGCTGTTTGCAGCCAGGTCCGCCTGTCCTGTCGTTCGCGCGCCTCGAAGAGACGCTCCTCGGGCGACGGGCCCTCGGCCATCAAGGTGATCCCGTTGATCCTTTCGGGATCGCGCTCCTCCAGGGCCGGAACGTCGGCACCGCCGAGAAAGGCCTCCATCTCCTCGATGGCGCGTACGGAAACGCCCAGCGCCACAGCGGCTCGCTCGCGCTCCTCGCCGCTCAGCTTTCCGTCGATCCGCCAACCGTAACGCAATCGTTGGAGGCTAAAGAAGAGCGACCGGTTGGCTCCGCCGGTGATGCGCCGCACTATGGACCGGTTGTGGAGGACGTAGTCCTGGATGGAGGCGCGAACCCACCACATGGCGTAGGTCGAAAACCGGACTTCGCGCGCGGGATCGAAACGGTTCGCCGCATGGACAAGGGCGGCATTGCCTTCCTGGATCAAGTCGTCGAACGACAGATCAAATCCACGAAAGCGTTTGGCGACGCCGAGAACGAGGTGGCGGTGCGCGGTGATCAGTTCGCTCAGTGCCCGGGCATCTCCCTCCGCCCGCCAACGCCGTACCAGATCCCACTCCCGTTCGGCGATCAGCAGTGCCGCCGAGCCGCGGGTTTCCGCCCGCGGTTTCTTGCTTTGAAAACCAATGTGCATTGAACTCTCCGAACATTTCCATAACCAAGCTGATGTCCCTGAAAAGGAAGCACCAACGGCAGGGCGCCCGCTGATCGAGCGCTCACCGGCGATCAGGCGTGGGCGGAAAGTCTCGGAGGGAAAGGATCGGGCGCAACCGTCCTCGGCGCCACGGGAGCCGATACGACGACGGCATGTTTCATAGCGAGCTGAATGCGCCAAAGCGCGATCTGGGATGCGGCCGCGCCGACCTGCGGCCCACAGGGGGCCGAGCAGTGCCCACCGGCATGGAATCCGCCGGATTCCTCGCCGGCTGCCGGGCACGGCGCAATCGCAACGACCTCGGCCGCGCGTTGGTCGACTGTGGATACGCAGGGATTGCCACCCCCCGCCCCTGCCGGCGAGGCCAGGCCGATCACCGCGAGGGTAAGAACGAAGGCGAAAACGGACACGGCACTCCTCACCGTCGCCGACGGTGCGAGGCAGGTCTTGAGCGCCCGCAATAACCGTGGATGGCCTGTTCTCATCTCTCGTCCGAAGGACAACAATTGTTCTGTCGGCCTCCCAGGCGGTCGCCCTTTTTACAAAAGGGCTGCTGTTCCACTTGGGGGGCCTTTGGCGTTTTTCAATATAGAAGGCGCCGACCATGGGCGGCGGAAAAAATTGTGACAGAGTTTGACAGGACGCCCGAACGGCAAACTCTGTGACGAAAAACCTCTGTGCCGACAAAGTCCTGTTACAGGTCGGCGGTTGAATAGCCCCATCGAAATCGAAACCCCGCGAGAACCCTGGAGGGTCATCATGGAACGTTTTCTGAAACGGACCGCCCGTATCGTCGACGGCCAGATCGGCGAGACCTCGGACAAGGGGCTTCGCCTCGGCACGGTGCGCCGGATCGACGAGTGGAGCGCCATGGCCGACGTTCTCGGACCGGGTGGCACGCTGACCCAGCGATACGTCGCCGACCGTCACACCGGAGAGATCCGCCGCGTGCTGTAACTCGGGCAAACCCACCCGCTGCCGAACCGGCCCGGTTGGGTAAAGAGGCATAAAATGTGGAATGGATCGATGATGAACGGTGGTTGGATGGAGGGCCTATCGGCATCCATTGGATACCACGGACTGCTTTGGGTCGGCCTCCTTATCGTAACCGCGATATTTGCCGTCGGCCTCGTTCGCGACTGGCGGAAAGACAGGCCTTCGCACAAACGCTGAATTGGAGGTCTCGCTCATGACACGGCACATCCCAAAGCACGAGCAAAGGAGCCATGCCACCGCCCCGCCTAAGCATTGGGCGAAGAGCCATCCGTCTGGCGTTCGTGAAATCGACAGCACCAACGAATGCCTGGAATTTCTTCTGGAGCGGCATTTTCTGGGAGGCATCCCATGCGAGAGCGCCGGAGATTTCTGCCCCAAGATCGAGGATATCAGGCGCTTCCTCGCCCGCAAGTTCACACGCGAGGAAACCCTGATGGAACGCGTGGAGTTTCCTGGGCTTGCCCCTCACCGAGCCGAACACGTCGAACTGTTGGCGGAACTGGACGCCATGAGGAACGACCTGATCTGCGGCACCTACGACACGCAACGGGTGTTTTACGTCCTGACAACCTGGGCGGTGCGTCACGTCCGCCAATTCGATGATCCGTTTGGCCGGCACCTCACCTCGCAGATCGAGGTCCGGCGGGATGCCGAGAATGTTTCCTGGCGCCTGGAAATCTAGGCACCCGGGAAAAGGCGGTTCCATCCAAGCAAACACCAAGCCATAGGAAAAACGCACATGAGGGTATTAGGCAAAGACATGGCGTTGCGCGACCTGGTCGCGTCGCCGACAGGGCTGATCGTGCTCGCCATCGTGGGGGTCGGCGGATACTCGCTCTGGACGAACCACCAGGAGCATGTCGTCGACGCGCTCATCTACCTGCCGCTTGCCGCCTGCCTGCTGATGCACTTCTTCATGCACGGCGGCCACGGCCACGGCGGCGACAAACCTTCCCACGGCGGCCACGACCATTCCGTGTCCCGCCGGGGCGAGGCCTCTGACACCGAGCCTAACGATTCCCGCCGCCCGCGGTCATGACGGACGGCACTTGAAACCGACTTTGGGACTGGAAACTGAAAAATGGAATGGATATCCAGCAATTGGGTTTGGCTGCTATTGGCACTCGGCATGGTCGGCTTTCACATGTTCGGCCATGGCCACGGTTCTCGTGGCCGCCAGGGCGCCGCACAACCTCACGCAGGACATGGTGGCGGATGCTGCGGAGGGGGTATGGGCAATCACGGTCACGACCATGATGAGAAAACGCCGCAACCCGAAAAGACCGCCGACGGCGTTCAAGGAAAAGCCATTTCCACGCGTCATTCTGCGCCGTAACGGATCGCTGGTTTTCGCCGTCCGTACATGGCGAAGAGATCGCAGCGGCGAGTGGCATGTCTTACCAGGAAAAGGAGTACGTACGATGACGAAGCACATTGACCCCGTCTGCGGAATGGAGGTCGACAGCTCCCGAGCCGCGGTCCAAGAAACGTTCGGCGGCAAGACCTACTACTTCTGTTCCGCCCATTGCCGCGAATCCTTCGCCAAGACCCCCACGGCGTACGTTCACGCCGAGAAGCCGGACGACAAAAAAACACTCGGGGCATGGGCACGGACACTGCTGCGGTTAACAAAAAACGGCCCCACGACCGCCCCATAGTGATGCCCAATTTCCCCGGGGATCATTTCCGGCCGTAAAGACGAAGGAGAGATGAGTCACGACCACAACCGTGGTCGGAGCCGGCCCCGCCGGTTGGCCTGGCGCCGCCCGACCGGCGGGAAGCGTGCGCTTATGGAGAATGGACACCCCTGGGCAAGGCAGCGACTGCATACGGTTTCCAAGTATCCGGGGGAGCAGACCAAAAGGAGGAAGGACAACAATGACCGAGACTCTTCCCGCCTATGGGTTGTGGACCCTTGTCGTCCTCAATGCCGGAATTTTCCTCCTGTTCGCGTCCAGCTTCTTCAAGCCGCAATCCGCACGCGATTGGCGGACCTTCGGGACGTTCAGCGCCTTCGTCGTGGCGCTTTTTGCCGAGATGTACGGCTTCCCACTGACCATCTATCTGTTGTCGGGGTGGCTGCAAAGCCGCTATCCCGAGGCGGATCTCCTTTCCCATAATACGGGCCACCTTTGGTCGACGCTGTTCAGGACGGAAGGAGACCCCCACTTCGACTTCCTCCACGTGCTCAGCAATATCCTGATCGCTATCGGTTTCGTGCTGCTGGCAAAGGCCTGGCGGATTCTTTTGGCGGCGCAACGGGGCCATACCCTCGCCATGACAGGACCTTACGTCTGCGTACGACACCCGCAGTATGTGGCTTTTATCAGCATGATGGCTGGCTTCCTGATGCTGTGGCCGACCCTACTCACCCTGATCATGTTCCCGATCCTAGTCGCCATGTACGTCCGTTTGGCCAAGCGGGAAGAACGGGAAGCCCTGCGGGATTTCGGAGAGGAGTACGCCCGTTACGCGAGGAATGTGCCAGCCTTCATCCCGCGGCTCGGCGGCATCGCGCGACAGTACAGGTGAACCCGGTGAGGAAAGAACATGATCGATATCCTTCTTCCGGCGATCTCCGGAACATTTCTGATCGCGGCTTCACTTCCCTCGTGATGCCCCTCGGTCGAGAGACAAAGAACGTGGCGATACTCGTGGCTGCGCAGGCGCTGTTCATGACCAGTGCGACGATGCTCGTCATTCTCAACGGCCTGATCGGCTTCTCCTTGGCGGAGAACAAGGCACTTGCGACTGTGCCCGTGTCGGCAGTGGTGATCGCCGCCGCGGTGACGATCATTCCGGCTTCTCTGTTCATGAAAAGATACGGCCGGCGGATGGGCTTCGTCGTCGGCGCGCTTTGCGGCGCGACTGGTGCGGCAACTGCGGCCGCAGCCATCGTCATGCAAAGCTTTCCCCTCTTCATCTTTGGCGCCTTCCAGATCGGCATCTATGGCGGCGTCGCCCAATACTTCCGATTTGCCGCCGCCGATGTGGCCAGTCCCGATTTCAAGAGCAAGGCAATTTCCCTGGTGGTTGCGGGAGGGGTCGTTGCCGCGTTTGTGGGCCCGGAGCTCGTGATGTCTTCGAGCGATCTGGTCGCGCCCAATCGGTATCTCGGCTCCTATTTGCTCGTCGTGGCATTGGCATTCGCCGCGGCCGCGCTGCTTCTGCTTTTCGATAGCGCCCGCCCGCCTCTTGTGGACCACGAGAAACCCGGCCGACCATTAACGCAGATCATGCGACAGCCGGCATTTGCCGTAGCCGCCCTTGTCGGCATGGTCGGATACGGCGTGACGGTTCTGATGATGACGGCGACGCCGTTGGCGATGGCCGCCTATGGCCACAGTCTCGATCGTACCGCGTTCGTCATTCAGTGGCACACGCTCGCCATGTTCGCTCCCGCCTTTGTCACCGGCAACCTCATCAAGCGGTTCGGCGCGCTCAATGTCATGTTGGTCGGCACGGTCGTGCTCGGGATATGCGTCGTCGCCGCCCTTGGCGGCGTCAGTGTCAGCCGGTTTTGGCTGGGGTTGGCGGCGCTCGGTCTGGGGTGGAACTTCACCTTCATCGGCGCTTCCGCTCTCTTGACCGAAGCCTATCTGCCGGTGGAGAGAGCCAAAGTCCAAGCCGCGAATGATTTCCTGGTGTTCGGCTCCGCCGCCGCTGCCTCGCTGTTGTCGGGCGCGCTCCTCAGTTATTTCGACTGGGTGGTCGTGAATTATTTCGCCGTTCCTTTTCTGCTTGTTGCAGGAGCGACGACTCTATGGCTTTCGATGTCACGCCGGATGGCTGCGCGCCGGGCATCAAGTTAGGACTGAACACGCCATGACCTTTGCCATCGTCTGGCGACAATTTTTTCCCTAGGGCTTGAAAACGCGTTTTTCCGAAAGATAACCGCATCAAACGAAGAGACCTCGCTCCAATCAGGCAGCGATACCGCCGTTGGACAGCAGGGACAAGAAAGCATTGGTAAGGAAACGCAATTTGCGGCTGCTCGTCGGCCTCCTGATGGCACTGAGCGTGGCGCTGTTTGCGCGGATGGGAATGGCTGCCGATCTGGCCGGCACGCACATCTTCTTCAGCGCCGGCTGCGCCGACTGCTGGCCTTACACCAAGCAGGTGCTGGTGCCGGCCCTCCAATCGCAGGATTTGGCGCCGTCGCCGGAGATTCACGACTACACCGTTCCCGACGAGCGCCGCCGGCTTCTCGAGATCGCCGACGGCATCGGCCTGCCCCGCTCCGTCGCCGATTCCCTCTACGCCTTCGTGCCGACCGAGCGGGGCGACCTTGTCATCCTCGGTCATGTCCCCGCCGATCTGATCCGCGCCGCCGTCGCGTCTCCCGCCCGGCCCGACCGCCTCGTCCTCTGGCAGCCGGCCATGCATGGAGATCCCACCGAATACCGCCTGTGGGCCTGGCGGGGCGGCGTGCAGACCTTTGCCATCGACACCCCGTTCGAGACCGCGCTTGCCCTGGCTCTCGTCGCGCAGGGACCGCCGCCGGTCGGCCAGGCGAACCTCGCCCAGCTGCTGCCGGCCGTCGTCGTCACCGGACTGGTCGACTCGGTCAACCCCTGCGCGTTTGCGGTGATCCTTCTGCTGGTAGCCTTCCTGTTCACCCTGCGCCAATCGCGCGGCCGTATCCTTAAGCTGGGATTCGTCTACATCGGCATGATCTTCCTGGTCTATTTCGCCATCGGCCTGGGGATTCTGGGAACCGTTCAGTTCTCCGACGATCCCCACTTCGTGGCCCGGGCCGGATCCTGGCTGCTGATCGCGCTGGGCGCCGTCAACCTCGCGGAATACACCTTCCCGAGTTTCCCCGTCCGCCTGCACATGCCGGCCTTCGCCCATGCCCGTACCCGCGAACTGGTCGGCCGCGCCACTCTGCCTGCCACCATTGGCGCCGGCCTGCTGGTTGGGCTCTGCACCTTTCCATGCTCGGGCGGCATCTACGTTTCCATCATCACGCTCTTGAACGCCAAGACCACGATGGCCTGGGGTGTGGGGTACCTGGCGCTTTACAACGTCATGTTCGTGGTGCCGCTGGTCGCCATCCTGCTGGCCGCCGGCAACCGGGCGACGGCCAAGACCTGGGCCCAGTGGGAACGCACCCATTCCCTTCAAATCCGCCTGTGGTACGGCCTCGCGATGATCGGCCTCGGCATCGCGATGCTGGCCTGGATAATCGACTAGGAGGAATAGCCAATGCCTGAGACCCAGAAAACGCTCCCGAAAAAGGCCGATGCTGCCCGTCGTAAAAAGCGCCGGACCGGGTTCCTGGTTCTTGTTGCCGCCGCGGCCATCGGTGTGGGCGCCTACGTCGGATTCGCCGACGGTTCCGACGCCGGCTATGCGCAAGAAGACGTCGTGCGCGAACAGTCCTTCCGGGCCGTCCACGAAATGGAGGGCGGGCCGCGCATCCGCTTCCTGCCGGCCGGCCAGCCACAGCCGCGCATCGAGATCCCGCGATCGTCCCACAGCTTCGGCACCATCGGCGCGAAGGACGTGGTCACCCAAACTTTCGTGATCCGCAACGCCGGCCAGGCACCACTGACCATTGCGCGGGCCTACACCACGTGCGGCTGCACCGTCGCCGACATCTCGGCACGGGTCATTCCGCCGGGCAAGGTGGCGCTGGCGAAGATCCGCTTCGACGCCGGCTTCCACGACACCCGCGGACAGAGCGTGCAGCGCGGCCTGATCATCGAAAGCAACGACCGCGGCACCCCGAAAGCCGAGATCTGGGTGCGCGCCTCGGTCGCCTCGTTCTGACGCGGAGCCATCCCATGGGGCGTATCCTGTCCGTCGTTGCCGTGCTCGCCATCGGCTTCCTCTCGGCGTGCGGCGGTGGCGCACCCGACATCGACGTCGTTGAACGCCACGACATGGGCTCGATCCAAAAGGGGCAGGCCGCCTCGGCAAGCCTGATCGTGCGCAACACGGGGAAGGCGCCGCTTGACGTGCAGTCCGTCAGCACGTCTTGCGGCTGTACGACGGCCGTCATGGAACCGACGACGATCCCGGCCGGCGGCCAGGGAGTGCTGCGCGTCACCTACGATTCCAATGCCCACGCCGAAGATATGGGGCCGATCAAGCGCTACGTCTTCATCGCCAGCAACGACCCGGACGAAGGCGACGTGCGTGTCGAAATCGCCGTCGATGTCGTATCCGCGCGGCCCGGAGAGGGACAATGAACGCGACCCTTCCCGCTTACGCGCACGCCACCCTCCTCCCACTTAACCCATGCCCGGTCTCGAAACCATGACCTTCGCCATTGCCTTTCCCAACATCGATCCGGTCCTCGTGCAGTTCGGGCCGCTCATGATCCGCTGGTATTCGCTGGCTTACGTCGCGGGTCTGGTGCCCGGTTGGTGCTATATCCGCCTACTCGCCAAACGGCCGCCGGCAAGACTGGACGCCCGAGATATCGACGACTTCCTCGTCTGGGCCACCCTCGGCGTCATTCTCGGCGGCCGTCTCGGTTATGTCCTCTTTTACAACGGCGACTATTTTCTTGCGAACCCGCTTTCCGTCATCGAGGTCTGGAAGGGAGGCATGTCCTTCCACGGCGGTCTTTTGGGAGTGATTGCGGCGACGCTGATTTTCTGTCGTCGGCGGGGAATACCCCTGCTCGTCTTCGGCGATTTGGTCGCCGCCGCCGCCCCCATCGGGCTTTTCCTCGGACGCTTGGCGAACTTTGTCAATGGGGAGCTTTTCGGCCGCGTCACCGACGCGCCGTGGGGAGTGGTTTTCCCGCACGGCGGACCGCTGCCCCGGCATCCCAGCCAACTCTACGAGGCGTTGCTCGAAGGCGCGCTGCTGTTCGTGCTGCTGCTGGTGCTCGCCCAGCGCCGGAAGATCCGGGAGCGCCCTGGCGTTCTTACCGGGGTTTTCTTGATCGGCTACGCAGCGTCCCGTCTTGTCGTCGAGATCTTCCGCCAGCCCGATGTTCAGATCGGTTTCCTGGCCTGGGGAAGCACGATGGGCCAGTGGCTGTCGGCTCCGATGATACTCGCCGGCCTGCTTCTGCTTTTCACGGCCCGCTCGAAGACTGCCGAAACCCAGCCTCGGGATCGCCGCCGGCCGGCGGAAAAAGTGTGACAGAGTTTGGCAGGCCGCCGCACCGGCAAACTTTGTGACGAAAAACCGCCGTGCCGACAAAGCCCTGTTACAGGTCGGCGGTTGAATGGCCCTATCGAAATCGGAACCCGCGAGAACCCTGGAGAGTCTGGAAGGATTGATGAAATGAAACCACTTTTGAAAAACTTGGCGCGCGCTGCGGCGGTCCTGGCCGTGACGGTCACGCTGGCCGGCGGCGCATCGAATTCCACCGCCTTTGCGCAAACCACAGCGCCTTCGGCAGTCTCATCTCTTTCCGTGAAGGCCTTGCAAGAAGCGTTGAACAAGCAAGGCATCGCGGTAAAGACCGACGGCATTTTGGGCGACGACACCCGCGCCGCCATTCGCCAGTACCAGTCGCAGCATCACCTGCCCGTCACTGGCGAGCCGGACAAGGCGACGCTCGACAAACTCGGCATCGCCCAGCAACAAAGCGAGGTTCCGAGCGGTCAGCCACCGGCCGGCGCGGCGACATCTCCGGCGATGGGCGGCCAAGGCATGATGGGCAAAGGTGGCATGCCCGGCAAGACGAGCGATCGCCCATGAGGGAACCCGGGCTTGGCGGTAACGGCTTCGGTTGCCATCTACGGCATGCGCCGCCGGGATCTCGCACGACGTTTCCGAAAGGATGACGTGACATGAAATCGAAGGCTGTCGTGATCGGATTGCTGGGGGCGGTGGCCATGTTCGCCCTCTTTTTCACCATCACCGCGCTTGCCGAATCCCTCGCTTACGCTTGGGTCCAGTTTGTCCGCATGTGGTACTGGATCATCCTGCTGGCGGCCGGTTTCGGCACCCAGATCGCGTTGCATGTCCATATCCGCGAACAGTTGCGCCAGCGCCAGGCCCAGGCGGCGGCGGGCGTCGCCGCCTCGGGCGGCGTGTCCACGTTCGCCATGCTCGCCTGTTGCGCGCACCGGGTCACCGACGTCCTACCCTTCCTCGGGGCCTCGGCGGCGGCGGTGTTCCTGGTGCAATACCAGACGCCGTTCCTGGTGCTCGGCGTTTTTTCCAACCTCCTGGGAATCCTCTTCATGTTCCGAATCATGCAGAAACACGGCCTGGGACCAGCCCAAGGCCCCGTCAAGGCGCTCCTGACGCTCGACCTGAAAAGGGCGCTGGTGGCCATGGCCGTCATCGGCCTCGTCGCCGTTGGCTGGTCGTTCAACGTGATCGACGCCGGGGCGGGCGGCCAAGCCGTCGCCGCCGATACCGTCCGTCCACTCGACCTGCCGGCCCAGGAAAACACGGCAAACGGCCTCACCGTGAAGGCGGAGCCGATCAAGCTGACGCTCGGCAAGCCCGTCCGCTTCTCGATCGTTTTGGATACCCATGCGGGTTCCCTGGACGCCGATCTCGCCCAGGCCGCCACCCTTATCGACGATCGCGGCACCGTCCATGCGGCGACGGCGTGGGACGGCCCGCCGCCGGGCGGCCACCATGCCTCGGGAACCCTCTCGTTCCCGACCCTGGACCTTGAGACGAAATCGTTCCGGCTGGTGCTCAAGGGCATTTACGACGTGCCCGAGAGGATCTTGGAATGGCAGATTCCGTAACCGGAAGGTGGGTTACCTCTCGCGGCTGTTTCCAGGCTTGATGATTGGTGGAATCGACGCAACATGGGAGGGGGATGGTGCGGGATGACCGTCTTGCCGCTTGATCCCGACGTCACCCGCCAAGGATGCGCCATGCCCGATGCCCTCCATGAAAGCCGTCCCCCTTCCCGTTGGCGCCTGGGCAGCCCCCTCGGATCGGCGGGTTTCGGTCTTGTCATCCTGGCCATCGTCGGCGGCGCTTACTGGGGCCTTCGGGAAACCGGGCTGCTCGACGAATTGGCCGATCCCGCGCGTCTGATGGAACGGGTCCACGCGCTGGGAACGTGGGGACCCGTGACCATCGTCGTCCTCATGGTCGTGGCCGTCGTCGTAACGCCCATTCCCAGCGCCCCCATCGCGCTGGCCGCCGGCGCCCTCTACGGGCACACATGGGGGACCCTCTACGTCGCCACCGGTGCCGAGATCGGCGCCCTCGTCGCCTTCGCCCTCGCCCGGCTGCTCGGCTACGCATTCCTCCGCCGATGGCTGGGCGACCGGCTGTCCTTCTCGCTGCTGGGTTCGCAATGGGCGATGATGGGGATCGTCTTCGTGAGCCGTCTGCTGCCCTTTCTGTCTTTCGACCTAGTCAGCTACGCGGCGGGAATGACCCCGCTGAAGGCTTGGCGTTTCGCGGCGGCGACGCTGGCCGGCATCCTTCCCGCGAGTTTCCTGCTGGCCCACTTCGGCGGTGAACTGGCTTCCGGAGATCCCGGGCGCCTTGCCATCACGGGAGCCGCTCTCGGCGGACTGGTCCTGATCCCGATCCTGTGGCGCCTGTGGGCCGGCAGATCGCAGGCGCTCGAAAAATGATCCGAGATCACGCCCTGTCGGTGGCGCCGAGCATGGTCTCGCAGGCTTGGAACAGCGCCTTTACGTAGACGTTCTCGACCAGGAACTGGGCCTGGCAGAAGTAAAGCTTGACCGGCGGCATGTCGGTCAAGGGTATCGCCAGCATGCCTTGGTCCGAGTTTTCCAGGCTCCATGACGGCACCACCGAAAAGCCCGTGCCGTTGCTGATGAAGCGCTTGACGCATGAGGTGCTGGAAACCGACATCACCACCTCGGGCGTCCGGCCGTCGACGGACAGATAGTCGAGAGACAGGTTGCGCAGAACCTGGCCCGGTTCATAGGAAACGAAGGGGCGCTCGATGGCCCAGGCCGGAACGTCCGCCAGCCGGGCCGGCTTGGGCCAGTTGTCGGGAAACACCAGGCTCAAACCGAATTCCCCGATCACCCGCTGCGAAATCAGCGGCTCGCCGAAGAAGCGCTCGGTGATGGCCACGTCCAGGTTGCCGCTGGTCAAGAGGTCGGCCAGCACGGTATCGCGCTCGAAGGTCAGCAGGTGGACGTCGGGATAGGCCTTCTGGAAGGCCGTCAGCGCGTGCGGAAACAGGTAGAATAAGACCGCCTGAGGCATGCCGATGCGCAGCAGCGGGCGCTGCATGCTGATCACTTCGGACAGACGGTTGAACATGATGTCGAGTTCCGGTTCCAGCAGCCGGAACAGCGATTGGCCGCGCGGCGTCAACAGGACGGCGCGGCTGCCCCGTTCGGAAACGACCAGATCCTCGCGAAATACCTGTTCCAGCCGGCGGATGTGATTGGCTGCCGACTGGTAGGAAATGTTGAGCAGGCGGGCCGCCGCCGAATAGGACCCGTGTTTCGCCACGAGGTAGAACGTCTGTAGGTGGTTGAGACTGACGCTGGCCATTCCTGTTCGACTCCACCCCACTTCACACCGAACCGCGTACGATTACAAAATTTCCGCTAATTCCGCCTCTGTTCTTTGTATCGACTTGCCCTCATGTGCGGGCGAACAATCCTTTCGTGATCTTTAACCGGATTTTGCGCCGCACCTAATGAAAACAACCAATGATGCGTGGGATGTCATCGTCATCGGCGCCGGAATCGTCGGCGTCGCGTCATCCTATTTCATCGGTGAAACGGGGGCCCGCGTCCTGACCCTCGACGAGACGCATCCATGCGGGGGAACTACGGGAGCCTGCGACGCCGCGGTGTCGGTGGCCACCAAGAAGCCCGGCCTGATGATGCGCCTGGCGACTGCCGGTCTGGAAACCTATCGCAGCCTGACGGCGGCGGGCATCGTCAAGTCCTTTCATCAGCGTCCGACCTACCTGGTGGCGACGACGACGGAGGAGGCCGAAGTTCTGGAGCGTCACGCCGAGGCGTTGCGCGCGGCCGGCGTCGCCGCCGAGCGGCAAACCGGCGACGACATGCGCCGCCTGGTTCCCGGGTTGTCCGAGCGGGTCGTGGCGGGCGTGGCCGCGCCGGACGAAGGGCACGCCGTCGGCTACATGGTGGTGGATGACCTGCTGCGCCACAGCCGGGCGAACCTGCTCCGTGCGACGCCGGTGCGGCGCATTCTCGTCAACGGCGGCCGGGTCGCCGGCGTCGCCACCGAGAAGGGAGACTACCTCGCCGATACGGTGGTCCTCGCCGCGGGCCTTGGCTCGGAGCGGCTGGCCGAAGACCTCGGCCTCGACCTCACCATCCGGCCGCGCAAGGGCCAACTGGCCGTCACCGAGCGGCGCACCGCCCTTCCCCTTTCCGGCTCGCTCATCTCGGCCCGCTATCTGCTGTCGAAGGGCAGTCAGAAATCCAGCGGCCCAGAATCGGAAACCTGGAGCCGCTATCGCCTGGGAACGGTGATCGCGCCGCTGGATACCGGCCAGATGCTGATCGGCGCCACCCGCGAGGATGGCAGGGCGGAAACCGCCGTCGACTATCAGGCTCTGGCTGGCATCCTGCGCGAGGCAGTGAAGATCTATCCGCCGGTTGGCGAAGGCCGCCTGCTACGAGCCTTCGCCGGCATTCGCGCGGCGGTGAGCGACGGCCTGCCCATCCTTGGGCCCCACCCGACGATCGGCGGGCTGTGGCTGGCCACAGGCTTCGAAGGCGACGGCATCGGCCTGGGGCCACAGGTCGGGCGCATCATCCATCGCCTGATCGCCGGCGAGTCCGTCGGCGAGGACCTTTCGCCGCTGGCCCCTCGGCGCTTTCTCCGGGGAGAGCGGGCGGCATGAGCGCGACCCCACCCACATTCCTGTGGAACGGCTTGCCGGTGGCCGTCGTCGACGGCGATACCATCGCCATGGCGCTGGTGCGGGCCGGCGTGATCGACCTCGGCGCCGGGGTTGGAACCAAGCGGAGCCGCTATTTCTGCGGCAGCGGGGCCTGCCAGAATTGCGTCGTCGAGGTCAAGGGGCTGGGGCGGGTCGAGGCCTGTCTGACGCCGGTAGTTGCCGGGATGGATGTTGCCGGCGGTCGGGAGAATGGCGATGAATAGCCCCGACGCCCTGGTCTTTGGCGGCGGTCCGGCCGGTGTCGCCGCCGCCTGCGAACTGGCCGCGGCCGGATGCTCGGTGCTGCTCGTCCATCAGGATGGCGCATTGGGCGGGCCGGTCCACCGTCACGAGGGCGATGGCGGCGCCTCGCCGCGGGTCGCTCCATCGCGGCGGTGGCGGCGCCTGGCCGCCGAAATGGACGGACTGGGCGGACGGATCACCGTCCGGCTGCGGACGGCTTTCGTCGGCCTCGATGGTGAGGGCAAATTCCTGGTGCGCGACATGGCGCGCAACGCCGTCAGCGTCCTGCGGGCGCCGCGCGCCGTCTTTGCCCTGGGGGCGGTCGAACAGGTGCCGCCCGTTCCCGGCTGGCAGCTGCCGGGGGTCATGATGGCCGGCGGCCTGCAGCTCCTGGTCAAGGGCGGCGTTCCGCTGCCCGCCAAGCGCGTCGTGCTGGCCGGCTCCGGCCCCCTTTTGCTGGCGCTCGCCGCCCAGATGGCGCGGGCCGGCCATTCACCCGTCGCCGTTCTCGAGGCAGGGCGGCCGTTTCGCGTCCATCCGGCCGGGCTCGGCCTGTTGGAAGGGCCGGAATACCTGTGGGAGGCTCTGCGCTATCAGGCGATTTTGCGCGCCTGCGGCGTTCCCTATCGCATGGGCGCCCGGGTGGTGTCCGTCGACGGCGCCCCCGGCGCCCTCGATGTTGCCTTCCGCGCCGGCGCCGATCCAACCATTCAGCACCTCGACGCCGGTCTGGTGGCTCTCCACGACGGTCTGGCGCCAAACGATCACGGCCTTCCCCGGGCCGGCCTCCATGCCAGCGGGGTGCGCATCCAGTACGCCGGCGACTGCCGCGAAGTGCTGGGCGGCCGCGCCGCCATCGCCGGCGGCCGCCTCGCCGCCCTCGCCCTGCTGAGCGAGATGGGGCGGACCGCACCCGATGCTGCCGGCCGGGCCGCGAAGTGGGAACGGATACTCAGCCGCCATCGCCGCATTCAGCGGGCGGTGACCAGCCTATTTGCCACCGAATGGCCGGCGCCGGCGACATGGCCAGACCACTTGGTCCTCTGTCGGTGTGAGAACCGGACCGTGGGAGATCTGCGCGCCGTTCTCGACCCGCGGGTTCCCTCGCCGAAGGAGATCAAGCTGGTCGGACGGTTCTGCATGGGCGAATGCCAGGGCCGGCTGTGCGAGCGGTCGGTGCGGCGCTTCCTCGGCGACCGCGAGGGAGTCCCCTACCCCGCGAAAAGCCTGGTGGGCGAACGCTGGCCGGTCCGCCCGACACCGATCACCGCCTTTCTTGACGATGCCGGCGCGGAGGGCGCGGCGTCTTCCGTTCCACCGACTTGACCGGAAAGGGCATGACCATGACGAGGGCAAGGCAAAACAGCGTCGGCATCCGGACATCGCCCGAACGCATCTCGGTGACCAGCCCCTTTGACGGCCGGCCGGTGGGAAGCGTGATGCCCAGCGACGAAGGCGATATCGTTGCGGCGGTCTATCGGGCGCGCGCCGCGTGGGGAGAATTCCGTGCTTCGACGCCCGGGGAGCGCCGGGCCATGCTCTACCGGCTTGCCGACGCCATCGCCGGGGAAGCCGAGGCAATGGCCCGCTGCATCTGCCTGGAAACAGGAAAGACCATCGGCGAGGCCCGCCGCGAAACGGCGCGCGCGCAGAACACCCTCAAGTTGGCGGGCGACGCGGCGACGTTCCTCGACGGCGAGGTTCTCAACTGCGCGGTGATCGAGGGCGTCAAGAGCCGCACGGCGACCGTGACCTACGAGCCGGTCGGTGTCGTCGCCGCCATCACGCCGTTCAACTATCCGCTCAACCTATTGTGCCACAAGCTGGGTCCGGCCCTGGGCGCCGGCAACGCCGTCGTCGCCAAACCGTCGCCGAAGGCCCCGTTGGCGGCCGTGCGGTTGCAGGCCCTGGCCCTCGGCTGCGGCTTTCCGGCAGGCCTTTTCCAGGTTGTCCACGGACATGCCGAGGCGGCGTTGGCCCTGGCCGGAGCCCCCATCGACATCCTCAGCTTCACCGGCAGCCCCCAGGCCGGCCGGGCGCTGAAGGCGGCAAGCGGCCTGATCCGCTGCCTGATGGAACTGGGTGGCAACGACCCGCTGATCGTCATGCCCGACGCCGACCTGGACAAGGCCGTCGAGACGGTGATCGCCCATCGCTTCGAACTGGCCGGCCAAAGCTGCGCCGCGGTAAAGCGCCTGTACCTGCACGACGAGATCCGAGGCGAAGTGACGGCGCGCCTGCTGGCCCGGGCGGCGGCGATTCGCACCGGCGATCCCTTGGACGAGGCCACCGACATGGGCCCCGTGATCGACGAGGAAGCCGCCGGGCGCGTGGCCGGTCGCATCGCCGATGCGGTTGGCCGGGGCGCACGGTTGGCCTGGGGGGGCGAGCGCCGCGGCACCCTGATCGCGCCCACCATCATCGACGAGGTGCCGATCGATGCCCCGCTGATCGCCGAGGAAACCTTCGGCCCGGTCGTTTCCATCCGCGGCTTTGCCGACGTCGGGGCCGTCATCGCCGAGGTCAATGCTGGGCTCTACGGCCTTCAGGCCGGCCTTTTCACCAACGATTACGCGCTTGTACGCCGGGTTTCGCGGGATCTTCAGGTGGGAGGCGTGATGATCAACGAGGGGCCCGATTTCCGGGCCGAACACGTTCCCTTCGGGGGCGTCAAGCAAAGCGGGCTCGGCCGCGAGGGCGTACGCATTGCCCTTCGCGAGATGAGCGAGACGAAGGTGGTGATCGAATGAGCGGGCAGCCCCCCCTGAAAATCGGCGTCTTCGGCGCCAGCGGCCGGGTCGGCAAGCTTGTCGTCGAGGCGGTTCTGGCGGCGCCTGACCTGAGCTTGGCGGCGGCTGCGGTTTCGGCCGCATCGCCGGTCATCGGCAAGCCGATTCCCGGAAGCGGCGTCGTCTACGGGCCGCTCGACAAGCTGCCGTTCGCCGCCTGCGACGTAGTCGTCGATTTCTCGCGGCCGGCGGCGACCCTGGAACTGTTGAACGCCGATAGCAACGGCGGCATTCCTGTGGTGATCGGCACCACCGGGTTCGATTCGTCCCAGTCGGCGACGATCGCAGCCGCCGCTCATCGCCGGCCCATCGTGCTGGGCGCCAACTTCGGACGCGGCTTCCCCGCCTTCCTGCGGCTCGCCTCGGCGCTGGCTGCGGCCGAACCGGACGCGGCGGCCCGCATTTCCGAGATCTATCACGCCCGCAAGAAAAAGGAGCCGAGCGGCACCTCGGCGCTGCTGGCCGATGCCGTCGCCGAGGCCAGCGGCCGCGCGGCCGCGGACATTCCCATCGATGTGGTCCGCGAGGGTGAAACGGTCGGCGTCAACGCGGTCATGATCGACTTCGGGCCGGCGGCAATCGAGGTCCGCTACACCGTCCATTCGCTGGCGTCCTACGCCGAAGGGGCACTTGCCGCCGCCCGCTGGGCGATCGGCTGCAGGCCGGGCCTTTACGGGCTCGCCGAGATCGGCACCCCGGCCGAGGGCGAAGGAGTCCATCATGACACTTGAAGAACGTTTTTCGGGCGTTTTCACCGCGCTGATCACCCCGTTCGCCGGCGGCGAAGTCGATTTCGAAGCCTACGAAGCGCTGGTCAGGGATCAATTGGCCGCCGGCGTCGCCGGCCTGGTGCCGGTGGGCACTACCGGCGAGGCTGCCACCCTGAGCAAGGCCGAGACGGCCGAGATCATCCGCCGGACCGTGGCGCTCGCCGACGGCCGGGCCTTCGTGCTGGCCGGCACCGGGTCGAACAGCACCGAGAAGGCGGTCGAGATGACCGGATTAGCCGAGGAGTGCGGCGCCGACGGCTGTTTGGTCGTCACCCCCTACTACAACAAGCCGTCGCAGGCCGGCCTCATCGAGCATTATGCGGCGGTGGCTGGGGCAACCCGGCTGCCGATCATGCTCTATTCCGTTCCGGGGCGTTGCGGTGTCGAGATCGCGCCGGATACGGCGGCCAGGATCGCCCGCAAGTTCTTCAACGTCATCGGCATCAAGGAAGCCGGCGGGCGATCCGAACGGGTGACCGAACTGCGTCTCGCCTGCGGCCACGATTTCATCATCCATTCGGGCGATGACGCGCTGACCCTGCCGTTCCTGGCGCTCGGCGCGGTAGGGGTGACGAGCGTGGTCGCCAACTATGCGCCGGTCGAGATGGTGGCCCTCCTCGAGGCTTGGCGGCACGGCGACCGCGCCAAGGCCCTCCGCCTGCATGACCGCCTGTTCGACCTCGCCAAGGCGATGTTCACGGTGGGCAACCCGGTTCCCATCAAGACGGCCCTGCACATCCAGGGGCGCATCGAATGCGCCTTTCGCAAGCCGCTGGTGCCGATGACGGTCAAACAGCGGCGGAGCCTTGAATCGTCGCTCGAGAAATTCAGTCAGCCGATGACGACGGCCGGAAACGGCTTACAAAAAAATCGATATCAGACATAACCAATCTAGTATTGATGGCGTTATGCAATGCCATAGAATGATTAAAAATATAAATTAAATTCAATGCTTTAACATATAAAAACAATACCTCTGACCTGTTCTTGTTTCTCGTCGACCAATTGTTGAAATTCGTCGCCCATGTGACCGAGTGAAAGGAGAGAGGGGAATGAAAATTTTGAGATCTTTGGCCCTGGCCGGTCTGGCCACCGCCTTCGCCCTGAGCAGTGTCGGCGTGTCTCAGGCCGCCGAATCCGCCACCATCAACAAGATCCGCGACCGTGGGGCACTGCGGGTCGCCGGCATCCTCAACGAGGATCCCTATTTCAACAAGGACCCGCGTTCCGGCGAATGGCGGGGATTTGCCATCGACATGGCGCGGGACATCGCCGAGACGCTGGGCGTCAAGCTGGAGGTTGTGGAATCGTCGTGGGGCAACTCGATTCTCGACGTGCAGAGCGGCAAGGTCGACCTGGCGCTGGCCCTCACCGCGCTGCCGAAGCGGGCGCTCTCGGTCTATTTCACGGCGCCGACCTACTACAACAGTTTCGTCATCGTTTCGCCGAAGGGCGATCTCAAGGGCCTGGATTGGAAGGGATTGAACGATCCGAAGTATACCTTTGCGGTCGACATCGGTTCGTCGCAGGACCTGATCGCCACCCAGTATCTGCCCAAGGCCAAGGTGCTGCGCTTCAAGACCCGTGACGAGGCGATCATCGCGGTGGCCACCGGCAAGGCCGACGCCATTGTCAGCACGGTGCTGAACGGCATGGTGATGAGCAAGCGCAACAACAAGCTGGGTGCCGTTCTGGTGCCCAAGCCGGTGCTATCCAGCCCGTCGGTGATCGGCCTCAACTACGATTCCGACGAGGTGTGGAAGAAGTTCGTCAGCGCGTGGGCCGAGTACAATCGGCGCGGTGGCAACAACCAGACTTGGATCGTCAAGGGCCTGGAGCCGTTCGGTCTGGGGATGGATGACCTCCCGGAAGGGTTCGACGTTGGGGGATGACCCTGGTCGCGATGGCCCGTATCCTGGCGATACGGGCCATCGATTTTCCACTCCATCCGAAACGGCACACGCATGTATTCATGGGATTTCTATACGGTTTTCCAGTCGTGGGACCTGTTTCTCTACGGTCTGTGGCTTACCTTCGTCTACAGCGTCGGCTCGATCGTCCTGGGCGTTATCTTCGGCCTGATTGTCTGCTTCGCGCGGCTGTCCAAAGTCACGCTCTTCAGCGCGGCGGCCCGGGTCTACCTTGAGCTGTTCCGCTGCATGCCGCTGCTGGTGCTGGTGCTGTGGTTCTACTACGCCCTGCCCATGTTGACCGGCATGTCCATCGAAAACACCACCGCCGCCCTGCTGGCCCTGTCGCTCTACGTCAGCGCCTTCTATGCCGAGATCTTCCGGGGCGGCATCAAGGCGGTCGATTCGGGCCAGCACGAGGCAGGCGCCGCGATCGCCATGTCCCACGTCCAGATCATGTGGCGGATCATCCTGCCCCAGGCCGCCAAGAAAATGCTGCCGGCCTTTATCAACCAGTCGGTCATCCAGGTGAAGAATACGTCCCTCGCCTCGGTGATATCGGTGGCCGAACTGTCCTACATGGGCGCTGTCGTCAACGGCGACACGTATCGGCCGCTCGAATCCTATACCCTGGTCGCGGTTCTCTACTTCCTGCTTCTGTTTCCGCTGACCCAGGTCGCCGACCGGGTGGAAAAGAAGCTGAGACTGAGCGACTGAGCGATCCACGAGAACGCGAGAGAGCGCCATGAACGACGCACCCCCCATCTTTTCGGTCCGGAACCTTTCGAAATCCTTCGGGCCGGTCCAGGTCTTCAGCGACATCAATTTGGACGTCACCCAGGGAGAGGTGATCGGCGTCATCGGGCCGTCCGGCTGCGGCAAGTCGACCCTGATCCGCTGTCTCAACATGATGGAGATCCCCAACGGCGGCCAAATCTTCTTCCGGGGACGGCCGACCACCGCCAACTTCCGCGGCAGGAACGGTTCCATCGGTGCTGGCGAATTGCGCCGCAAAGTCGGCATGGTGTTCCAGCAGTTCAACCTGTTCCCCCACAAGACGGTGATCGAAAACGTCATCGAGGGACCGGTCGTGGTGCTGAAGGAGCCTCGCCAGGAGGCCATGGAACGGGCCACGGAACTGCTCCGCTCGGTCGGCCTGGCCGATAAGCGCAACGCCTTCCCCAACCATTTGTCGGGCGGCCAGAAACAGCGGGTGGCGATCGCCCGGGCGCTCGCCATGCGCCCCGAGGTCATGCTGTTCGACGAGGTGACGAGCGCGCTCGATCCGGAACTCGTGGGCGAGGTGCTCAACGTCATGCGTAAGCTGGCCGAAGGCGGCATGACCATGGTGATCGTCACCCACGAGATGGCCTTCGCCGCCGATGTCGCCGATCGCGTCATCTTCCTCGACGAAGGGACGATCGCGGCGGAAGGCAGCGCCGATGCGGTAATCCACAAACCGACGCAGGAACGGCTGAAACGGTTCCTGGCCCGTTTCCATGCCTGAGGAGGGCAATGGCTCATGAAAGTCCTGGTGCTAGGCGCCGGCCGCGTCGGCGGACTGATCGCGACCATGCTTTCAAGGACAGGCGACTTTTTGGTCACCGTGGCCGATTCCAGCGAGGAGCAGCTTCGCCGCTTCGACGGTGCCCCGTTCGACGCCTTCTGGCTGGATGCCGGCAACGCGCGCACCATCGACGATGCCATGGCGGGCGTCGATACCGTGATCAACGCCTGCCCGCCGGATGTCCACCTCGTCATCGCGCGGGCGGCCCGCAAGAACGGCCTCAACTATTTCGATCTGAGCGAGGATTCGAAAAGCCTGCATGACATCCGGACCATCGCCAAGGACGCCAAGGCGGCTTTTGTGCCGCAGTGCGGGCTGTCGCCGGGTTTCGTGTCCATCGTGACCCGCGACGTGGCCGCCCGCCTGCAGCCGCCACTCGACATCGGGGTGCGCGTCGGCGCCCTGCCCCGCTATCCGACCAACCGCCTGAAATACGGCCTGACCTGGAACACCGACGGGCTGTTCAGCGAGTACACCGAACCCTGCGATGCCATCCGCAATTCCAAACGTGTCACCGTCGAGCCTCTCAACGAGTGCGAGGAGTTGTCGCTCGACGGCCAGGCCTACGAAGCCTTCACCACCGCCAATGGGCTGGGCAGCCTGTGCGAGACCATCGAGGGCGAGATCCGCAACTTGACCTTCAAGACCCTGCGCTACCCCGGCCACCTGGAGCTGATCCGTTTTCTGATGGACGATCTGGGCATGCGGCGGCGCCGCGACCTGTTCAAGACGGTCTTCGAGAACGGTCTGCCCCGCATTCATCAGGATGTGGTGCTGATCTTCATCACCGTAAGCGGTCGCCAGGGGCAGCGGGTGGTCCAGGAAAGTTATGTCCGGAAGCTGTACGCGGAGAGCGATGACCACAGCGCCATGCAGACGGTCTCGGCGGCCGCGACCTGCACGATGGTCGATCTCCTGCGCAACGGCACCTTGACCCGAACCGGCTACGTTCGCCAGGAGGATGTCGATCTGGCAACCTTCACCGGCAACCGTTTCGGCCACTACTTCGTGTGAGGGGTTTGGTCAAATGTTCGATTTGGCGCCGGTGGCCGGCAAGGTGTCGGCGACGACCCGATACTCGTCTTTCGCCCGTTCCAGGTGCTGGCGCATGGCCTTGCGGGTGTTCTCCGGGGAACCCTCTTCGATGGCCGAGAAAATGGCGGCGTGCTCGGCGGCGATCCGACGAAGATAGGCCCGGGTGTCGGATGGCGTGTTGGGCCGCACCAGGGATTGATACTGGAACAGGATGCGCCTCCCCGGCACGAACAGCAGGCGGCCGAAATAGGCGATCAGATTGACGAAATGCGGGTTCCCCGTGGCTCTGGCGATGGCATGATGAAAGGCGATGTCGGAATCGGCCGCGATGCCGCCGGCTTCGACCTCGCGGTCGAAGGCAATCAGTTCCTTTTTCATGCGTTTCAGGTCGGCCGCGTCGCGCCGTTCCGCCGCTAGCCCGGCAGCCTCAATTTCGACGCCCAGCCGCAATTCGAGCACCCGCACGATCTCGTCGAGCGAGTCCAGGTTTTCGGTGCCGATCAGGAAGGGTTGTTCGGGCAGCCGCTTGGCGACGAAGACGCCGACCCCCTGGCGCGAGACCACCAGTCGCTCGGCCTTCAGCGCGGCAACCGCCTCGCGCACTACCGTCCGGCTGACTCCGGTGCATTCGATCAGTTCCTGCTCGGTGGGAAGCTGGTCACCCGGCTTCAAGGTGCCTGACAGGATCTGCTTGCGCAGGCGGTTGGCGAGTTCCGAGGTCAGTTTGAGCGGCGAGGAGATTTTTTCGATGGGGTCCATCACGCCTCCGTCTTCATCAGGTCGGCCACGGCGTCCTGGTAGCGCGACGATTGGAGGGGCAGCTCGATAGTCTCGCCGCGGATCGCCGACAGCAAGATCGTGTTCGCCAGTTCGACCGAGAGCATTCCCTGGGTTGCCGGTGCGATCAGCGGCGCCCCGTCCAGCACCGCCGCCACGAAGTTGTCGAGGATTTCAGCGTGCTGTCCCCCTTTCCCGGTATCCGGCGCGGTAACGAGGGAGGCTTGGGGCGCGAGTGTACGTTCCGTCGCGGAGCGCCGCAAAACGCTCGCGGGAACGGCATTGCGCTCGAACTCCGCCCGGTCGCCCTCGATGACGATCCGGCCGTTGTCTCCGCAGATCTCCAGCCGGTTGGTCCCGGGCGTTTCGCCGGTCGAGGTGATGAACACGCCGGTGGCCTTGCCGGGGAACTCCATATAGGCGGTGACTTCATCGTCGACGGCGATGTCGTCGTGCCACTTGCCGAAGTGGGCGTGTCCCCGCACCCTGACCGGTGTGCCACACAACCAGATCAGCAGATCGAGTTGATGGAGGGCCTGGGTCATCAGAAGGCCGCCGCCGCCGGCCCAGGTGGCAAACCACGGCGTCTGCCGGAAATAAGCGTCGGTGCGAAACCAGTCGGTGATCGTCCATTGGACGCGCATCAAATCGCCGAGGTCGCCGCCGTCGACGAGGGCCTTGGCCCAGCGGAAGCGCGGGTCGGTGCGCTGGTTGAGCATGATAGCGAAGACCTGGTGCGGGTCGCGATGGGCGGCCAGCAGATCTTCGCATTCGCCCTTGTTGAGGGCGAGCGGCTTTTCCATCAGCAGATGGAGGCCGCCCTCCAGGATCAGGCGGCCGGTCCGCCAGTGGTCGGAATGGTGGGTCGAAACCAGCACGGCCTCGGCGAGCCCGGCCGCCAGCAGCGATTCTGTATCGGGAAAGCGCGCCGCCTCGGGTGCATCGAAGGTGGCGGCGACGGCAGGATCGCGATCGCATACGGCAACCAGTTCGATGCGCGGGTTCCTGCGGATGTGGACCAAGTGATGGCGAGCCATGTGGCCGAGCCCGACCATTCCCAGCTTCAGTTTTTTCATGGTTTTCCTCCAGCCGCCGGTTGCAGGTCCGGCGGTACCTCGAGGCCGTTTACCAGGTCGGCGACCGTCACCGGCGCCTTTTCAATCAGCGAACGATTGGCGGCGATGCCGGTCAGAATCGACCAGCCGCCGGCCCGGAAGTCGGCGAGACGGCGCCAGCGATCCTCGGCGGCGCTGGCCGGGTCGAACAGCATGTCGAGCATCAGCGGGTCGCCACCCCCGTGCTCGCCCTTGCCTTTCCAGACCTCGATGGCCTGCAGTTCCTCACCGAACCGGCTCAGCGTGGTTTTCACCTGCTCGGCCCGGCGGACGGCCAGGTTGGCGCCGTTGATGGTGGAATTCTCGACGTAGCTGTGGGTCAGGGTGCCTTCGGTCCCGTAGAAGGTGATGGCGTATCCTTCCCAGGCGGCAAAGGCGACCAGGGTGTAATTCAGCACCGCGCCGTTCCGGTATTGGGCCTGGACGCGATAGGTATCCTCGATGTCGATGTCGGCGGCGAAGACGCAACGGTCGCGGAAATAGCCGTCGTGTTCCTCGCAATCCAGATAGAGGCGCTTCAGGTTCTCGATCTCGTTCATGTCGAGGCGAAAGCCGCAATTGTTGACCCGGCAGTCGCGGCAACGGGGCGCACGCCCGGAAAGTCCCATCCGTTCCGCCGTGTCGGGCTTATAGAAGCGCCGCCCGCCGGTCGCGTAGACGGTTTCCGGCACGCTGCCCAGCCACCAGTTGACGAGGTCGAAGTGATGGGTCGACTTGTGCACCTCGAGCCCGCCCGATTTCTTTTTCTCGCGGTGCCAGCGGCGGAAATAATCGGCGCCGTGGCGGCGGTCGAGGTTCCAGTCGAAGGTGATGCCGGTTACCTCGCCGATGGTCCCCGCTTCCAGCAGCTCCTTGAGCTGGGTGCGCGGCGGCGTGAAGCGGTAGTTGAAGGTGACGGTGACGACCCCGCCGGTTTTTCGTTGCGTGTCGATGATCCGTTGCAGGCGCGCCGCGTCAATGGTCAACGGCTTTTCGGTCAGCACGTCGCAGCCGGCTTCGAGCGCGCGCACGATGTAGTCATCGTGCGTCCAGTCCGGCGTCGTCACGATGACACAATCGGGCTTGATGTCGGCCAGCATGCGCTCGAAATCCGCGGCCTCGTAGGCGGCTACCGGAACGCCGCCCTCCTCCTCGGCCTGCGACTTGGCGATGGCGAGGCGGCCGGGGTTGGAATCGCACACCGCCTTGAGGCGCGCCCACTCGAAATGGCGGCCGGTCAGGGCCTGACGGAACATCCGGTGGCGGCCGCCGAGGCCGACTTGAACGTAGGTCTTCATTCCCGCCACTCCACAGTCATCTTCTTATAAGACATCATATGACTTTCTCATCGCCGAGCACAACCCTCGGCAGTCAGGCCAAATCAAAAGCTATGGGGCGGGAACGGTATGGGCAGGGACTTGTTTCAGGCTCTTCGCCTTTGAAAAATCCTTGAACTCGGACAGGAGTTCGAGAAAAACGCGGGCGGCAAGGCTCGGGATCGTGCCCCCATACAAATACAGGCTGTATTCCATGTCCGAGGTCAGGCCCCGTGCGGGCAACCGGACCAGCCGTCTCGACTGCGGGGCCACCTTGATCGTGCCCTCGGGTACGAACGTCAAGCAACCGTGCATGGCAAGCTGGATGGCGGCCTCGATCCGGCCGACCTCGATCAGGCTGTCCGGCAAAGGAACGCTTCCGAACCACTCGGCGACGCAGCGCCGCGTATAGGTTCCCTCTTCGCGGACCGCCAGAATGTGATCGTGCAGGTCCTCGGGCCGCACCTCGCCGCCGCCGGCCAACGGATGATCCGGGGGCGCGATGAGAGCCAGGCGTTCGACATGGATCGGCACCGCTCCGAGGCTGGCCGGCCGATTGGTTATCCCTCCCGCGAAGCCGAGATCGACGGCGCCGCTTTCGACCAGACCGAGGACTTCCGCGCTGTTGTGAAAGCATACGGTGATCTGCACCAGGGGATGGCGCCTCTTGAACTCCATGACCACCGGCGGCAGCAGATAGGCCATGTAAGTCGTGGCGCCGATCCTGAGTCGACCGCGCTTGAGCGCGCTCAACTCCTTCAGTGCGAACTCCGCCTCCTCCACCGTCTTCAGGATCGCCTTGGTGTGCCGCCACAGCTCCTCGCCCTCGGCTGTCAGGTGAATGCGCTGGCCGTGCCGGACGAACAGCTTGACGCCAAGTTTTTCCTCCAGCGCGCGGATGTGCTGGCTGACGGCGGGCTGGGTGACGAAGGTGTCGCGCGCCGCCTGGGTGAAGCTTCCGGTTTCGACGACGGCCAGAAAGGTGGTGAGCAGCGTCATGTTCACGGCGGCAGTCTCCTCGCATCAACAACATAAGTATTAGCTTATGGAGATTATAAGAAAAGATAATTTGTTATGGGGGATACGCGCTCCTATCGTGGCGGCGGTTCAACACAGATACCCCGTATTGGCGGGGATCGAGGGTGGTGTCGCACGGCGGCTTCCACCCCGACGGGAAGGACGGGAATGGCCAAGGAAATCGAACGCAAGTTTCTGGTTGAGGGGGAGAGCTGGCGTGCGCTGGCCGAGGGAAAGCTCTATCGCCAGGGGTACCTTAACAGCGTCAAGGAACGGACCGTGCGGGTGCGGACCGTGGGTCAGAAAGGTTATCTGACCATCAAGGGAATCACCGTCGGCGCCACTCGCGTCGAATACGAATACGAAATCCCGGTCGGAGAGTGCAATGCGATGCTCGATGATCTGGCCGAGAAGCCGATCATCGAGAAGAAGCGCTATGCCGTCGCCTTCGGCGGCCTGACCTGGGAGATCGACGAGTTCTTCGGCGAGAACGCCGGCCTCATCGTGGCCGAGGTGGAACTGAGCAGCGAGGAGCAGGCTTTCGAGAAGCCGTCATGGACCGGCAAGGAGGTGACGGGCGATCCCCGTTACTTCAACTCGAACCTCATCGCCCATCCTTACTCCGCCTGGAAATGAACCGGGCCCGAGGAAATCGTCATGGTTGATACGCTTGCCAAGAACGTCCCGACGTCGGCGGCCGATGCCGCCAAGATCGCGCCACGCGCCGAATTCCGCGTATTCGGCCACGGGGTGATCGACATCGTGCGCAAGACCATGTGGGACGCCTCGGCCGTCCTGTTCAAGGCGCGCAGGATGCCGGCCGAAACCTACTTCCTGTCGCGCCACACGGACGAAGCCAACGTCAAGGTCCGCGACGGGCTGCTGGATATCAAGACCAAGGTCGGAACCACCCCGCAAGGCTACGAGATCTTCCAGCCGCGCGGAAAGTTCCAGTTTCCCGTCAACGCGGAAGAACTTCGCGAGATCGTCCGTCACCTGAAGGTCACGATGGATCTCGACCGTGATTCCTACACGTTCGACCAGTTCCTCGGTCTGGCCAGGGCCCATCCTGACCTCGTTCCGGTGACGGTAGAGAAGATGCGTTACGGCTTCAGCGTCAACGGCATCATCTGCGAATACGCCGAAGTCTGGTTCAACGGCGCGCTCGTCGAATCGGCGTGCTGCGAAAGCGAAGACCACGAGGGCATGAGCAAAGCCATCGAGGTCCTCGGTATCGGGGGAATGCCCAATACCAACTACCTGCGGGCGGCCAAGCGGGTCGTCGGCCTTTAGGGGCCGGTTCCGTTCGTGCGACCAAGCCCGCGCTCAATGGGAGGAGTCCTGTAATGTCACCAAGCAAGATCGTTGCGAGCGCTGCAACGGAAGCCTTCGATCCGCTGGATCTCCGAAACTATTCGCTGGAGAGATTCAAGGAAATCAAGCCCGGCAGGATCATGGAATCCCTCAAGCTCTACGGGGTTCCGATCGCAATCATCGCCTTCTTCTTCTTCCACCTCAAATGGTGCGGCGAAATCGACGTTTTCGAGGCGCAAAAGGTTCCGCAACTCTGCTACAGCGCGCTCGGCATCTTCATCGCCTCTCTCGTCCTGTGGCTGACCGAGACCATTCCGAACTTCCTGACCTCCCTGATCGTTATCGTCGTCGCCATCGTGACCGGCACGATGAAGATGCGGGAAGCCTTCGCCATGCTGGGCGAGCCGGTGATGATCCTGAACATCGCCAGCTTCATCCTGGCCAGCGCCTTGGTGGCGACGGGGCTGGCAAAGCGCGTTTCGCTTTATCTGGTCCTGAAGATGAACGGCAACGTGATGATGCTTTTTTGGAGCTTCATCCTGCTGAACCTGTTCTTCGGTGCTTTCATCAGCGCGACGTCCGCCAAGACCGCCCTACTGTTGCCGCTGTTCATGGTCATCTCGGCCATTTTCGGGGCGACCGGGGGAAATCGGCGCAACAACGTCGGGCGCAACATGGTGTTGCAGAACCTCGTTGCCAACAACGTCTCGGCCAGCGCCTTCATGACCGGCTCGGCGGCCAACCTCGTCGCCGTGGCCCTGATGGAAAAGGCCGGGGCCGGTGTCACCTATAGCCAATGGCTGATGGCGCTGCTGCCGTTGGCGATCATTCAGTGCGCGATTTCCTGGTGGACCGGCACGAAATACATCTTCCCAATCTCCAAGGAGGACGCCAAGCCGCAGTTCGAGGGTGGGTTCCACCTTCTCCAGGAGGAATACCGCAAGCTCGGGCGCATCTCGATCGATGAGATCAAGGCCTCGGTCGTCTTCGTCACGGTGCTTCTCCTCTGGGCGACCGGCAGTATTCACGGGATCAAGGCGGAAGTTATCGCGCTCGGCGGGGCGTGCTTCGTCTTCCTGCCGTCGATCATGAATTCGCCGCGCATCGGCGTCATCAAATGGAACGACGCCGACATTCCGTGGCACATGCTGATGTTCAGCTGGGGCGCGTACGTCCTGGGCGGCGTCGTCGAGAAATCCAAGATCGTCGACATGTGGATCCACGGCATGCTCGACTCCTGGCAGATCGACGGCAACGCGCCGGGCATGAAGCTCCTCGTCTTCGCTGTTCTCGCCGGGTTGTTCGGGATCACCACCCTGATCAGCGAAAGCAAGACGGCCCGGACCATCATCATGTTCCCGATCATGATTACGGTCGCCAAGAAATTCGGCTGGGACGTCGTCGGCTTCTGCCTGCCGATGGCCTTCATGATCAACCAGGTCTACGTGCTGTACTTCAACTCGAAGCCGGCCAACATCAGTTATCTGCTCGACCACTATTCGAGCGGGGAATCCTTCAAGTTCGGCATGATCCAGCTGGTCCTGATCTGGGTCGTACTGATCCTGTGGACGCAATACGCGATGCCCATCATGGGCTTCAACAGTCGGCTCTGGTAAAGCCGGGTACGATCACGTTTCCTCCAAACTGGTAGATGCGGACCGGCCCCAAAAACGGGCCGGTCCGTTTCTTTTTCGAGGGGTGCAATGAACGGCGTCTTGTTCGATCAGCGTGATTTCGATCTGGTCCAGATGGTCAATGCCTATGCCGACCGCGACCCGGCGGGCGAGCAGCGGGACCGGCGCGTGCGGATCCTCAACTTCCACCCGAACGGCCTGCGCGAACTGACGTCGCGCAAGGCGTTCCGGGTGGCGCTGGCCGTCATGGGCCTTCTCGACACGCGACCTACTTCGACCCCGGAGGAAAGGCTCGAAGCCTTACGGATTCTCCGAGCCGAAGCGTGCAGTTCGGCCAGATCGCCCCTGCGGCTCAACACCGCACGCGTCCTCATCCAGCTCATGAAGGAACTGCTGCGGGCACGCGGCCACCTATCCTCCCAGCTTTGCCTCGCCCACGACTTTCACAAGGCGGCCAGCGGACGGCCGCGGATCGTGCGATCCCTCCTCCGGCGGCTCAATCTTCTGGAGATGCCCGAGGCGTGGAACCAGCGTGCCTTCGACTATCATGTTCGGGATTCCCACAGTTCGGGCCGCAAGTCGCCGACCCATCTGATCATGGATGCCTGGCTGAAGGGCATCCGGACGCTCAAGGTCATTTACGAGAATTACGCGCCGCCAGCGGCGGCCCAGGAGCTGATGGACGCCGCCGACATCATGGAGGTGACGGTTCGCATCGGCATCCGCTTCCACCGTCCTTTCCGGGGGCAGCGGGTGACGCTGGTCTGGACGCCACGGGGATTTTCCGGCCCCAAAGGGTTCCGGGAGTTTCTGGAAAAGCCGGCGATGCAGGCCCTGATTTCCGCCGGAAAGACGGTGGAGGCCTGTGAGAGGGCACGCTTCGCCCGGTTGATCGATCTCTACAACCATGACTACCGGCCCGTGGTGGACAGCCGTTTCGGCCTGGACGTTGCCGAACTGGACTCCTCGGAGTTCGAGGCCCTCGTCGGTGATGCGCAACCGTCCTGGGCGCATCTTGCCGATTGCATCCATCGCCGGACCGTCGCCGCGATGCGCGCGCGCCTGGAAAATGCCGAGGTCCCCGTAGCGGCTGGACGCGCGCACCTGGAGGAGTGTTACGAGGCGATGGAGCGCTTCTCGCCGGCAACCGTTCTGGAAGAATGGCTGAACGAGGCTCTTGCCGCGACCGCATTGGGAAAAGCCGAAGCGGCCGCCACTTTCGTCGACGAGGATCCCCCGGCCCTGCTGAAAAGGCTGGCCGGCATCGCCACCGACTACCGGGCTTCGCTCGACACCCGAGATATCGTGCCGTCGCGGGTGCTGCAGCTGCTTCATCTTTGCGAAGGCCGTCTCACCCATCTGGAACTGTTCAGTCTTCAAACCTACCGCCCCGAGCACCTGCCGCAGCTTTCGGCGATGAACGATCTGCGCGAAGTGGTCAACTCCGGCAGTCCGTCGCGGCTCAAGCGTCTTGTTTCAGGTCTCCTCGAAGTCCTGCCGCCCGAAGCGGAAGAAGATGTCGGCTGCCTGCGCGACGTGGTGCGTTCGATGCCGGCCTTCCTCTCTCACTACCGCAAGCGGCCGCTCAGCACCTTCATCAGCAGCAATTCGTCGGGCCGTTCCGACTGGGGCGGTCAGCATGGCATGGGATTCGCGATCATCGAGACGCTGCCGGTCCGCGAACAGCGGGCGTGCTTCCGGGGCGGACAGCGAAGACTGCTGCCGCTTCGCTACGGCTTGATCGAAAGGGTGAGACGGGAGGCCGGCCATGCCGTGGAGCGCAGCGCGCACCTCGCGCGGGTGGCGCCGCTGGCATGGATCGCCTATTGGTGGCTCCGGCTGACGGACGTTTTCCGTCCGGCCAAGCGGGGATGGGTGGCGCCGCTGGAAAGCCTGGCCGTGACTTCCCGGGGAAACGTCGTCCCGCTGGGCGGGTTTGGCGTGTTCGCCGGCAACAACCTCGGCCTTAATGGCGCCACGCCC
Organism: Rhodospirillales bacterium; assembly: GCA_014859895.1. Lineage (GTDB taxonomy): Bacteria > Pseudomonadota > Alphaproteobacteria > Rhodospirillales > Shumkoniaceae > Shumkonia. The sequence continues at coordinate 51,579 of JACZKS010000090.1, forward strand.
GGCCGCCGCATCGAGTCACGGTGGCGCTATGTCAACACCGTCCTGGTGAACGGCGTCCTCATCCTGGCGGGGTTCGTTTCCGCCTTCCTGGCCTTCCAGTACACGCAGGAGGGATTTCTCGCCTACTGGGGGGCGCCGCTGTGGTTCGCGGTGACCGGCAGCCGGAACATTCTCCAGGCGGTCATCGCCGGCGGCGGATTGCGCCGCTATTCGGCCCTGACCTGGAAGGACTATGTCAGCTGGAGCCGGTTGTCGGAATCGCTATTCTACACGGGGTTTTCGGTGCCACTGCTGGAAATCGGCGTCCGCTACCTCTTCCTTCAGAAGGGCCTCGGCCTGACGGCGGCGGACAGTCCGCTTGCCGTCTTCCTGACCCTGGCCGCGGTCAACGGCGCCTACCTGATGAGCCACAACCTCTTTCGTGGCCTGCCGTCGGCGGCCGCCTATGCGAACCTGGGGCGGAGCATCGCCGCCGTGCCGGTCGCCATGGCCTACAACTATGGCCTGTTTCTCCTGCTGCACTTCCTGGAGGTCGGCGACGTGGCTGCGGTCCTGGCGGCGACGACCAGCCTGGTCGCCAAGACCGCCTCGGACACGGTTGCCGCCGTGCTCGAGGGCTATTTCGACCGCCGGGCGACACGGCGCCTGCGGGCGCGCGACGTTCGGAACGTCCTGTCGCGGCTGGCGGCCTGCCACGCCTCCCTGGAGTATTTGTTCCCGCGCGAGGACGGCCCCGAGGTCCTCGGCCATCCCGACCGGCTGATCGGGTCCGACGATCCGCAAGTCAGGCAACTGGCCGAGGAGATCACCATTCATTGCCTCGACCTGATGTATTTTCACTTCTATCAGCCGCTGTCGGCCCAGACGTTCATGCGGCTGTCAAAGCATATGAGCCGCGACGAGAGGGAGTTCATCCTTCTCGCCCAGAAGCTTGTCGGCCAGGAAGAGTATGTGACGCGGCTTTTCGTCGACGGCATTTTCGGGGCGAACTTCGGGCCGGCGCTGGCCTTCTATCTCGGCCAGTTCCGCACATACGCCGACTTCATCCGCAAAACGGCCGGCGGCGGCGGCCATCCCGCTCGCGAGGAGCGGACAAGCCGCCAGAGGTTGGCAGACGCGGAGTGAGGTCGACGACGGGGACGAGGTGGCTGGAAACGGTGCCTAGTGGTCGGTTCGGGCGGGGCCCGAGGCGACGAAGAACTGCTTGACCACCACGCCCGTGCGCAGCACGTGATTGAGAATCAGGTCCCCGGCCGCGGCTGAATCGCGAGCCTCCAGCGCCTGCATGATGGCCCGGTGCTCCTGGACCGATTCGTGCCAGCGCTCCGGCGACTGGATGGCCATGTAGCGGGCGCGGCGCACCCGCACCATCAGGCTGGCATGGGTGGCTTCGAGGATCGAATTGCCGGCCAGCGAAACGATGGTGTTGTGGATCTGCTGGTTGAGGCGGAAGTACTCGTGTCGTTCGCCGGCTTCGTAGTGGCGCTCCATCCGCTCGTGCAGGGCCTTCAGGCGTTCGATGTCGCGTTCCGTCATGCGCAGCGCGGCCAACTCGCCTGCCATCCGCTCGATGCCGCTGACCGCCTCGAAAAGTTCCCCCACTTCCTCGGGGGTGATGGCGGAAACCCGCGTCCCGCGGTTGGGGCGCAACTCGACCAGCCCTTCCGAGGCCAGAACCTTCAGGGCTTCCCTCAACGGCGTGCGGGAGATGCCGAATTGTTCGCTCAACGCGCCCTCGTTGACGCGCTCGCCCGGGGGTAGTTCCCCTTCCACGATCATGTCGCGGATCTGGTCGGCGACGTCGCGGTGAAGCGAGCGGCGTTCGATCGAGCGCCGGCCGCGACGCGACAGGTTGCCGTTGAGGGTGGGCGCTGTAGTCGGTGGCATAATTTTGGCCTCTTTGAGTCTCGCCGGGAACCGGAGAGAAACGCCGGAGTTCGGCGCTGTTCCTGCCGTCCACTTAATACCTTCCGCTCGACCGAATCAAGCAGATGCCCATCAATGCAGCATTGATCGCCCATAAAATAGGCTTTCATATTTCAAAAAACATATTAAAAACAATATGTTGACTCCTATATGGATTTTTAATTAAAAATTATTTGTGCGTAGTTAGCGATTCGGTATACGGTTTCGACCGGGCAAGACCGGGACCGGCGGGCCCATCGAAGCCGCAAAAACCGTAATCGGAAGGTTCAAGAATATGACGAAACGCGTTCTCCTTGGCATGCTCACCCCCTCCTCCAATACGGTCCTGGAGCCGGTGACCAGTGCCATCCTGGCGGGCGTCCCCGACGTGACGGCCCATTTCGGCCGTTTCCGCGTGACCGAGATATCGATGAACTCGTGCGCGCTTGGGCAGTTCGAGAACGAGCCCATCCTGGCCGCCGCCAATTTGCTGGCCGACGCCAAGGTGAACGTCATTTCCTGGAACGGCACCTCGTCGGGGTGGCTGGGCTTCGATTCCGACGTCAAGCTGTGCGAGGAGATCAAGGCCCACACTGGTGTTCCCGCCAACACGTCGGTGCTGGCCCTGAACGAGATCTTCGAGATTACGGGCGTCAAGCGCTTCGGCCTGGTGACGCCCTACCTCGACGAGATCCAGGAAAAGATCATCGCCAATTATGCCAGGTCCGGATTCGAGTGCGTCGGCGAACAGCATCTCAAGGATCGCGGCAACTTCTCGTTCTCGGAGTACACCGAAGAGCGCATCGCCGAGCTCATTCGGACGGTGGCGAAGTCGAAGCCGCAGGCGATTTCCGTCTTTTGCACCAACATGCGTGGCGCCCTGGTCGCCGAGCGGATGGAAAGGGAACTCGGTATCCCGATCTATGACACGGTGGCCACGTCGGTGTGGAAATCGATGAAGATGGCCGGCGCCGATCCCAAGCGCATCAAAGGATGGGGACGCCTGTTCACCGAGGTCGGCTGACCGCAGCATCGCGCTCGAAAGGAGGTCGATACATGTCCGATTTTGATCTGGTGATCCGCAACGGAAAGGTGGCGACCGCCGCCGACGTGTTTTCCTGCGACCTGGGCATCGTCGACGGCCGTATCGTGGCGATGGCCGAGGGGATCGCGCTCGGCGCCAGCCGCCACGAGATCGATGCTGCCGGCAAGCTGGTGCTGCCGGGTGGCGTCGACGCCCACTGCCACTTCGACCAACCGACCGGCGATGGCTCGCAGATGGCCGACGATTTCCGCAGCGGCACGGTTTCGGCGGCCTGCGGCGGCACCACGACGGTCATTCCCTTCGCCTGCCAGGTCAAGGGTGCGTCACTGCGCGCGGCGGTTGAAGATTATCACCGCCGGGCCGAAGGCAAGGCGGTCATCGACTACGCCTTCCACCTGATTGTCAGCGACCCCAGCGACCAGGTGCTGGGCCAGGAACTGCCGGCCCTGATCCGGGACGGCTATACGTCGTTCAAGATCTACATGACCTACGACGACCTGAAGCTGGACGACCGCCAGATTCTCGATGTCCTGGCGCTGGCCCGGCGGGACGGCGCCATGGCGATGATCCACGCCGAGAATTCGGACTGCATCGCCTGGTTGACCGAGAAGCTGGAACTGGCCGGCCAGACCGCCCCCCACTTCCACGCCCTGTCGCGCCCACAAATCGCCGAGCGCGAGGCGACCCACCGGGTCATCTCGCTGGCCGAGTTGGTCGACGTGCCGATCCTGATCGTCCACGTGTCCGGCCGCGAGGCGATCGAGCAGATCCGCTGGGCCCAGGGGCGCGGCCTCCGGGTCTATGCCGAGACCTGCCCGCAGTACCTGTTCCTCACCGCCGAGGACCTGCACCTCGACGGTTTCGAAGGCGCCAAATGCATCTGCAGCCCGCCTCCGCGCGACGCCGCCAACCAGGAAGCGGTGTGGGATGGGCTCGAGAATGGCGTCTTCCAGGTCTTCTCGTCGGACCACGCGCCGTTCCGCTTCAAGGATCCGAAGGGCAAGATGCTGCGCGGCGCCGAGGCTCCGTTCCGCCATGTGCCGAACGGCATTCCGGGGGTCGAGACGCGGCTTGCCCTGCTGTTTTCCGAGGGCGTCGGCAAGGGGCGCATCACGCTCACCCGTTTCGTCGAGCTGACGTCGGCCAATCCCGCCCGCATCTATGGCCTCTATCCGCGCAAGGGGACGATCGCCATCGGCGCCGACGCCGACTTGGCGATCTGGGACCCCGAGCGCGAGGTCACCATCACCAACGGCATGCTGCACCACAACGTCGACTACACCCCCTACGAAGGCAGGAAGGTCAAGGGTTGGCCGGAAACGGTCATCTCGCGCGGCGAGATCATCGTTGAGGGCGGCGGATTTGCCGGCGGTGCGGGACGCGGACGATTCTTGAAATGCGACTCGCCGGTGCCGGCACGCCCGAAGGGGCGATCGGAAGAGTAGGAAACCATGAAAAAGGGAGTCACGAAGATGCGGAAGTACCTCTACGGATTGGGAGCGACGGTTGCCGCGGTTGCCATGCTGGGCATGGTCACGGCGGCCCACGCCGAAAAGGTCCGGATCGCCGGCAACTTCCCGGGCGATCACTCCAGCAGCCAGGCCATGAAGATCTTCAAGGAAGAAGTGGAGAAGGCCACCAAGGGCGAGCTGACGGTCGACCTCTTCCCCGACATGCAGCTCGGCGGCGCCCAGGAGAACATCGATCAGGTGCGTTCGGGCACGGTGTTCGCCACCTGGATCAGCATCGCCTTCCTGTCTCGCACGGTCCCCGAACTGGAAGCCGTCAGCCTGCCCTTCGTCTTTGCCAATCGCGACCAGGCCTTCCGGGTGATGGACGGCAAGGTCGGCGAACTCTTGGACAAGAAGCTGGCCGACAAGGGCTACACCTCGCTGGGCTATATGGAATTGGGCTCGCGCAACGTGACCAACAGCGTCCGCCCGCTCAAGACGCTCGAAGACTTCAAGAACCTGAAAGTCCGCTTGCAGCCCAACGAAACCCACATCGCGACGTTCCGGGCCATCGGCGCCAACCCGGTCTCCATGGACATCAAGGAAGTTTATTCGGCCCTTCAGCAGGGCGTCCTCGACGGGCAGGAAAACCCCTACAGCATCATCGAAACGCGGCGCTTCGACGAAGTCCAGAAGTACCTCTCGGATTCCGGGCACTTCTTCGATTTCATCATTATCGCCGCCAATAAGCGGAAGTTCGAAGGCTTCAAGCCCGAGGTCAAGGATGCCGTCCGTGCCGCCATGGCGAAGGCCATCAGTTGGCAGCGCAAGAAGGCGGCCGACGAGGACATCGCGGCGCGTGACACCCTGATTAAGCGGGGCATGCAGTTCGACGCCATTTCCCCCGAGGTCCGCGCCCAACTGACCAAGGCGACATCGGACGTGGTCGGCGGCCTGCGCAAGAAGATCGGCTCGGACATGATCGACGCCGTCATGGCCGAGGCGCAGAAATGACCTTCACTTACCAGGGGCCGGCTTCGGCAGGCCCCTTCTTTCTTCTCAAGCGGGGGCTCGAGGGCATCGACCGCGTCGTCTACGGCATCATCATTGCCGCGATGACGGGCATGACCGGGCTGGTCGCCGTCCAGGTATTCGTCCGCTACGTGATGTCGTCTTCGATCGATTCGGCCGACGAGCTGTCGCGCCTGTTTTTCATCTGGGCCATGTTCATGGCCATCCCGCACGGCATCAAGCTGGGCATTCACGTCAGCATCGACGTGCTGATCCGAAAGCTCAACCCGGCCGTTCAGGAAACGCTGTTCCGCCTGATGTGCGTGGCCAGCGCCGCCCTGATGATCCTGGTCTTCTACGTGACGATCTATGTCACCGCCGACAAGTGGCAGGATATGATGCCAACCCTCGATGTGACGGCGGCCGTCTATTACATCCCGGTATTGCTGTCGGCCGGCCATTCCTTCCTGCATCTCGTCGTATTCGCCTGGGGCGGATCGAAAATTTGGGGGGAGGCCGTTGCGCGATGACCCTCATCGTCGTCGCCACCTTCGTGGTATTCGCCCTGCTCGGCATGCCGCTGGCGTTCACCCTCGGTTTCGCGTCGCTGGGTGCCCTTTACGCCGCCGACATCGAGTTTCTCGTCCTGCCGCAGCGCATGATGCACGCTGTCGACAATTTCCCGCTGATGGCCATCCCGCTGTTCATGCTGGCCGGGGAGTTGATGGTCAAGGCCGGCATCATGCAGCGCCTGATCGACTTCGCCAACAGCATCGTCGGCCGCGTTCACGGCGGGCTTGCACACGTCACCATCGTTTCGGGCATGATCCTCGCCGCCGTCAGCGGCGCCGCGGTGGCCAGCGCCAGCGCATTGGGCGCCACGTTGGTGCCGGCGTTGCGCAAGAACTACGAGGACGGCTATTCCAGCGCCGTGATCTGCTCGGCATCCAACCTGGGGCCGATCATCCCGCCCAGCAACGCCATGATCGTCTACGCGCTGATGGCGGGCTCCAGCGTTTCGGTGGGCGGCCTGTTCATGGCCGGCATCGTGCCGGGGCTGATCCTGACGGTCGGCTTCATGGCGCTGGCGAGCTTCATCTCCATCAAACGGGGCTACCCCCTGACCGGCGAGAAGTTCGATATCCGCAACGTTCTGCGCCAGTCGCGCAAGGCCATCGTCATCTTCCTGATGCCGGTGATCGTGGTCGGCGGCATCGTCGGCGGCGTGTTCACGGCCACCGAAGGCGCCGCCATCGCGGTGGTCTATGCGTTGGTCGTCGGCTTCTTCGTCACCCGCGTGCTGAAACTCTCCGACCTGCCGGGCGCCCTCTTCCGGGCCGCCGTCACGGCGGCGATGGTCGGCGCCCTGATCGCCTTTGCAGCGACCGTCACCTTCGTCTTCACCATCGACATGGTGCCGCTCAAGCTTTCGGAGATGATCCAGGCCTTCACCAGCAACCCGACGGTGTTCATCCTGCTGGTCATGGTGATGCTGATCGTGGTCGGCATGTTCATCGAATCGAACGCAGCCTACATCATGCTGGTTCCCCTCTTCGCGCCGATCGCGCTGGCCTACAACATCGACCCGTTGTTCTTCGGGTTCCTGTTCGTGCTCAACCTGGTGGCCGGCATGATGACGCCGCCCGTCGGCGTGCTGCTGTTCGTCATGTGCGGCATCACGCGCATTTCGATGAGCGATCTTATCCGCAGCGCCTGGCCGTTTATCGTCTTGCAGTACGTCGTGCTCGGGCTGTGCATGGTCTTTCCCGAATTGGTGACGTGGCTGCCCCGCTACCTCGGGTTCTAAGCGTTCCTCCCCCGGCGGTCTTGAGGGGCCGGCGGGCGGAGGCGCCCTTCCGTCGTGGAGGGATAACGAAAGTTCTTTCGGTGAGGCTCTAAGGAGAAATCAAAATGACATCACGGACGATGACTATTCGGTTGGGTGTGGGTGCGGTCGCCGCCGTTCTGGTGGCCGGCTTGGCAAGTGCGGCCCTGGCGGCCGAACTGCGGGTGGCCGGCAACTTTTCTGGAAACAAGAAGCACGTCGACGGCGTCGAGCGGCCGTTCTTCGATGGTTTGGCGAAGGAGACGGGGCTGGATCTCAAGGTCAACTACAACCCGATGGACATGCTCGGCATCAAGGCGCCGGACGCCTTGCGCCTGCTCAAGGCGGGGGCATTCGACGTGATGTCGGTGCAGACCGGCATGGCGTCGCGCGACGATCCCTTCTTCGAGGGCCTGGATATCGCCGGCGTTGCGCCGGACATGGCCGCCCTGCGCAAGGTCGTCGACGCCTACCGCGACGAGTTCGACCAGCGTCTCCAAAAGAAGTTCAACGCCAAGGTGCTGACTCTGTGGCCGTTCGGCCCCCAGGTTCTCTACTGCAACGCCTCGGTCAAATCGCTGGACGACCTGAAGGGCAAGAAGGTCCGCACCTTCACCTCTTCGATGGCGCAGGTGATCGAATCCCTGGGCGGCACATCGATCACGCTGCAGTTCCCCGAGGTTTATCCGTCTCTCCAGAAAGGCGTCGCCGACTGCGCCGTGACCGCGCCGACGGCGGGCAACAGCGCCAACTGGCCGGAGGTCAGCGCCAATCTCCTTACGCTTGCCCTCTCCGGGTCGGTCCAGGGCCATTTCATGAACCTCGATACCTGGAAGAAGCTGGGCCCGGATGGCCAGAAGAAGATGATGGCCGCGTTCAAGGCCATGGAAGAGCAGATGTGGAACCTCGCCGTCAGCGTCAACGATGACGCCGTTGCCTGCAATACCGGCGCGGCATCGTGCAAGGAGCACACGAAGTTCAATATGACCCTGGTCGAGACTTCGCCCGCGATGCTGGCGCGCGTCAAGGAAACCGCGGTCAACGTCACCGTCCCGCAGTGGGCGGCGCTCTGCAACAAGGTCGATCCGGCCTGCTCGGCGACCTGGAACAAGACTGCCGGTTCCGCCGTCGGCATCCAGGTTAAGTAGAACTCGAACCGAGGGCGCCGGCTGCCGTTTCCGTCGCCGGCGCCCACCACTTTCCAGGACAAGGCACCACAAAATGTCGTCGCAGAGTGTGTCCGAAACGGGCATGAGGGCGGTCAGGCTTCTGGCCATCACGGGCGGGTACGGCTTTCTTGGGTTGTCCGTGCTTGTCGCCTTCGAAGTCGTCGCCCGGAAGTTTTTTGCCTTCTCGTTGCAGGGCATCGACGAGATCGGCGGCTATGTGATGGCCGGAGCGGTGGCGCTGGGGATTTCCTACACGCTGGTCCACCGTTCCCACACCCGCATCGACATCTTTATCGACCGGCTTCCGGCGCGGATGCGGCCCGGTTTCCACGCCTTCGCCATGGTCTCCCTCGCCGCTTTCGGCGTGTTCATGGCTTGGCGGGCCACGACCACGCTGATCGACAGCATTCAATACGGAAGCGTCGCCAGCACGCCTTTGCAGACGCCGCTGTGGATTCCGCAGCTTATCTGGGATATCGGGCTGATTTTCTTCGCGATTCTGGCCACGGTTCTGGCAGTGCACGCCGTCATCCTGGCGGTCCGTGATCCCGATGGGGTCATGGCCCTCTACGGTCCCCGGACCGTGCGCGAGGAAGTGAATGATGAAGTCGCGGTCCTCGAGGCGTCGCGCGGCCAAACGGGAGACCCGCGATGATCGACGTAACCGGGGCTAGCCTTGGCTTTCTTTTGATGCTCGGCCTGATGTTCATCGGGCTGCACGTGGCGACAGCGCTGTTCATCGTCAGTGCGGTGGGGTGCGTCGTCTATCTCGGCGTGCCGACTCTGCTGAGTTTCGGCGAAAACACCTGGGGTGTCCTCAACGACTTCATTATGACGGCGATTCCGCTGTTCATCCTGTTGGGCGAGATCCTGCTGCGCGCCGGCATCACCGAACGCATGTACAATTCGTTGTCCGACTGGCTGAGCCGCTTCCCGGGCGGGTTGCTGCACACGAATATCGGCGCCTCGGCGCTGTTTGCGGCGGTTTCGGGATCGTCGGTCGCCACCGCGGCGACCATCGGTACCGTCGCCCTGCCCGCCTTCCGGGCGCGACGCTACAACGAGCGTCTGGTGCTTGGCTCCATTGCCTCGGGCGCCACTCTGGGAATCCTGATTCCGCCGAGCATCAACCTCATCATTTACGGCGCCATCACCAATACCTCAATCGGACGTCTATTCGCCGCCGGCATTCTGCCTGGGTTCGGCTTGGCCGCGCTGTTCATGGTGACCATCGCCGCGTTGTGCATATGGCGGCCGGAATGGGCGGGACTAAAAGAGGAACGGGCGCCGTTGGCCGACCGCCTGCGCCGCCTTGTCGCCCTGATGCCGCCCTTTTTCATTTTCGTCGTCGTTATGGGCAGCATCTACTTGGGCTGGGCGACGCCGACCGAGGCGGCGGCCCTGGGCGTGGTGGCGGCACTGGTGCTGGCAGCCGGCAACGGCAAGCTTACCTTCACCATGCTGCACAGCGCCTTCGAGGCGACGATCCGCACCACGGCGATGATTCTGCTGATCATCCTCGCCGCCTTCTTCCTCAACTTCGTCATCAGCATTCTCGGCATTCCGCAGACCATGGCCAACTTCGTCGCCGAGACGGGAGCGACGCCCGTCATGACTATGGTCTTGCTGACCATCTTCTATCTGATCCTGGGCTGTTTCCTGGAAACCCTCTCCATGATGATCGCAACAGTTCCGGTCGTCGTGCCGATCGTCGTCGCCCTCGGCCTCGATCCGGTGTGGTTCGGAATCTACTTGGTCATCATGATGGAAATGGCGCTGGTCACCCCCCCGCTGGGCATGAACCTGTATGTCGTGCAGGGCGTGCGCGGTGGCGGGCCGATCCGCGACGTGGTCATCGGCACGCTGCCGTTCCTGGCCGTGCGGGTCGTCTTCGTAGCGGCGATCATCTTGTGGCCGCAAATCATCCTGTGGTTTCCGAACCTGATGTTCGGCTAGGGCGACCTGACCCATCCGGAAGCCGTTAATCTTCCGGTCAAAGTTATGTGTTCAATAGACTGATAATAATAGAAAAGCCCCGGCGGACATCACGTTCGCCGGGGCTTTTCCTATGATGATCTAGGCGTCGAGTAGCCGGCGGGTGGCGCGGCGATCGACGGCCAGCGGCACCACGCCGCGGGCGGCATCGGTGACGCCGTCCATGAGGTTGCAGGCGGCGATGTCGAGCAGCCTGTCCTCCATGCGGGCCTGGCGTTCGGCGAACAGCGGCGCGCGGCCGGGGTCGGCGGCGGGGTCGAGCGGCTTCTCCTCGCCGCCGAGGAAGGTGGCACGCTCCAGCAGGTCGATGCGCGCCGAGCTCAGGTTCAGACGCAGGACGTCGCCGTCATGCAGATAGCCGATGCCGCCGCCGTCGAAGGCCTCGGGCACCGTGTGGCCGATGCAGGCGCCCTTGGTGACCCCGGAATAGCGGCCGTCGGTCATCAGAATCGACGAGCTTTCGAGGATGCGATGGTGGCGCAGGTTCTGGCTGGGTGCGAACATCTCGGGCATGCCGTAGGCGCGCGGCCCCTGCCCGGCAATGATGAAGGCGAAGGACAGCCAGCCCTTTTCCAGCATGCTCTTGTGATCGGCGTCCGGGTTGCCGCCGTTGCGCGTGACCACCGCACGGATGAGGGCGGCATCCAGCCCCTCGGTCCGCCCGAGGTGCTCGACGAGGTCGGAGCGCGCGAAGTCGGCGTTGCAGGCGGCTTCGTTCTCGTAATAGCGCACCACGAAGACATGATCGTCGAAGTGATCGTAAAGGGCGTCCGACATGCCCGAAACCTTGACCACCGCGTTGTCGAAGAAGCTGCCGGTCAGCACTTCCACGCCCGAGCGGGGCCTGATCGGCCGCGTGCGGATGACGGCGCGATCGCCCAGCGTGGGATCGACCGGGACGGTCAGATCCTTGATGCGATCCCCCCAGGTGCCACCGGTGACGGTCGGGGCGTCAAGATCCATGGCGGCGCCGAGGTCGGTGAGCACGCGATACAGGCTTTCCATGCCGCGGTGCTGGCCGGCCGCGAACTGCTGGGCCAGCGCGAAGGTGTCGCGGCCCTCGGTCAGGGAATGGGCGAAGATTTCATGCACCGGGGTTTCCTGGCGGACGCGGCGGTAGTCCTGGATGGTCACGTCGAAGCCGGCGTGACGCATGATCATCGGCAGGTGCAGCAGGATGTTGGAAGACGACCCGGTGGCGTTGTGGATACGAACCAGGTTGGCGAAGTTGCGCCGAAGGATCTCGCTTACCCGGAATGCCGGCTTGTTGAGCAGGCCGAACAGCGAGTCGACGCCGCTCATGACCGCCTCGTCGCTCGGCAGGTCGGTCAGCAGTTCCAGTTCCGGCGGCACCAGGCCGAAGGCGGCCAGCAGCGTGCGCGACGAGTTGCCGGTGCCGTTGAAGGCGCAAACGCCGCCCTTCGTGTGGCAGGTGGCGCCGGCCAGTTCGTCGAGCAGGCGCCGCTTGGTCGCGGCATCGACAAGGCCAAGGTTGAGCGCCCGCTCCAACTGCCCGGCGAAGGCCTCGTCCGAGGAGCATTGGAGGATGTAGTGCATGTTCTCCTCGATGTCCTCGGCCAAATCGGCGTGGCCGGCGGCGCGGGCCGACTCGCCGACGCCGCGCAGGGCCTTGGCGGTGGCGGCGGGGATGGTGCCGCCCTTCAGCACGTGGGCCGGGGCGAACAGCGCCCATACCGGCGCCTGGTTGCCGCGATGGGCGCGCGCCACGTCGGCGGCGGCCAAGCCGGCCAGCACCGCCGACGGCGACTTGTCGCAGCCGGCCAGCACATAGGCGGCGTGATAGCTGTGGCCCTCGAAATTGACGTTGACGATGGCCGCGGTCTGATTGCGCGAAGCCAGTGAATAGCTCTGGCCGATATTGTTCTGGGCGGTGCCGTCGCAGATCACCGGAAACGAGAAGGTGAACGGCACGCCGCCGTTCTGCCAAACGCGCGCCGCCGCCATCAGGATATGGTCGCGATCCAGCAGATGGGCCGGATGGTCGAGGCTGCCGGCGATGATGGCGATGCGCGGCTTGTCGTCGCGCAGGCGGGTCACCACCTCGGCCATGGTCACCTCGTCGAGCTTGGCCAGTGGGCTGTTGGCGGACAGACGTTCGCCGGCGTCGGCCAGCAGCTTGAGCACGGTGATCGGCTCGTTGGCCAGACCCTGGATGCAATCGCGATAGGGATTGTGGGCTTCGTCGATAACGAAGGGGAAGTTCGGACGTTCTACCATTCGGCAATGCTCCCGTCGGTGTGCCGCCATATGGGGTTGCGCCAGCGATGGCCTTGGGCGGCGCGCTCGATGACGAACTCCTCGTTGATTTCCACCCCCAGGCCGGGGCCGGTCGGCGCGGCGATGTAGCCGTCGACGATCTTCAAGGGCTCGGGGTCGATCAGATAGTCCAGGACGTCGTTGCCGACGTTGTAATGGATGCCCATGGACTGTTCCTGGATGAAGGCGTTGTGCGACACGAAGTCGACGTGCAGCGAGGCGGCCAGGGTCAGCGGGCCCAGCGGGCAGTGCGGGGCCAGGGCGACGTCGTAGGTCTCGGCCAGGGTGGCGATCTTGCGGATCTCGGTGATGCCGCCGCAATGGCTGATGTCGGGCTGCACGATGTCGACCGCCCCGGATTCCAGGATGGGACGGAACTGGCTGCGGTGGAACAGTCGCTCGCCGGTGGCGATGGGATAGCCCAGGCCCTGTGTGATGTGTGGCAGGACGTGAAGGTTCTCCGGCAGCACCGGCTCCTCGACGAACATCGGATGAAAGGGCTCCAGTTCGCGCAGCAGCGCCTTGGCCATCGGCCGGTGCACGCGGCCGTGGAAGTCGATGGCGATGCCGACGTCGGGGCCGACGGCGGCACGCGCCTCGGCGACGCGAGCGACGGCATCGTCGATCTTGCCGTGGCTGTCGACGATGGCGAGTTCGGGCGTGCCGTTCATCTTGAAGGCGGTGAATCCCTTGGCGACGACTTCCTTGGCCTGGCGGCCGACGTCGGCCGGCCTGTCGCCGCCGATCCAGCAGTACATGCGCATGCGCTCGCGCACCTGGCCGCCCAGCAGGTCATGGACCGGGGTGTTCAGGACCTTGCCCTTGATGTCCCACAGCGCCTGGTCGATGCCCGAGATGGCCGACATCAGGATGGGGCCGCCCCGATAGAATCCGCCGCGATAGAGCATCTGCCAGATGTCTTCGATGCGCCGCGGATCATGGCCGATCAGAAGGTCGGCCAGTTCACCGACGGCAGCCTCGACGGTGGCGGCGCGGCCCTCGATGACCGGCTCTCCCCAGCCGGCCACCCCCTCGTCGGTTTCGATCTTCAGGAAAAGCCAGCGGGGTGGAACCTGCCAAGTCTTGAGACGGGTAATCTTCATCAACGCTTCCTCAGTCCAGCATCCACAGGGCGATGTTCGGGTACGCCAGCATCGTCGCCAGCACCATGAGCTGCATGACGATGAACGGCAGCAGCGAGCTGAAAATATCCTTGAGCGAGATCTCCGGCGGCGCCACCCCCTTCAGATAAAAGGCGGCGGGTCCGAATGGCGGGCTCAGGAACGATACCTGCATGTTGACCGCGAACAGGATGCCGAACCAGATGGGGTCGAAGCCGAGCTGGGTAACGATCGGCAGGAAGATCGGCAGCGTCAGCATGGCGATGCCGATCCAGTCTAGGAACAGGCCCAGCACGATCAGGATGAACATCATCACCAGGATGATGACGATTGGCGCCGCTTCGATGCCCAGGATCGTCGAGGACACGAATCGGTTACCGCCCATCAGATTGTAGACGCCGACCAGGATGGCGGCGCCGATGCCGATCCAGATGATCATGCCGCAGGTGTCCATGGTCTGGACCACCGCTTCCTGAATCAGCCTGATGCTGAACTCACGCCGAATGGCGATGGCGGCCAGCACCCCGAACACGCCCATGGCGGCGGCCTCGGTCACGCTGGCGATACCGGCGTAGATGGTGCCCAACACCATGAAGGCGATGCCGGCCGGCAGCACGATGGATTTGAGCGCCTCGATCTTGCGGGCCCGCTTTTCGTCGTCGGGAATGGGCGGCAGTGGCGGTGCCAGCTTGGGATCGATCAGGCATCGGACCAGCACGTAGATGGCATAGAGGGATGCCAGCATCAGGCCCGGTGTTATGGCCGCGACGAACAGGTCGGCGATCGAGACGCTGGCGATCAGACCATAGATGATGAGCACGATGGACGGCGGAATCATGGTGCCAAGCGAGCCGCCGGCGCAAACCACGCCGATGGCGATCTTGCGGTCGTAGCCGAGGCGCAGCATTTGCGGCAGCGCCAGGATGCCGAGCAGCACGATCTCGCCGCCGATGATGCCGGACATGGCGGCCAGCAAAACCGCGACCGCCAGAGTTTGCAGGGCGACGCCACCGGGAAGCCGGCCGGCGAGCACTCTCATGCCTGCAAACAGGTCCTTGGCTATCCCTGAGCGATCGAGCAGGCTGGCCATGAAGACGAACATCGGCACGGCGACCAGCGAGTATTCGGTGATGAAGCCATAGATGCGGCTGGTGACCAAAGGCAGGGCATTCGGTCCGAACCAGCCGAAGGTAAACACAAGGGCGACCAGGCCGGTAACGAAGGCCAGCGGCAGGCCGGTAAGCAGCAGCGCGAAAATGCTGCCGACCAGGACGTAGGTGCCCGTCTCGATGCCGAGCGCGTTGAGGCCCAATCCCATGTCAGTTGCTCCCCCGCGCGGTTTCGGGCTTGCCAGCCTGTTGGCGGCCACGCAGCGCCTGCACGAGGTGCAGCACCGACTGCATTGCCATGATGGCCAGCGCGACCAGGATGACCCCCTTGGTCATGGACGGGAACGGCGGGTTCCAACTGGTGCCCGAACGTTCCAGCGTCCAGCCGCCAAGCGGATCGGCGACCGAGCGGTAGAACATCGTATAGGCGGCATAGCTCATGCCGAGCGTGAATCCCACCGTAAGAATGCCGTTGAGAACGTCGAGCCATCGCCGCCATTTGGGCGAAACCGCGTCGTAGATGATGCGCACGCGGATGTGCCGGTCCCGGGCCATCGCGCCGGCGCCGCCCAACGCGAACAGGACGGCGATCAAGAAGATCACCATCTCGTGCACCCAGGACGTCGGCGAATCGAACACATAGCGCGAGATCACCTCGAGCACGCTGATGACCATGGCGATCAACACCAGCCAGGCGACGACCCTGGAGTAACGGTCAACGACGGCGTCGAGACGGGTGCGGATGTGGCCTGGTTCACCGCGGGCTACCGGCTGCGCAATGACGGACGGTTCGATCGGCGGTGGGGCGGAAGGCGGGGGGGTATCGGTAGGCATGAGACGCTCCTTGCGTCGTGGGCCGGCGCCTGACAAGCGGATGGGCGCAGGCGATGGAAAATCGCCCGCGCCCCTCGGTCTCTACATCAGGTTGCGTTCGGTAAGAAACTTGACGGCGGCGTCGTAGACCTTCTGGGTCATCTCGTTCTTCGCCGCCCAGACCTTCCACTCCTGCTGGGCAATCTGGCGGAACTTGGCCCGTTCCTCGGGCGCCATATTGATCAGTTCGATGCTGGCGTCCTTCTTGGCTGCCTGGATCGCTTCCAGGTCGAGCTTCTTGAGATTGAACACCAGGTCATAGGCCAGCTTGTCGACCGAAACCTTGAGGATGGTCTTCAGATCCTCGGGCAGCTTGTCCCAAATCGCCTTGTTGATGGACACGTCGACCATCGGCAGGCTGTGGAAGCCCGGATAGCTGGGATAGCGGGCGAACTTGTGGAAGCCCTGGGCGTGGTTGGTGGCGAACACCGTGTAGTCGGCGGCGTCGATCACGCCTTTCTCGAGACCGGTGTAGACCTCGGAGCCGGGCAGGTTCACCGGCGCGGCGCCGGCCTTCTGGAAGATGTCGTAGACCATGCCTTCGGGGGCCCGGACTTTCAGGCCCTTGAGATCGGCGACGGTGCGGATCGGCTTCTTGGTGACGAAGGCCTCGAGGCCGGTGGCCGCGGAGCCGATCAGGTGGACGCCGTAGGGCTCGACCAGCTGATTGTACAGATCATCGCCGCCGCCGTACTTCATGAACTCCAGGAACTCCAGCGGGTCGCCCCAGGCGCCGACCAGGTTGCCCAGCATCGAGAACGCCGGATTGCGGCCGGAGAAGTAGCTGGGATCGGTCAGGTGGCCCTGCAGGATGCCCGAACTGACGGCATCCAGAGTTTGATTGTGCGGAACGACGGCGCCGGTCGGCAGGATGTCGATCTTGATGCGGCCGTTCGACATTTTGCCGACTTCGGCGGCCCAGCCCTGCTTGATCTTGAACTGCGGCTCACCAGCGGTTTCCGAGGTCTGGAACGACCATTCGAATTCGGCGGCGGCCGCACTTCCGGCCATCAGGCCGAAGACGGCGGCGGCCGCGCCGAGGGAACGAAGAAGACGGGAAACGGTCATAGAATTCCTCCTGTTGTGGGGTTTTTGGTGTATCGGAGCCGGCGTTGTCGCCCTGGGGGCGCCGAACTCAGGTCTTCTCCAGCGATCGTGGAAGAAGGTCGGTGTCGTCACCGCTCCGAAGGCCAAGGTCGAGGCCGGTGCGCTCCATGACGCTGACGGCGGCGTCGAAGGCGGCTTCCGGCTGGCGGAGACGAATGCATTCCATCAGCTTGCGGTGGCGCTCCAGGCTGTCGCGCAGTTCCTCGGCGGTATCATTGCTCTTGCGGATGACCAAAAGGATCGACGGCCGCAGGATATGGGCCAACTGCGCCCACACCAGGTTGTGCGTGGCGCGATAGATGGCGGCGTGGAATTCGACGTCGGAAATGCTGAACTCCGGCAGGTCCAGCGCGCTCTTGGCACCGTCCGTCCCTTCCAGCGCCCGTTCCATGGCCAGAAACGCCTCTTCCACGTTCGCCAGGTCGCGGGCGGTGGCGCGCCGCGCCGCCAGCGCCGCGATGAACGGCTCGGTGGATCGCCGAAACTCATAGATTTCGCGAAGGAATTCGGGGTGCGGGTTGGCGTACTGGCTCATCCAGCCGGTGACCATGGGGTCGAGCACGTTCCAATCACGGTATTCGGTGACGACGGTCCCCTGCCCACTCTGCCGGCGGACGATGCCCAATGAGACCAGCGTTTGAAGGCCGCTGCGTACCGAGGCGCGGCTGACGCGGAAGGCGTCGACCAGATCGACTTCCTTGGGAAGCAGATCGCCGGGCCGATAGGCCCCGGAAAACAGGTCGCTGGCCAGCCGCGTGGCGACCTTGTAGCCGAGGTCGTGTGGCACGTTGGATGTAGGAAGCGTCCCGGAAGCCATTGCCTTGGTTCTTATCAGGTCTGATTGCAGCATAGTCTTTGTCAGACATGAAGGCAAGAAGGTAAGATATGCGATCAACCAGATCAGATGGATGGCGCGCGCAATTTTGTGGAGCTCGACGGCTTAACCGAAGTCGCGGATCAGATGATCGCGGAGGATCGTGACGAAGTCGTCGACCAGCCGAGAGCGTGGCCGCCAAGCGGCAAGGACGACGGAGAATTCATAGGGAATGCGGGGCCGGAACGGGAGCACCACCAGCCCCGCCTCCCCTGCCTCGCGCACCGCGAATGGGTCGACCACCGAAATGCCGAGGCCGCGGGATACGAAGATGCAGGCGGTCGCCGCGTAGCGTACCTCGATGCGGTCGTTGCAATGGACGTTGGCGGCCTCCATGACCTTGTGGATTTGATGGCGCAACAGGCTGCTCGATCCCAGGCGGATGAAGTCGTTGCCTTCCAGGTCGCGGACGTGAACCTCGTCCCGGCGGGCCAGCGGATGGCCTTTCGGCACCACGCAGACCGCTTCGGTCGGCGGCAACGGCCGCACCTCCACCCCGGGATGCGGCATCGGCGCGTAGGCGAGGCCGATGTCGTACTGGTGGCGCGACACCAGATCGATGATGTTGACCGAACTGTCCTCGTGAAGGGTCACCGAGGCGTTGGGATGCTCGTCCAGGAAACAGCGAACCAGGGACGACAGGTAGCCAACGGCCAAGTTGGGCATGGCGGCCACCCGAAGCATTCCCGTGTTGACGCCACGTATGGCGGCAGCGGTTTCGCGGATCTTCTCGTTGCCGATGAACATGCGCTCCACCTCGATGTTGAGCAGAAGCGCTTCCTCGTTCGGCGTGATGCGGGCGCCGGCGCGCTTGAACAGGGTGAGGTCGAGGTCGCGTTCGAGGTCGCGAATCAGCCGGCTGACGGCGGGTTGCGAAATGTTCAGCATCTCGCCGGCGCCGGTCATGCTGCCGGTCAGGATAACCGCGCGAAATGCCTCAATTTGTCGCATGTTGATGGGTTTGGCCATGATCCCCGTCCAATGGGCGCCTAAAAATCGTGCGGTACGTCCATCTAGTATAACATTTATATATAATTGAACATAAATAAGCGTTCTATTATTCTGATAAAAGTTTCTCGCTAGGAGGCCCAGACATGGCCATCTGCCTTTTAATCCAACCCATCCACGAGGCGGGCGTTGCGCTCCTGCACCAAGCGGGCCTTGAGGTCCGCCGGGCCTCCGCCTTCGACATGGATACCGTGGCCGCCGAGATCGTCGATGCCGATGCCGCCATTTGCCGCAACGCCGGGCTCAACGCCAAGGCCATGAAGGCGGCGGCCAGGTTGAAGGTGCTGGGCAACCACGGCATCGGCGTCGATCCGGTCGACGTCGGCTATGCCACCGAAATTGGCCTGCCGATCGTCTTCACGCCCTATGCCAACGTGCAGTCGGTGGCCGAGCACACCATCCTGCAGATGCTGGCGATCTCCAAGCGCGTGCGCGAGGCCGACGCCGCCGTCCGAGCCGGAAACTACGACATGCGCTATACCGGCGAGTTCCACGAACTGTCCGGCAAGACGCTGGCGCTCATCGGCTTTGGCCGTACCGGCCGCTATACGGCGAGGATCGCCCGGCACGGATTTTCGATGCGGGTGGTTGCCTACGACCCTTACGTCGAGGACGCCGTTCTCAAGGAGGAAGGCGTGGAGCGGGCCACCGACCTGGCCGCCTTGCTGGGCGAGGCCGACGTCGTCTCGCTGCACCTGCAACTGACGCCGGAGACCCGGGGCCTGATGAACCGCCAGCGGCTGGCCCAAATGAAGCGCGGCGCCATGCTGGTCAATACCAGCCGAGGCGGACTGGTCGACGCCGACGCCCTGATCGAGGCCGTCGTCAGTGAACGGCTGGCGGGCGCCGCCATGGACGTCTTCGACAAGGAACCGCCGCCGGCCGACCACCCCTTCTTCAAGGTCGAACGCATCCTGTTGTCGCCACACATCGCCGGCGCCACCCGCGAATGCCTGGAGCGTACCGCCGTGCAGACGGCCGCCCAGGTCGTCGAGGTCCTGCAAGGCAAACGTCCCGCCCACCTCGTCAATCCCACGGTATGGGAGCGCCGTCGACGCTGAGTCTCCCCGCCCTCCCCCTCATGTCTCGGAAAAGAGGATTGCAACGATGAAAACGATCCGCCTGTCCATGGTTGCCGCCGTCCTGGCCCTTTCCATCGCCTCCACGGCCCAGGCCGCCGACGTGAAGTTCGTCAACATCGCGACGGCCAGCACGTCCGGCTCCTACTATCCGGCCGGCCTCGCCATCTCAAAGTTGATCAACGACAACCTGAAGGTCCGCGCCTCGGCACAATCGTCGGCCGGATCGGTCGAGAACGTGTCGCTCCTGCAAAACCGCGAAGCGAACATGGCGATCATCCAGAACAACGTGGTCCGCGACGCGATGGATGGCAAAGGTACATTCGAGGGCAAGGCCTACAAGGACATGGCCGTGCTGTGTCCGCTGTTCACCAATACCGACCACATCGTCATCCGGGCCGGGTCCGACATCAAGTCGCTGGCGGACATCAAGGGAACGCGTTGGGCCGTCGGCGCGCCGGGCAGCGGCACCCTGCTGTCCAACGAGGCCGTATTGTCGGGGGCGAACCTGACGCTTAAGGACGTGCAGGCCGAGCATATCGGCCAGACTGAGGCGCTGGCTGCCCTGCAGAACGGCATCATCGACGGCGCCGACGTTATCTCGGGCATACCCTACAGCCAGCTCGATCAGGCCCGCATGTCGTCGGGCGGCCGCTTGGTGATCTATTCGATGACGCCCGAGGAACAGAAGGCGGTTGTCGAGAACAGCGGATGGAAGGCGCCGGTCAAAATCCCCGCCAACACCTATCGCGACCAGCCGAACCCGATCCTCACGGTATCGCACCTGGCGCTGATCATGGTGCCGAGCGATCTCCCGGAGCAGCTGGCCTACGACATCCTGAAGCTCATGCACGAAAAGACCGGCGTGCTTCGCAAGGCCCACGGCGCCTTCTCGACCTTCGACCTGTCGGCCGCGCCGGAACAGCTAGAGGCGCTGAAGCTGCCCGTCCACCCCGGCGCCAAGCGTTTCCTCGACACCATGTGATCCTCACGAGGCGACGGCGGACGGCTCGGGCATCCGCGCCGTCCGCCCGCCGGATCCCGCCCGTGGCGCTAGAACCCGGAAGCAGATGATCATGGACGCATCCTCGACGACTCCCGCGACGGAACAGCCGGCAGCCTTGCGCTTCGAAGGGGGTGGCCGCGGCATGCGGGGCGTTCATGCGTGGGTGGCGGCCGGCCTCGCCATCGCCACCGCGACGTTCATCCTTGCCATCAACAGCTTTCTCCTGATGGACCTGATGCGGCGCAGCGCACTGTTCATGAGCCTCGTGCTGGCGCTGACCTTCCTGCTCTTTCCCTATCGCAAGGGAGTGAAGGATCGCCAGCCCAATCCCGTCGATTATCTGCTGGCGGTGGCCAGCATGGCGTGCGGGCTCTACATCTTCGTCACCTATGACGCCTTCGTCGCCCGCAATCTCCAAATGACCGCGGCCGACTTGGCCTTCGGGGTGCTGGCGCTCTTTCTCGTCCTCGAGGGCGGCCGGCGGTGCCTGGGTATATGGCTGCCGGCGCTGGCTCTGCTGTTCCTCCTTTACGCCATCTACGGGCAATGGCTGCCGGCGCCGCTCGGCCATTTCGGGGTCAGGCCGGAACGTCTGGTCATGCGCATGTACCTGGTCAGCGAGGGGATGTTCGGCAGCATCTTCCAGATCGCCCAGACCTACATCGGCCTGTTCGTCATCTTCGGCGCCTTCCTGGTGGCCACCGGAACGACCGAGATCCTGACCCAGGTCGGCCTTTCGGTGTCGGGGCGCTTCGCCGGCGGACCGGCCAAGGTTGCCGTCGTCGCCAGCGGTCTGACCGGCATGATCTCGGGCACCGCTGCGGCCAACGTGGCGACCACCGGTACGTTGACCATTCCGATGATGAAGAAGGTGGGATTCAAGCCCGAATTCGCCGGGGCCGTGGAGTCCCTGGCCTCGACCGGCGGACTGATCATGCCGCCGATCATGGGCGCCGCCGCCTTCCTGATTGCCGAGTTCGTCAACATCTCCTACGTCGATGTGATGATCGGCGCCATCATCCCGGCCCTGCTCTATTACGGGTCGCTGATAGGGGTCATTCACTGCCGGGCGGTCAAGCTCGGCATCCGCGGCATGTCCCGCGAGGAGATTCCGCGGTTCGGCCGCGTTCTTCGGGTCAACGGCCACCTTCTGGTGCCGATCGTCCTTCTGGTCTATCTGCTGATCGACGGCTACACCCCCACCTTCGCGGCGATGTACGGTATCGTGGCGACGGTGCTGCTCAGCTATCTCAGGAAGGCGTCACGGCTGACCCCGCGCCGATTTCTCGGCGCCCTGATGCAGGGTGGCGCCGCAGCGGTGTCGGTCAGCGTCGCCTGCCTGGTTGCCGGCATTATCGTCGGCGTCATTTCGATCACCGGCGTCGCCGAAGTGTTCACCAGCTACATCGAGCAGTGGTCGAACGGCAGCCTGACCACGGCGCTGTTCCTGACCGGCATCGCCGCGCTGCTGCTGAGCTGCGCGCTTCCCGCCACCGCCGTCTATATCGTCGTTGCCGTCACCATCGCGCCGGCCCTGATTGCCATGGGTGCGGCACCGCTGGCGGCCCATTTCTTCGTATTCTGGTTCGGCGTGCTGTCTAACATCACGCCGCCGGTGGCGATCGCCTGTTTCACAGCAGCCGGCATCGCTGGGGCCAGCCCCGGGTCGATCGCGTGGAACGCCATGCGCATGGCGCTGCCGGCCTTCCTCATCGCCTTTGTGCTGATCCACTATCCCGACCTGCTGTTCGTCGACTGGTCGCCCTGGACCCTGCTACGCACACTGCTTTTCACGGCGGTCGGCATTACCGCCTACATCACGGCGACCGAGGGCTACTTTTTCGGGACCATCGGCTGGACTGAACGGGTATTGTTCCTCGGCGTCATGATTCTGTGCTTGGCCATGCCGGGTGCCCAAAGCGGCTGGATCGGGCTTGGCGCCTTCGCCCTGCTGGGTACCTTCGTTTATTGGAAATCCATCCGCCGGGCCGCGGTCCGGTCGGAGGTTGCATAACATGAAAAACTCCGGGAGAAATCGATGATCAAAAGCAACCCCGTCAAAGCCCTGTTGAAAGCCGGCACGCCGGCCTTCGGCACCTGGATCACGCTGTGCCCGCATCCCCGGGTGGTCAAGATTTTCGCGGCTGCCGGCTTCGATTTCGTGATCATCGAGATGGAGCATACCGACTTCAACATGCAGACGGTGGCCTCCCTCGTCATGCTGGCTCGCGAGGCCGGGCTGGTGCCGATCGTGCGCACGCCGGGTACCATCAAGCCGCACGACCTGACCCGCCCGCTCGACGCCGGCGCCCAGGGCCTGCTTCTGCCCGCCATCGACACCCCCGAGCAGATCAACGCCATCATCCAGGAAACCAAGTACTACCCGATGGGCAACCGGCCGATGAATCTGCGCGGCCCGCACACCGATTACACGGTCGACAAGCCCGAGGCCATCATCGCTCACCTCAATTCCCAGACGATGTCGGTCATCATGATCGAAAGCCAGATCGGTATCGACAACCTGGACGCCATCTGCAAGGTCGAAGGGGTGGACGCCGTCATGGTCGGCCCCGACGATCTGTCGCAGGATCTGGGCGTGCCGGGGCAGCTGACCCATCCCAAGGTGACCGAGGCGGTGGAGCGCATCTTCGCCACCTGCAAGGCCAACGGCGTCGCCTACGGCATGAGCTGCCACAATGCCGAGATGACGGAGAAGCTGGTGGCCCGGGGCGCCACGTGGCTGCCCTATTCGAACGATGCCGCCATGGTGTTCAATGCGGCGACCGGCATCGTGCCGCAACTGATGAAGATCGGAGGGCGCGCCTGATGGCTCCAAGGAAGAAGGCCGCCAAGTCGCAACTGCTGGGCATTTCGCCCGAACAAATTGCCGGCACCACCATGAAGGCGGTGCAGATGTACAGCCCCTACGGCTACCGGGCGAAGATCGGCCTCATCGTGCCGTCAACCAACACGGTCAACGAGCCAGAATTCTATTACATGGCGCCGCGAGGCGTGTCGATCCACACGGCGCGCATCAAGCTGCTCGGCAAGGCGACCACCGAATCCTACCTGGCGATGGGCGCCGAGACCGAACGCGCCGCCAGCGAGCTGGGCACCGCCGAGGTCGACGTCATCGCCTGGGGCTGCACCTCGGGCTCGGTCATCATCCCGCGCCAGAAGCTGGAGGCCAGTATCGTCAAGGCGGCAGGCGTTCCCGCCGTTACCACCTTCGGCTCGGTCCTGGCCGCGCTCAAGGCCTTCGGCGTCAAAAAGCTGTCGCTCGGCACGCCCTACGTCGACTTCGTCAACGAAGAAGAAGTGCGTCTGCTGGAGGATTCCGGCTTCAAGGTATCGGCATGGTACGGCCTGCGCCTCGGCGAGACGCAGGAGGAACGCCGCGGCATCGGCCGGGTACCACCCGAATCGCTGTTCCGGTTGGCTCAGTACATCGACCGGCCGGATGCCGAAGTCATCTTCCTGAGCTGCACCAACTTGGCGACCATCGAAATGATCGACGAACTGGAAGCCGCCCTCGGCAAGCCGGTGATCACCAGCAACCAGGCGACCTTCTGGCACGCGATGCGCACGGCCGGCATCAATGACCGCCTGGAAGGCTTCGGCCGCCTGCTCAGGGAGTTCTAGGCTATGCGGGCGTGGCACAAGGAAGAACTGGTTCCCGGCGAGGCGCTGGCCCACCGGCTGTTCGATACGCTGGCGCGCGAAACCGCCGATCCGCCGGGTGTTACCCGGATCGGCTTCGGTGAGGGTGAACGCTTCGCCCACGAATTGCTGATGGACGAGGCGGCGGCGCGGGGCTTCGAGGTGGCGCACGACGCCGCCGGCAACCTGTTCCTCACGCAGCCGGGCGAAGATCGCTCGGGGACCATCTACATCGGCTCGCACGTCGACACCGTGCCGCACGGCGGCAACTACGACGGGGCGGCCGGCGTCATCGCCGGCCTTGCTGCACAGGCCATTTTCCATGCGGCTGGCGTCAAACCGCCTTTCGACATCACCGTTCTGGCGCTGCGGGCCGAGGAAAGCTGCTGGTTTCCGCACAGCTACATCGGCAGCAAGACGGCGCTGGGCATCTTTGACGGCAAACTACTCGACACGCTCAAGCGCAGCGACAACGGCCGCACCCTGGCCGACCACATGTGCGAGGGCGGCTTCGATCCCGAGGCGGTGCGCCGCGGTGAATCCCTGATCGAGCGCAAGCAGGCGGTCGCCTACATCGAGCCGCACATCGAGCAGGCGCCGGTGCTGGAGATCGAGCGGTTGCCGGTCGGCATCGTCACCGGCATCCGCGGCAGCTTCCGCTATCGCACCGCCAAATGCATCGGCGCCTACGCCCATTCCGGCGCCATGCCGCGCGAGTACCGCAAGGATGCGGCGGCGGCGACCGGCGAGCTGATCCTGCGCATGGACGAACTGTGGGCCGATCTGCTGACGGCGGGCCGCGACCTTACCGTCACCTTCGGCGAGGTTATGACGAATCCCGAACAGCACGGCTTTTCCAAGGTGGCCGGCGAGACGCACATCTGCCTCGACGTGCGCAGCCAGGACAAGCAGACGCTCGAAACCGTGCGCGAGCGGCTGATGGCCATCGCCGACGATATCGCGGCGCGCCGTCAGGTCCGTTTCGAGTGGGGCGAACTGACCGGCAGTACGCCGGCCGTGATGTCCAAGCCGCTTCAGGACATGATGGCGGCGGCGGCCAGCCAGGCGGGAATTCCCTATCGCGTCATGGCGAGTGGCGCCGGCCACGACGCCGCTACCTTCGCGCTTGAAGGCATCCCCACCGCCATGATCTTCATCCGCAACCAGAACGGCAGCCACAATCCAGACGAAGCCATGGACATGGCTGACTTCGACCAGGCGCTGTCGGTACTGGTGCACATGCTCTCGATGCCCACCGCCGCTTGGCGCGGCTGAGGCGCCGGAGGACCCCCATGAAAGCCGTCGTCATCCTGTCGCCCGAGGAATCGAAGCGGCTGATCGCCAAGGCCATCGCCGCCATGCCGGAGGTGCGCCACGCACTTGAACACGGCATCATCGGCTTGGCCCGCTGCACCACCAACGCCTTCGTCGCCGAGGAGCTGATCGGCCGGCCGCTGGCCGACCGCGGCGCCTATTGCAGCGGCTTCTTCACGGCGCGCGGCGCCTGCGCGCTCCAGGGCCGCTTCCAGGAAAAGCTGCTGGTTCTCGACCACGGCGAGGAGCGTTGGCTCAGCTACGAGCAGGGCAACGTCGCCCAGTTCATCGAGCGCATGGACAAGGACGACGTCATCATCAAGAGCGGCAACGTCATCGATCCCGAGGGCCGGGTCGGCTGCCTGGTCGCCAGCCCGACAGGCGGCGAGATCGGCGCCTATCTGCCGCCGATCCTGGTCAAGGGCATCCGCTTCCTGGTGCCGATGACGCTGAACAAGACGGTAGCGGTGCCGCTGGATCGCATGATCGATGCGCTCGGCATGTCGAAGATCGATCCGGAACGCTGCCACGGCCTGCGCTGCGGCATGATGCCGATGCCGGGGACCGTCATTACCGAGGTCGAGGCCATCCACCAGTTGACCGGCGCCGAGGCCACTCCGGTGGCGACGGGCGGCATCGGTTCGGGGGCCGGCGCCGTCATGCTGGTTATGGACGGCGCCGAGGCGACGGTCGACGCCGCATGGCAGCTGGTCTCGGCCATCCGCGAGAAAGGTGAACCGCCGCTCGCCGATCCCAACATCGCCTGCGACGACTGCTACATCGCCGCCCAGCCCGGCCTCGGCAACCGCTGCTCGCCGATTGCCCGCAACGCCTGAGGGGACCGAAGACGGCGGCGTTCAGTCGAGACGGGAATCGAGGGTCAGAACGGTTTCCAACAGAACGGCGGCGCCGGCCGCCAGATCCTTTGGTTCCACCCACTCCTCCGGGCAATGGCTGCGGCCGCCCCGGCAGGGGATGAAGATCATGCCCATCGGCCCGGCATTCGCCACGTGCATGGCGTCATGCCCGGCGCCGCTGGCCATGTCGATGCAGGCAACGCCGGTTGTCGCGCAGGCGTCGCGGATGGCACCGCGCACGGTCTCCGAACAGACGGCCGGAGCGGCGTCGCTCAGCCGTTCGAAGGCGATCCGGACGCCGGTTTCGGCGGCCACCTCGTCGGCGAACTGTTGCAGGGAGGCGATGAAGGACTGGCGGGCGGCATTGGAGCTACTGCGGAATTCGACGGTCAGGCGCACCCGCCCCGGCACCACGTTGGCGGCATTGGGCTCCACGACCAGCTGGCCGACGGTGCCGACGAAGAATCCCGTCGTGTGGTTCAGGTCCCACGCCTCCTCCTCCGCCTTGAGAACCAAGCTGGCGGCAGCAGTGAGAGCGTCCTGGCGCATATCCATCGGGGTGTTGCCGGCGTGATCGGCCCGCCCCTCGACGGTGACGGCATAGCGGGTGATGCCGACGATGCCGGTGACGACGCCGACGGCGATGCCGCCGCTTTCCAGGACCGGCCCCTGCTCGATGTGCAATTCCACGTAGGCGGCGACGCTGCCGGCCTTGCGTACCGCCTCGGTCAGCCGGTCGGGATCGCCGCCCATCCTACGGATGCCGTCGGCCAACGTCTCGCCCTCGGTATTGGTCAGGTTCAACCCGTTACGGCCCAGGCGACCACCCTGGATGCGGCTGCCGACACACGACATGCCGTATTCGCTGGGCTCCTCGGCCAGGAAGTCGACGACATCCAGCGGATGGCGCAGGACGTGGCCAGCATCGGCCAGGGAATGGGCGGCTTCGAGCGCCGTCAATACCCCGGCGATGCCATCGAAGCGCCCGCCATTGGGCACCGTGTCGGAATGCGATCCCGCCATCAGCGGGCGCAATCCGGCTTCCCGCCCGTCCCGCCGACCGATCAGGTTGGCCGCGGTATCGAGGCCGGTCGTCAGGCCGGCCTCCTCGAACCAGGCCTTCAACTGGGCCCGGCTGTCGGCATGCAGCGCCGAGAACGAGCGGCGGGTATAGGGAAGGGCCGGATCGGTGATGGTGGCCAGCGCCTCCAGCCGTTGCCAGAGGCGCTCGGCGTTGATCCTAGGCGGCATCGGCTCCCCGTAACGGCCGGAGGAAGTTGCCGTACCCCGGCTCCGACAGCACGGCCTTGCCGTCCCACACCTTGCGGCCGCGCAGATAAGTTGCGGCAACGCGGCAGGTGAACTCCTTGCCGTCGAACGGGCTCCAGTCGACGATGGTCACCGTGTTCCTGGCGTCGAACTTGAAGCGTCCGGGCTCGACGATGGCGAAGTCGGCGTCCGATCCTTCGCGGAGCACGCCCTTCTTCGGATAGAGCAGGAAGTACTTGGCCGGGCCCTCGGAGATCAGCTT
The DNA here is from genome assembly GCA_014859895.1 of Rhodospirillales bacterium. Lineage (GTDB taxonomy): Bacteria > Pseudomonadota > Alphaproteobacteria > Rhodospirillales > Shumkoniaceae > Shumkonia. The sequence continues at coordinate 79,796 of JACZKS010000090.1, forward strand.
GGCCACCGTGGTGATCGGCAATCCGTGCTGTTCGCAGCCGGTGAAGAGGGCCGGGATCAGGGTTTCCAGGCCGGGGGCGCCGGAAGCGTTCTTGAAGATGTTGGGATTGCTCTTCACCTCGACCGGCCACGGCGAATGGTCGGTTGATACAAAGTCGATATGGCCGGCCGCCACATGGCCCCACATGGCTTCGACCATATGGCGGGGCCGGATCGGCGGGTTGATCTTGCCGAAGGCCCCGACCCGGATCATGTCGTCTTCGTCCAGCGTCAGGTAGTGGACGCAGACTTCCACGGTCGCCTTCACGCCCTGGCGCTTGTAGGACTCGGTGATCTCGATGCCGCGCGGGATCGAGCAGTGCACCACGTGCACCCGGCTGTTGGCGGCGGCGCCCAGTTCATAGATTTCCGCCATGGCCAGGGCTTCGGCGATGGGTGGGCGGCTCATGCCGTGGGCCTCGGGGCCGATCTTGCCTTCCGCCTGCAGCTTCTGGATCAGGAAATCGACCATTTCCTGGTTCTCGTTGTGCACACCGCCGCCGATACCGGTCGGCGCCAGCGCCTCGAAGGCGGCCAGCATGTCGATCGGCTTGATGCGCGGGAAGCGCACCGGATGGCTCTCATACGTGGAAAACTTGAATGCGCAGGCGCCGGCCTCGACCAGCCCCGGAATGGCGGCGACGCCGTTCTCCTTGCGAATGGTGGCGTACAGGCCGACGTCGACCATCGCCTCCTTGTCGACGACGGCGACCTTGGCGCGGAAAGACTCGGCATCGACGATGGGCCCGGCGTCGTCGTAGGGCATGTCGATGATCGTCGTGACACCGCCGGCAGCAGCGGAGCGGGTCGAGCGCAGGATACCTTCCGGGGGCTTCTGGCTGCCGGCATGCACCTGCCCGTCGATGGCGCCCGGCAATACGAACTTGCCGGAAGCGTCGACGGTTTCCTTGGCCTGCGGCGGCGTACCGGTCCCGATCTTTGCGATGCGGCCGTCGGTGATGGCCAAATAGCCGTCATCGATGACGCGATCCGGAAGAACAAGCTTTCCCTTAACGACCAAATCGAAACCGGCCATCTTCTATCCCTCGCCTTTCCTTGCGATTGCCAACCGAAACGCGCCGCGATGCAGGTCCAGCCAACGTGATTCCAGGCGCGAACTGCGGTACAGGACCCACGAAATGGTAGCCGGTCGCCAGCGCATATTCCTATATAAATTTGCCAGCCACCAATAATCTTAGATTATTATCCCAGGACGGCCGCCGCTTCCTTAATTGGCTGGGACTTGCCCCGAGCCAGGGTGGAGAGATCGAGAAAGGCGTTCTCTATCTCATGGATCAGAGCCTTGGCCAGGTTGGGAAGCGGCCGCAGGCGTGAAAACAGCACATAGACGGTCAACGGAATGGTCGGCACGAAGGGACGGATGACCACCCGCTCGTTGGCATGCGAGCGCGCATAGTACTCGTCTATCAGGGCGACACCGAGGCCGGTTTCGACCAGCGAATAGGCCATGTTGCTGTAACGGGTCTCGACCACCCAGGAGAAGTCCTCGCCGGCAGTGGTGAAGGCGTTGGCGATAATGTTGCCGAGCGGCGTGCCGCGTTCCATGGTGATGAAGGGATGCCTGCGGAGGTCCGCGGCGCGCACGGTTTCGCAGGCGGTCAACGGATGGTCGGCCGGCATGACGCAGACCATGCACCCCAAATGCATCGGCTTGGCTTCGACCGACGGGTAGCCGGAAAACGCCAGTGTCATGCCGAAGTCGGCGAGGTTGTGATCGACCCGGTTGATCACCCCTTCCATTCGCTCCAGGTCCAGCGAAATGCTGACGTTGGGGCGGTCCGCCAGGAACGAGCGCATGGCGTTGAGAAGGACCGACTGGGCGAGGCTCGGCACTGACACGATCCTGATCGAGCCGACCCGGGATTCGCGGAGATCCTGAACCTTCTGGGTAACCGAACGGAACATGACGAAGATCGACTCGACGTCATGGTTGAGGATGCCCGCTTCCTCCGTCGGCCATAAGCGTCCCTTGTAGCGGTTGAACAGTTTGATGCCCGACTGCGCCTCCATGTGCCGGATCATATTGCTGACGGCAGGCTGCGAAATGCCGAGGATATGGGCGGCTCCGCTGGTCGTGCCGGTCTGCATGACGGCGCGGAAGATTTCGAGTTGGCGCAAATTCATGCACTCACTCTATATGTTTTGATTATAGCCCTCCACCCCCCATTTTATAAGACAGGGTTCGGCTGGACCTTTTATGATGGCCCCAGCAACGCCGCATGATGTGCACGCGTCCCAAGCGATCCGGGGGGAGGACCGGGTTTCAGGGGAATGGAAGGGTGTGCGTCACAAGAACCGGAGCGTCCGCATGGAGGCGACAACACCCGCTGGCAGTCCACTCGCGACGATGGACCGGCTGGTTTCGTCGGACGATCGCGCCAGCGATCCCGATCGTCGCCCCGCCGTTCATGCCATCCATGTTTTGTGCGACCCCGCCCTTGCTGCGGTGCGTCTTGCGGTCGTCGCCATCGGTCGGCGGCGACACGAGGATACCTTGTCCGCCAACCTGTCCGGCCCACCAAGATGCGGCGGCGGTTCGGGCGGCGATTCGATGTTTTCGGGGAAGGAACAACCAAGCGGAGGTAAGATCCATGCCTAACTTTAAGACCTGCATGAAACTCTCACGCCGGACCATGGTCCTGGCAACGGGCGCTGCGGCCCTGTTTGCCTGGAACGTGGGCGGCGCCGGTGCCGCGGACATCACGCTCAAGTATTCCGACCACGATCCGCTCGGCGGCATGAGGACCAACTTCGTCAAGAACGTGTGGCTGGCCGAAATCGAGAAGCAGAGCGGCGGCAAGGTGAAGATCCAGGACTTCTGGGGCGGCGCCTTGATGAGCTCCAAAGAGGCCATGAAAGGCGTCGGCGGTGGCGTCTCCGACATGGGCTTCATTTTCCCCGGGCACTATCCGGGGGAACTGCCGGGCCATTCGATCTTCAATCTGTTCCCGCGCGGTCCGAACAAGTTCGCCGACATGAGCTGGCTCTATCGCAAGGCCTACGAGGAAGTTCCGGAAATCAAGGCGGAACTGGCCAAGGTCGGCGTCATGCCGGTGATGATCACGGCGGGCCTGCCGGGGGCCTTCGTCGCCACCAAGCCGATCAAGACCTTGGCCGACATCAAGGGCGACAAATGGCGGGCCGGCGGCAAGTGGCAGCTGCGCTTTCTTGAGAACGCCGGAGCCGTCCCAGTGTCGGTGCCGTGGGATGACGTTTACATGGCGCTGCAGACCGGCACCATCGTCGGCTGTTTCACCAACTATGACGGCCTCCACCTGATGAAGTTCGACGAGGTGGGCAAGAACGTCATGATCTCCAAGCAGCTGTGGTACGCCACGCCGTTCGTCCACCTGATGAACATCAAAAAGTTCGAAAGCCTGCCCCAGGATGTGCAGCAAGCCATCCTGAAAGCTTCCGAGATCGCTGAACAGAAGTTCGCCGACGTCTATGATGCCGCCTTCGACGACATCAAGGCCAAGCAGACGGCAGCCGGCTACAAGGTGACCGAAATGTCGGCGGATGACGTCGTCCGTTGGGAGAACGCCGAAAAGCTGGCGAAGCTGCAGGCCGATTGGGTCGCCGAGTCGGAAAAGGCCGGGATGAAGACCGCCAGCCAAGTCATGGAGAAGGTTCGCGCCCTGCATCAACAGGCGATGAACCGCTAAACGCAACGATAGAGACAGCCATCCCCTGCCGCGGGCGAATCATCCGCGGCAGGGGAATGGCATCGGATAGCAGGCATGACGAAATTTGTTCATTGGGCAAACCGCCACTTGGCCGGCTTCACCGGCTGGCTGATGGTGGTGATGATGCTGCTGCTGATCGCCGACGTCATTGCCCGTGGCGCGGGAGCGCCCCTTCAGGGCATGGCCGAACTGTCGGTCTTCGTGATGATGATCGTCGTCTACCTTGGCTTCGCGCGCTGCGAAGAGAAGGGAGAGCATGTATCCCTGGAATTCGCCCTGAACGTGATGCCGCTTCGGGCGCGGCTTCTCATGCTGGCCATCAGTCAGTTGATCGCGGTCGTCACCATCTGCCTGCTGTTCTATGGCGTCGTCACCGATGCTTGGTCATCCTTCCTGACCAACAGCGCCATCGAGGGCACCATCGAGATTCCCCTGTGGCCGACGAAGTTCGTGATGGTCGTCGGCATGGTTTTCTTCGTGCTCCAGGGAATTGTCAATTTGGGCAATGCGATCCGTCGGTTCCGGCAAAAGGATGACGCGCCGCAGGCCCATGGCGCCGATTTCATGTAAGCGCATGCCCGCATTTTCCCTTAACGACATTTTTTGCCGAGATATTAAAAGATGGATTTTCTGACGGGCGGTATTCTGTGCATCGGCTTGCTGTTGATCCTGATGGCGATCGGGGTGCAGATCGGCCTGACCTTCCTGTTGGGCGGCTTTATCGTCAGCGTCATCCTGCTGGGCTTTGACAGTTCTATGACGCTGCTGGGCCAAGCGTCCTATCATTCGATCGCCTCGCCGACCTGGGCCTCCATTCCGCTTTTCATCCTGATGGGCGCTTTCGCCTCCAACGGCGGCCTCGCCCGCTGCGCATACGATGGCGTCTACGCGCTGAGCCGGCGCCTGCCCGGCTCGCTGCTGATTGCCACCAGCCTTAGTTGCGGGGTGTTCGGCGCCGTTTCCGGCTCGTCCATCGCCACCACCGCCATCTTCGGGAAGATGGCGCTGCCCGAAATGAACCGGCTCGGCTACGACAAGCGGCTGTCTTCGGGCTGCATCGCCTCGGCCGGCACTTTCGCGTCAATGATCCCGCCCAGCATGATGATGATCATCTATGCGCTGTTCACCCAGCAGTCGATCGGCAAGCTGTTCGCCGCCGGCGTCGTTCCCGGAATCATAACCGCCGGTGCCTACGCCATCCTCATCGTCGTCATGGTCAAGCGCAAGCCACACCTGGCGCCCAACCGCAAGGTCGAAGACGAGGGGGCCATTCCGATCAGCCGTACGCGCGAAGCCCTGCGGCTTTGGCCGGTGCTCGTCATCGCCACTCTGGTGCTGGGGGGCATGTATTCCGGCTGGTTCACGCCGACCGAGGCGGCGGCCGTTGGTGCTGTCTGCACCCTGGGGTACGGTTGGCTGTCCCGGAACTTCACCAATTTGGGCCAAGTCACCGGTTCCATGCGGGAATCGGCTTCCGTCACCGCCATGCTGTTTCTGATCAACATCGGCGCGCTCTTCTACAGCCGGGTGCTGGCGGTCACGCGCCTGCCCACCGAATTGACGATGATGTTGCAGACGCTGGATGTCCCGCCCCTCGTCATCCTGCTGGGCGTGCTGGCCATCATGTTCTTCCTGGGCATGATCATGGTGCCCGTCGGCATCTATGCGCTGACGCTGCCGATCGTCTTCCCGCTGCTGGTCAGCCTCGGCTATGACCCCATCTGGTTCGGCGTCCTGGCGCTGAAGATGACCGAGATCGGTTCCATTACCCCGCCGGTGGGATTGAACGTGTTTGCCATGAAGGGGGTCATACCACCCGAGATGAAGATATCGGTGGAAGACATTTACAGGGGCTGCATGCCGTTCATCCTCGTCGAAGTGTGCGTGCTGGTCATCCTGATCGCCTTTCCCCAGATTTCGCTATGGTTGCCGAATCTGCTGTTGGGTTAGTTGGTGACATTCCGGCAATCCTGCCTTACCAACCGGCGCCCGACGGGGTGGGCCGGGCCGAGAACTGACGGAAGAACCTCATGAATATTGGACTGGCTGGAAAGCGTGCGGTGGTGACGGCATCGAGCCGCGGGCTCGGGCTCGGTATAGCCGAGGCGCTTGCCCGCGAGGGAGCGCACGTCCTCCTCAGCGGGCGCACCGAGGAGCGTCTTGCGAAGGCGACCGCGGAGATCAACGCGCGGGGACAGGGACAGGCGGATTATTTCGTTGCCGATCTTGCGCATGCGGAAGCTGCCGAGGCGATCCACCATGCCACTCTGAAAGCCATGGGGGGTACCGACATCCTTGTCAACAACACCGGCGGGCCGCCGCTGGCAGCGATGGCGGAGACTCCCCTGGAGGTTCTGCGCGGCCAATTCGACGCCATGGTCATGCGGGTCATAGAGCTGAGCTGCCTGTGCCTGCCCGGCATGCGCCAGGCGGGATGGGGGCGGATCCTGACCGTCGCTTCCTCGGGCGTCGTGCAGCCGATTCCGAACCTGGGGCTGTCCAACACTCTGCGCTCCGCCCTCGTCGGGTGGAGCAAGACCCTGGCGGGCGAGGTCGGCCGTGACGGCGTGACGGTCAACGTCCTGCTGCCGGGCCGCATCCACACCGAACGCCTCGACGAACTCGACGGGGCGGCGGCCAGTCGCCAGGGCAAGACGGTGGCCGAAATCGCCGCCGCTTCGCACGCGGTCATCCCGCTCGGCCGTTACGGAACGGTCGAGGAGTTCGCCGCCGTTGCCGCCTTCCTGGTCAGCGGGCCGGCGAGCTACGTGACGGGAAGCATGATCCGCTGCGACGGCGGCATGATCCGCTCGGTATGAGCGGCCGCGACAAAGGAACTGAGGAGTAACGAGCATGAAGAACGAGCGGGGCCGGGTTCTCGTCGTGAACCCCAATTCGAACCGGGCGGTGACCGAGCTGTTCTCGGCCGAACTGGAGCCCCTGCGCTTTGCCGACGGTCCGGAGATCGTCTGTGAAACGCTGGCCGAGGGGCCGCTGGGGATCGAATCGGAACTGCACGTGGCGATGGTCGCCGTCCCGTTGCGCAAGCTGATCCTCGAACGCAACGACGCCGACGCCTTCGTTATCGCCTGTTATTCCGATCCGGGGCTTTACGTCTGCCGCGAGGCGACGCCGAAACCCGTTTTCGGCATCCAATCCTGTGGCATCTCTTTGGCGCTGAGTTTGGGGGAGCGCTACGGCGTGCTGGCGCTGAAGACGGCGTCGATCAAGCGGCATCTCCGCTATCTACGCCAACTCGGCCTCGTCGACCGGCTGGCCGGTGAACGGCCACTCGATCTGTCAGTGGCAGAGAGCGCCGAGGGCGAACACACCTTCGGCCGTCTGGTGGAAGTGGGGACGGCGCTCCGCGATAAGGATGGCGCCGACGTTCTGCTGCTCGGCTGCGCGGGACTGTCGCGTCACCGCCGCCCCTTGGAAGAGGAACTGGGAATTCCCGTCGTCGATCCCGTGCAGGCGGCGGTGGCGATGGCGGTGTCGACCGTACGTTTCCGTCGCACCACGCGCTGACCGGCTGCGCCGTCCGTTACCGGACGGCGTTCGAAGGCAATCACCCGGGCGGGGGGCAGATTGCCCCAGACGATCTCGTTGGCACGCACCGCAAAGCCGTGCGTGGCCAGCCGGCCGCAGTCGCGCAAATCGTAGGTGTACTGGACCGCCACTCCATTCGTCGCCAGCAGATGGCGCCACTGGCCGACGATGGCCGTCACGTCGTCGGCCGGCAGGCTGCGTAGCGGCAGGCTGGAAACGATGGCGTCGATCGGGCCGGCGTGTTCCAGCAGATCGGCCAGTTCGGCGGCGCTGCCAAGGATCACCGCAAGGTCCGGAAAGCGGGCCCGCAAATGGCGCACGAAGGCTGGCGAGCGTTCGATCACCGCCAGCCGCTCGGGGGCAATTCCCCGGTCGAGCAGGGCTTGTGTCACCACCCCGGTACCGGCCCCCAGTTCGACGACCAGCCCTTCTCCGTCTGTCGAAACGTGGGAGGCCATGCGCTGCGCCAGACGGGCGGAACTCGGGCAGACGGCTCCCACCGATGCCGGCCCGCGGAAAAGCTCGCGTGCGAATAACCAGGGCTTGACGCGCCGCCGGATGGCGATGCTGACGCGGCGGGTCGATGTGCGGACGAGGGCTTCGATCACGGTGACGCTCCTGCAAAATGGGCTTGAAGGTCCGGCACCCGATCGGTTCGTCCACGGGTCCTGATACTTGGTTGCAATGGTCGGGGAGTGTTCCCGCCATGTCAAGGTGAAGTCGCCGATGCTGTCGGCGGAGGGGTCCCATCTATAAGGCGATGATGGCTAAAATGTGATGGTCACGGCCCTACCCCGCTCCCGCAGGCGCACCCGACGGATGGCGGTTCCCGGCAGTGCGGCGCGGATGCGGGCCATAGGCATCAGGGAAAACGCCGTCGACCAGGCGTCCGCTTCGGTCGCCGTCGGCGCCTCGACGCTCATCCAGGCATAGTGCTTGGCGGTCTTGCCGTTGCGGGGGTCGAACAGGTGGTTGGCGGCGGCATCCGGCGTGAAACCGGCGGCTGAGACGGCGATCGCTCCGTCGACCAATGGATTAGCCCCGTCCCCCTCGCCGGTTGCCACCTGCCACGGGCGGCCGTCGGGATGGGCGCCGAGGGCGCGGGTTTCGCCGAGATTGAGCAGAATGTTGCCGAAGCCTCCGGCCCGGAAGCGTTCGGTCACGCGGTCGGTGATGTAGCCCTGGGCGATGCCGTTCAGCGTGACGGCTATGCCCGGCTTGGTGAACCGGATGTGGGCTGGACCGACCTCGACGGCCCGCCAGTCGACCCGGGCAAGCGCGGCCTCTATGACGGCTGGCGGCGGTCCCTCGGGATCGGCGCCGGGGCGCGAGAAGTGGGCGGCATAGGCTTCCCACAGAGGCTGGACCGTCACATCGAAGGCCCCTCCGCTCGCCGCCGAAACGGCCTCAGCGCGGGACAGCAGCTCGACCAGTTCGATGGGCGGCGCTTCCAGGTGTCCCTGGCGGTTCAGGCGGACCAGGGCGGAATCGTCGCGATAAAGGCTGAAGATTTTCTCAAGGCGGCCGATTTCGGCCAGGGTCAGCGCGACCAAGCGGCCGGCATCGGCGGCCGGCAGCACCATCTCGGCCTCGGCGCCCAACACCACGCCCTTCCAGCGGATTAAGGGGGTGGATGCCCGGGCCGCCGGCATCCCTGTCAAGGCGGCGATGGCGGCTCCGCCCACGGCGATGCGGATGAAGCGGCGGCGCGACAGGGCGGTCATTTCGCCGAGGTCCTTTCGGTCGTGCACAAGGCACCGGGTTGGGTCAGGTCGAGAAGATCGGAATGGGCCGCGCCGTGGGGAACCATCGTCCCGCCTTCTCCCATCGTCTCGGTGGCGTCCGACAGCACGTAATCCTCGGGGATGTCCTGCCAGCGGACGATGTGACCTCCCCGGCGGTGGGCGAAGTCCTCCGCGACGTTGCGGGCCGAGAACGGTACGGCCTCGGGTGCTCCCATGCCGCCGCGCACATCGCTCTCGATGACGAAGAAGGCTTCCGCAGGGTCCATCCACACCTGCGGATTGTCCCAGCTTCCGGCCCGCGCCATGTCGGTGACGTAGATGGCGGCGATGTCCTTGGGTTCGTCGGGCAGCTTGGTGAAGGCCACGGCGTCGCGCACCGACGGAAACCACAGCGGCCCTCGGCCTTTTGCGATTGCGCTTTTCAACATGATCTGCGCCTTCGGTCCCTGGTGATCGAGCAGGATCATCTGGCCGAAATAGGTGATTGCCTCGCGGTCGGGCGTGACGGGGGTCGGTTTGGCGGCCGTCTGTTGATCGTCGCCGCAGCCGGCGAGCAGCAGCAGCGCCGCCATGACAAAGGCAAACCGCTTCACAACTCCCTCCTCTTGAACAGGCCCCAGGCTACCGTCAGCGGCGCCAGCGTCCACAGGATGAGCGCGGCCAGCGGCGAGGCCGGGGACATGCCCTCGGTCGCCACCGCCAGCCCGGTCAGGCTGCCGGCGGCATCGAAGCCGGCCAGCGTCAGCAGGCGGTAGGCGTCGCACGGGTTGGCCAGCAGCAGGAAGGGCGTGATGTCGCCGATCACCCCCTGCCCGCCTGTCGCCACCAGCAGGCCGAGCAGCCCCATGTCGTAGAGCAGCACCAGGAACAGCCAGACGACGATGGAAATGCCGGCCGCCGTCGAGCGTTCGCGCACCGCCGTGCTGATGACGTAGGCAATGGACAGGAACACCCATCCCAGCAATACCGAGGACCCGATAAGCCCTGCGAACGATCGCCATTCGGCGGCGGACGGCGCCGCCACCGCGGCGATCGCCACGGCCGCGGCGCCGAATCCGAAGACGGTGGCAAAGGCGATGATGGCGGCGTGGCCCAGGAACTTTCCGACGATGATCCGCCCGCGCGAAACCGGATAGGCCAGCGTCAGCAGCAGCGTTCCGCGCTCTGCCTCCCCCACGATGGTATCGAAGGCGAGCAGGAGCGCGATCAGCGGCAGCAGGTAGATCGAGAGCGAGGACAGCGAGACCACCGTCACCGTGAGGCGCCCGGCCGCCACCTCGCCGGTCGGGGTACTGCCGACGAAAGCCAGCGCCAGGGCCAGGGTCGCCAGCAACAGCGTGGCGGCGGCGACCCATCGGTTGCGCAGTCCCTCGCGGATTTCCTTTTCGGCGATGATGAGGGTGGTCCTCATGGCTGGACCTCCCGGCTGCCGAACACGGCGTAGATCTCCTCCAGGCTGGGCGGCAGGATGTCGAGATCCTCCACGCCGTGGATGCCGGCGGCGAGGTTGCGCACGGCCGCCATCTTGTCTCCAGCGTCGACCGACAGTTCGACGGTGCGGCCGTTGACGAACGTGATCCGGCTGCCGGGTCCGGCGGCGCGGGCCAGGGAGTCCGCTTGCTCGGGCGGTGCCTTGAGGCGGATGCGCACCGGCAGCCCGGCCTGCCTGCGCAGGCCGTCCAAGGTGTTGCAGGCGACGAGACGTCCCTGCCTGAGGATGGCGATGCGATCCGTGCGCATCTCCAATTCGGTGAGCACATGCGAGGACAGAATGACGGTGGTTCCGGCCCGCTTCAGCTCCTCCACGAAGCCGAAGAAGGTGAGCCGAAGGACGGGATCGAGGCCGGTTGTCGGCTCGTCGAGCAGAAGCAGGCGGGGCCGCCCGAGTAGGGCCTGGGCCAGCCCCAAACGCTGGCGCATGCCCTTGGAATAGGTGCGGATGCGGTTTTTTGCCGCCTCGGCCAGGCCGACGCGTTCCAGCAGGTCGAGCACGGCATTGCGGCCCTCACCCTTCAGCCGGGCATAGAAGGTGAGCGCCTCGAAGCCGGTCATGGCATCGCCGAAAGTGACGTTCTCGGGCAGGAAGCCGATGTCGCGCCGAAGCGCTACCGCCTCCTGCGTGCCCGGCTTGGCGCCCAGCACCCAGGCCTCGCCGATGCTCGGCCGGGTCAGGCCGAGCAACAGCTTCATGGCCGTGGTCTTGCCGGCGCCGTTGTGGCCGAGCAGGGCCAGCAGTTCCCCCTCCGGCACATCAAGGGTCAGGCCGTCCAACGCCGTTGCGGCGCCGTAGCGCTTGGTGAGGCCTTGGGTGCGGATGACGGAGATCATGACGGGTTCCTTGGCTTGGAGGGCACGGCGGCGACGGGCGGCGGCCGCATCAGCGGCGCGGTGTCAACGACGCCACCGGGCAGGATGGCCGGAAATGCCGCCTGCGCCTGCTTGAGGACCTGCAGCGCCGGGCTGGTCAACAGCAGCTTGGCGCGCGGTACCCGCCACAGGATGTGATCGATCAGGCCGTTGGGCCTGTACGGCTGGTCGGCGATGCCGTCGCCGTTGAGATCGAAGGAAGGCTGGTCGCTCCAGTAGTTGCCGATGCCGTCTTCCGTCCACACCAGATCGCGGGCGCCGACGTACTTCACCTGGAAGCGGTTGCCGATGAAGGCGTTGCCGCTCATGGTGTTGCGCTCGGAGCCGGCGGTGAAATGGATGCCGATCCCGCAGCCTTGGAACCGGTTGCCACGGAAGACGTTCTTGTTGGCGTTGTAGATGAAGACGCACTTCTCGCCGCCGTCGATCACGGCATTGTCCATCACCGTGCTGTCATTGGCGTAGTTAAACAGGAAGCCGTGATCACGGTCGCCCTGCGACAGGTTGCGCAATGCCTTGATGCCCTTAGAAAACATCAGGGCATAGCCGACGTGATTGCCCACCGACACGTTGTCGCGCACGGTCGAGCGGTTCGTATACATGTAATGGATGGCGAAGCGCAGGTCGGCGAAACGGTTCTCGGCGAATTCGTTGCGCTCCGACGTAGTGACGAAAATGCCATCGCGGCCCCATCGGATGTCGTTGGCTATGACCTTGGCGCCGGGCGCATTCCACAGGTGCACGCCATTGCCCCGCTCGCTCATCCGCAAGTCCTCGCGACCGGTAATGCGGTTGTCGCGCACGATGGCCTCCGCCGATCCCTTGAGGAAGACGCCGAACAGGTTGCCCTCGATGGCGTTGGCTTCGATCAGCGTCCCCGTTGCCGTCTTTTCGACGAAGATGCCGGCATCCTCGCCGGCCAGGCTGGTGCCGGAGCCGCGAATGGTCAGGCCGCGTATGACGGTGCCGGGAGCCCTGATGACGATCACGCTGCCCCGCCCCACCCCCTCGATAACGGCGCCCGGATCGCCTTCCAAGGTTAGGGGCCGATCGATGATCACCGGCCCCCTGTAGGTGCCGGCGGCGAGCCGCAGGGTCGAGCCCGGGGCCGCCGCCGCGACGGCGGTCGCCAGATCCGCACGATCGGTGAGCGCCTCCACGGTCTGCGCCTTGGCGGAAGAAAGGCCGATGCCGGCGGCCACGAGGGCCGCCAGCATCAACGCGAAGGTAAGGCTGCGGGTCATGCTCGCTTCTTCGGTTCCACCAGCATGCGGCCGCGCATTTCCATGTGCAGGGCGTGGCAGAACCACATGCAGTAGTACCAGTGCACCCCCGGCCGGTCAGCCTTGAAGGTGACGGATGCCGTCTGCATCGGGGCGATCTCGAAGGCGATGCCGTAATTGGCGATGGTCAGCCCGTGAGTCAGGTCATCGACGTCGTCGATGTTGGTGACCACCAGTGTCACCTCGTCGCCTTCCTGCACCGTGAATTCGCTGAGGCTGAATTGCGGCGCGGTCGAGTGCATGTAGACCCTGACCTTGTTGCCGTCACGGAAGACGTGTTCGGCCGCCTCCGGATCGACGCCATCGGCCTTCACCATCGCCACGGTGTCGGCGAACGACGGGTCGTCGCGGTCCCACACCGACTTGGGGTTGAGAAGATCCGCCCTGACGATGATGCAGTCGTGCGGTTCGGCGTATGTGGGGCCGTCGTGGACAAGGCGCATCTCCTTGTCGTCGCTGATGTCGATCAACTGATCGTTCTCGGGCTTCAAGGGGCCGACGTTGAGGAAGCGGTCCTTTGAGAATTTATTCAGCGAAACCAGCCACTTGCCATCGGTATCGAGAGTCTCGCCTTGGGAGGTGTGATTGTGGCCAGGCTGATAGTGGACGTCGAGCTTCTGCATGATCGGGTCGACTTTTTCACCGGCGAAGGCGCGCCTCGCCTTTTCGATGTTCCACCTCACGATCTGGCTGTCGAGGAACAGCGTGGTGTAGGCGTTGCCGCGGTTGTCGAAGGCGGTGTGAAGCGGGCCGAGGCCGAGTTCGGGTTCGGCGACGATAACGTCGCGCGGCTGGATCTTGCCGTCGAACAGGTCGTCCAGCTTGCGCACGTCCATCACCGAGACGGTGGGCGACAGCTTGCCGTTGATACAGACATGGATCTGATCCGGCGCCGTATTGATGCCGTGCGGGCTGGTCGAGATCGGGATGTAGGCGGTATAGGGCGATCCGTGGCGGCCGTCGAGCACCGGCACCCCGCCCATCTCCTTGAAGTCGCCCTTCTGGAGGCCCTCTTCGATGCGCTTGATGTTGAAGACGACCACCCAGTCCTGCTCGTTGGCGGTCATGCCGGCGATGTCGACCGCCTCTTCCGAGTTGTAGCAGGTCGAGAAGGCGTACTTGCCCTGGTAGTCGGCGTCGACGTTATCGAGGTTGCCGTCGACCATGACCTGCCAGGCGACCTTCATGGCGTCGCCGTCCACTGCCGTGAAAATGGCGTGGTATTTGGTCGGATCGTTGAGATCGCGGCCGTCGTTGGGGATCGGCACGCGGTGTTCGCCGTTGGCGAAGATATAGCCGGTGCGCGGGAACTTTTGCGGCCGCAGGCCATGGATGTCTGAGGCGTTCGGGATCTCGATGATCTTGTCGGTCTTCATGACGTCGCAACGGATTCGGGCGACACGGGTGTTGGCCTTGTCGTTGATGAAGATGTAGCGGCCGTCGTAGCGGCCCTCGGTGAACGACATGTGCGGATGATGGGCGTCGCCGTTCTTCCAGATGCCGCCCTTGTCGGCCAGGAACTGGCGGGTTTCCGGTAGCAGCCCCTCGGTGAGAATCTTGCGGCTTTCGTTGGTGGTGCCCCATCCGGTCGCGCTGTCGATGTTGAATACCGGGATGCGCATCAACTCGCGCATCGAGGGAACGCCGAAAATCCGCACCTCTCCAGACTGGCCGCTCGACCAGAAGCCGTAATATTCGTCGAGCTGGCCGGGCTTGACTTCATAGGCCGGGTTTTCCTGCGCCCGGGCGGGGCGGCTCACAGCCGTCAGCGCACCCAGTCCGCCGATGCCGGCGGCGCCGGCGAGCCCGGCCAGGGTCGCGGTTTTGGCGGTGGTACCCAGCAAGGACCGGCGCGAGACACCGGAATTTTTATTGTCGGATATCGTCATTTCGTCCTCCGTTTCATGGCGGTAATCCCTAGTCTTGCCGGGCGGCGGCGAGCGGTTTCGCCGCAAGACCGTCGGCAGGCGTTTGGCCGTCGCCGGGACGGCGCGATAGGGCCGTGCGGCGCTCCCGCTTCAGACGCACCGTGATGTTGTGTGGACAACGGTGGTCGTCGAAGTAGAGTTCCTGGCAATGCAGGCAGTAGATGCATTCGTTGGGGTTGATGTGGCCCTCGGGATGGATCGACTGGACCGGGCATTCGTGCGCGCAGCGATGGCACTGGCTGCCGCATTCTGGCCAGCGCTTCAGCCATTCGAACATGCGGATGCGCCCCGGGATGGCCAGCGCGGCGCCAAGCGGGCACAGATAGCGGCAGAAGAACCGCTCAACAAAAAGCCCGACGACCAGCAGCAGCCCGGCATAGACGACGTATGGCCAGTCCCGTACGAACTTGAGTACGATCGCCGTCTTGAAGGGTTCGACCTCCGACAGCCGCTCGGCCAAGGCCAGGTCGTAGAGCGACAGCCCGAAGAGGGCGAGGAAGATCATGTACTTGACCGGCCACAGCCGCTCGTGGAGACCCCACGGCACCCGCCACTGCTTGACGCCCAGCGTGCGTGCGATGCGGTTGGTCAGTTCCTGCAGGGCGCCGAACGGGCAGAGCCAGCCGCAGAATGGGCCGCGCCCCCAGAACAGCAGGGCGGCGGCCGTGGCGAACCACAGGATGAACACCAGCGGGTCCATCAGGAAGTATTCCCAGCTGAAATCGGAGGCCAGCGCGTTGCTGAAGGCCAGCACATTGACGACCGAAAGCTGGGCGTTCATCCACCAGCCTAGCCAAACGAGGGTGTACGTAAGGAAGCTCAGGCGCACGATGTCGAGCAACTTGGGCCGCTTCACCAACTGGGACTGGAAGAAGAAAATAGCCGTCAGCGTCAGGATGCCGAAAAGACCGGCCGCGATACTGGGCAGGTTGTTTTCCCAAATGCTTTTCCACAGCGCCGTCCGCCCGCCGTTCTGGGACGCGGATGTCGTCGCGCCGGTCGGGACCGGCCGCGGCGGGGGGAGCGGCGTCAGATAGGGCTCCGGCACCGCATAGCTGACCTCGAAGGTGACGAAGGCTTTCGACAGCGCCCCGGTGGCCCGCTGCACCAGCAGCCCCAGCCGCCACGGAAGCGCGGCCTGGAACCCGCTCTCCGCCGGCACCGTGAAGACGCCGATCTCGGGAAATGCGGGGGCTCCTTCCGCCGCGAGGGTCCGCAGCCGGTGATGGTCGCGGTCGCGGAAACGGACGATGATGGTGTCCTGATTGATCTGGATGCGATCGAAGATGCCGCCGCGAACATAGCCCGAACCCTTGAAGGAATAGGCACCGACGCCAGCCACTAGAATCGCTTGCTGTCCTTCCTTAAGGCGTTGCTTCAAGTTGGCGTATTCGGCCTCGCCCAGCAGCGAGCGGCCGATGGTCGGCACGCTGACCTGGGCGACGTAAAGGTCGACGAAGGGGTCCTCGGCGGCGCCGGCGGCGGGGCGGCGGGCGGCCTCGGCGTCGCCGGATTTCTCAAAGGCGGCATTGACGTCGCCCACCGTCAGGTGGAGCCGCCGTACGCTGCCGTCGCCCAGCAGGGTCTGCCAGTCCTCGACCGCGCTCTTGCCGACATCGATGGAGCGCTGCGGGCCGGTCTCGGCCTGGGCCATCGACAGGCCGCCGAGGCCGAGTTTGCGGGTTACCTGGGCGGCGGCCCGGGTGACGCTGTCGTGGATGACCAGGACAGTCACGGTGGCGCCACTGATGATATCGGGTCCGCGGCCGCCTGCGGGAGCCGTCATCGAGACGGCGTCATACCCGACCAGGCCGGCAAGAAAGCCGACGATCTTGGCCTCGGGAATACCGACGAGGACGATGGGTTCGTGATGCGCCACCAGCTTGGCGCCGGAAATCTTGCCGTCGACCGTCAGTCCCACCAGAACCTGGATGGGCCGGCCGGAATAGCCGACCGAATTGGCGATGTCGGAATTGAGGAAGATGTAGCCCACCAGTTCGTCGCCCCGGTAGGCCGGGATCACCGGCGGATCGGCCTTGGCCGGACCGAGGCGGTCGGCGCCGGGAACCAGTTCGGCGGGCGAGGCCTTATCGAGGAAGCGTCCGATCTCGGCGGCGTTGGCGCCGTATCCCGAGGCAATGCCGAGCAAAACCGTCAACCATATGACGAGCAGGGTTTTCGGGAAGTTCGGCTTAGCGCGCATTACCCCGTCCCTATTGTAGAGCGAACAAGTAGGACAATATCTGCCATGGTACAAGGTTCACCGCCTTGATCAAAGTCAACGACACCGACAGTTGAATGTGGCTAGGGTTGGGTGGGGTGAAGTCGATGGTGGAGCGATGGCCGGCCAGCAGACGGTAACGTTCTCGACGGTTCCGGAGGTCAAGACGGTCGAGGATCTGTTCGCCATCGCCACCGCGATGGAGCGCGAAGCGGCCAACCGCTACGCCGACCTTGCCGGCCGCATGGAACGCCAGGGCAACGGCCCCCTCGCCGCTCTTTTCCGGAGGCTTGAGAAGGATGAAAGCGGGCATGAGGATGGTCTGGGCGAGTGGGCCCGCCGCCGTGGCATCGTGCCGTCGCCGACTTTTATCTTCCGCTGGGACATGCCGGAAACGCTCACCGAACAGCAGTTTGCGGATGCCGGCGGCGATTTTCTGGCGACACCGTGGCGGGTTCTCGTGATCGCGGCCGGCAACGAGGAGCGCGCCTTCTCCTTCTACGCCAACGTCGCGGCCAAGACGTCGGATCCGGACGTGCGAACCTATGCCGAGGCGATGGCTCGCGAGGAACTGAATCACGTGGCCCTGTTGCGCCTGGAACGCCGGCGGGCGTGGCGCAAGGAACATCCCGGGCAAGCGGCTGGAATTCTGGCCGAGGAGGTGCCCGTCAGCCTCGGCGCGTTCGATCGCCGCAGCCGCGAGGCGGCGCGGGATGCGCTCAGCCGCTGGCGAAGTGCGGTGCGGGCGGCGGAAACGGCCGGCGACGCCGCCACGGCCGAACTGTTCCGCGCGTTGGTAGGCGAAGAGGCGGCGCGCCTGCCGGAGGGCATGCCGGCGGAAGAGACCACCGTCGACTGGCTGCAAGTGGACCTGCGCGAGGTATTGCGCGACGAGGCTCGCCGCACCGAGGCCTCCTACGACTTCATGATGGCGGTGGCGGAAAAGGCCAGCGACGAGGCCCTCGTTGCCAGGGCGCAATCGGAAGCGCAAGAGAAACTGTCCCAGTTGGCCCGTCTCGGCGACCGAATGGCCGCGCTCGGTGCTCGCTCCTCCCGCCCCCGGTCGTCGTAGCCACCGGTCAGGCGGGCATCGAAGGTCCGGCAGTGACCTCGGGCGCGGCGCCGCGGCTTTCGCGGTAGGCGATGTAGACGGTGCTGGCGAAGATGACGGCGCCGCCGATCCAGACCCAAAGTTCCGGCACCTCGCCGAAGAAGATGTAGCCGATGATGGCCGCCCATCCCAGCTTGGTGAAATCGACCGGCAGGACGGCGGTGGCGTCGGCCAGCCGGAAGGCCTGGGCACCCGCCATGTGCATCGCGGCGCCGATGGCGCCGACGGCGACCAGCCATCCCCAGGTGGCCGGCTCCGGCCATTGCCAGACGAACAGCGCCGGGATGAGCGAGAACGGCGTGATCAGCAGCCCGGCATAGGCGGCGATGGTGAAGGATGAATCGGTGCGCGACAGCCGCTTGATGACGATCAGCGCCAAGCCCCAGACAGCGGCGGAGATGAGCACCAACAGGGCACCCAGGCTCATCGCGTCGGTGCCCGGCCGGATGATGATCAGCGCCCCTAAGAATCCGGCGAGTAGGGCGGCCATCCGCTTGGCCTGAAGCTTTTCATGCAGGAGAAGTACGGCGAACAGGGTGGCGAACAGCGGCGATACGAAGCCGAGCGAGGCCACCTTGGCGAGCGGCGTGATCGCCAGCGCATAGAAATGGGTGAGCATGGCGACGAGGTTAAGGAAGGCGCGCAGCGCGTGTCCGCCGATCTGGCGGGTCTTCAAGGGTTCCCAGCCGACGCGTAGCAACCAGGGGAGGAGCACGACAAAGGCGAAAAGATTGCGGAAAAAGACGATCTCGAAGGGATGAAGGTCGGTCGAAAGATGGCGCACGACGCCGGCTAGGCATCCCGATCCCAGTGCCGCCGCCAGCATGAACAGGGGGCCGGCTGCGGCCCTCGGCAAGCGCGCGAAGACGGCCGCCGGGGAAGACGGGCGGCGGGCAGCCGACGAGGGTTCGGGATCGGCCATGGAGGCTCGCACGGGCTGGAGGAGCGTCGGGGCAACCTAGCACTCCGATGCCCTTCGGCAAAGCTCGCTCGCCGCCTCCCTGGCGATGCGGACTTACGGCAGGTCGATGGTCAGCGCTTTGCCGCCGTTGCCGTGCACTTTGTCGTGGGCGCGGATCTGGACCTGGCGAACCGCGGCGGGGACGCGGACGCTACCGAGGGAGCGGGTGAACGGCTGCTCGTCCTCGTGGGGATGCAACAACTCGCGGCTGCCCAGGACGGTGCCGTCGGCGGTCAGGATGTCCCAGCGGTCGGCATAATGCTGCCAGCCCGCATCGTCATGGCGGACGGAGACCTCGAACCGATAGGTTTCGTCCCCTTCGCGGTACGCCATGGCCCCCACCACGTCGGCTTGCCCGGCCCAGGCCGTGGTGGCGAACAGGGTCCCGGCAAGTGCGGTGGCCGGCAGCATTTTCATCAGGCGCTCCTTTCTGCTTGGTCTCTTTTCGGTATGGGAACCGTTCGGGCGCCCGACCACACACGTTGGCGTGAAATCGGCCGGTTTCCGGACGCGGCAGGAAATATGTTGCTATTTTGTTCTCATTTGTTATATGTTTTGTTCTTGTCACGATGAAGGAGGACGGTGCGGTGGCCCTGCGGATTATGGTTTCGGAATTCTCGACGCTGACTCTGTGCTTTGCCGCCGCCTACGTCTGGCTGCTGGTCGGCTGAACGGTCGGCCCGGCCCTTGGCCGTCGCCTCATGCTTCGGGCGGAACCGGACGCTTCTTGCCGTTGGCGTCGAGGGCCACATAGGTGAAGATCGCCTCGGTGACCTTGACGCGCCTTCCCGTATCCTGACGCAACGCCCAGGCTTCGAGGCGGATGGTGATCGAGGTGGTGCCCACCTTCTTGATTTCGGCATAGCAGCACAGCACGTTTCCGACGTGGACCGGCGCGTGAAAGACCATGCCCTCCACTGCAACGGTGGCCACCCGTCCGCGTGCCCGGCTGGTCGCGCAGGCGCCGCCGGCGATGTCCATCTGCGACATCAACCAGCCGCCGAAAATGTCGCCGCTGGGGTTGGTGTCGCGCGGCATCGCCACCGTGCGGGTGGTCAGTTCGCCGCGGGGGATCGAGGGATCGTCGCGCATGGCCGGAAACGGGCTCCTTCGCCACAAGATCTTGTGAGTTTGCCGCCAAGCCGGTACTGTATCACGCTTGAGAAAGGCGCCAAGCCCCAATCTGACGGGGTGGCCGCCATGGACTTTCCGGGAAACGGTGAATGAACGACCTCTTTCAATTCGCGGCGCCACAGGACACCAACTATTCGGCCAAGGACATTGAGGTCCTGGAGGGACTGGAGCCGGTGCGCCGGCGCCCTGGCATGTACATCGGCGGCACCGATGAGCCGGCGCTGCACCACCTGGTGGCGGAGATCCTGGACAACGCCATGGACGAGGCGGTGGCCGGATTCGCCAACCGCATCGACGTCGAGTTGGGGGCCGGCGACGTGGTGACGGTGCGCGACAACGGTCGCGGCATTCCGGTCGATCCCCACCCCAAGTACAAAAACAAGTCGGCGCTCGAGGTCATCCTCACCACGCTGCATTCCGGCGGCAAGTTCGGCGGCAAGGCCTACGAGACGTCGGGCGGCTTGCACGGGGTCGGCCTTTCCGTGGTCAACGCGCTGTCCGACGACCTCACCGTCGAGGTCGCCCGCGATCGCCGGCTGTGGCAGCAGGTCTATCAACGCGGCCAGCCGAAGACGCCGCTCAAGGACTTGGGCGCCGTGCAGAACCGGCGCGGCACCATGATCACCTTCCATCCCGACCCCCAGATCTTCGGGGACGCCGTGCATTTCCGGCCGGCCCAGCTCTACCGCCTGGCCCGTTCCAAGGCGTTTCTCTTTCGCGGCGTCGAAATCCGCTGGTCCTGCGACCCCGCCCTGCTCAAGGCCGACGGGCCCATTCCGGCTCAGGAAACCTTCCATTTCCCCGGCGGCCTGGGCGACTACCTGGCGGGCGCCCTGGAAGGCCGCCGAACGGTGACGGAAACGCCTTTCGCCGGGCAGGCCAAGCTCAATGGCGACTCCGGGCGTGTCGAATGGGCGATCGCCTGGCCGGTCGACGACGATGAAGGCTTCGTCAATTCCTACTGCAACACGGTGCCGACTCCGCAGGGCGGCACTCACGAACAGGGGTTGCGCTCGGCCCTGATCAAGGGCCTCAAGGCCTACGCCGATCTGATCAATAACAAGCAGGCGGCCAAGATGACCCCCGAGGACGTGATGGCGTCCACCTGCGTCATGCTGTCGGTATTCATCCGCGATCCCCAGTTCCAGGGCCAGACCAAGGAAAAGCTGTCCTCGCCCGAGGCGGCGCGTCTGGTCGAGGCGTCGGTGCGCGACCATTTCGACCACTGGCTGTCGGCCGCTCCGGCCATGGCGGAAGCGCTGCTGGCCAGCATCATCGAGCGGGCCGACGCCCGCCTGAAGAAGCGCCAGGACAAGCAGCTCAAGCGCCAGTCGGCGACCCGGCGGCTGCGCCTACCCGGCAAGCTGGCCGACTGCACCCGCAATTCCGCGGCCGGCACCGAAGTCTTCCTGGTGGAAGGCGATTCGGCCGGCGGTTCAGCCAAGCAGGGCCGCAACCGCGAAACCCAGGCCGTGCTGCCGTTACGCGGCAAGATCCTCAATGTCGCAAGCGCTTCGGTCGACAAGATCCGCGAGAACCAGGAACTGAGCGACCTGGTCGAGGCCTTAGGCTGCGGCATCGGCGACGCCTACCGCGAAGACGCTTTGCGCTATGAGCGGGTCATCATCATGACCGACGCCGACGTGGACGGCGCCCACATCGCCTCCCTATTGATGACATTTTTCTTTAGGAAACTTCCAAAACTTATTGAAAACGGCCATCTTTTTGTAGCGATGCCGCCGTTGTACAGAATTACCCACGGGGCCAAGACGCTGTATGCCCGCGACGACGCCCACAAGGACGAAATCCTGCGCACGCAGTTTCGGGACAACGCCAAGGTCGAGATCAGCCGCTTCAAGGGCCTGGGCGAGATGCCGGCGGCGCAGTTGCGCGAGACCACCATGAAGCCCGACACCCGCATCCTCCTTCGGGTCACGGTGCCCGACCTCGAGGCCGGCGACGATGCGGCCGCCGTCAAGGCGACGGCCGAGTTGGTGGAATGCCTGATGGGCCGCAAGCCGGAATTGCGCTTCGCCTACATCCAGGAACACGCCCAGTTTGTCGACAACCTCGACGTATGAACATTAAATTTGCGTCATGATCCTCCGCGGCGCTTCCTTCTGCGGGGGATAGCGCCCATCTGACGAGGCGTCCCGGCCGATGGTCCCGGGTTGTTTCAGGAGGTCTTACCCATGATGGCGTTTCGCCCTCTGATGGCGCTTGCCGCCGTGGCATTCGTTGCCAGCGCGTGCACCGGAGAGATCATGACGAGCGAGCTGCATCGCCCCAACTCCGACAGCTTTTTCCGCTATAGCGCCGGTCGCGGCGAGATGCTGGCCGTTGTCGTCGGCAACCCCTTCCCGGTTGCCAAGGACGTGCTGGACCGTGCGGTGACGGACGCCATGCAGGGCAACCATAATGGCCCGATGACCCTCTTTTCGACCAATCCGGGGCCCAGGGCCGACCGCAACCAGCGGGTCGTCGTCGCCTTCAACACGCCGACGACGATGCATTCCCGGACGCTGTGCGGAAATCCCGAAGCCATCCCGACCGGCGCTCAGGAGGCTGGCAAGCTGCACGCCGATGTCGCCTTCTGCGTGGAATCGGACCTTTATTCCGACGTCAACATCAGCATTCCGGCGGTGGCCTCGCCCAACGATCCTCGCTTCCGCCACATGATCGCCAGCGCCATGTGGGAGCTGATCCCGACGCGCGATCCGTTGAGCAGCGGCAACGACGAATGCATCGGGCCCGGCTGCTGATCAATAGGCCGGGTTGACGACGCCTTCGAGGCCGGCCTCTTCCTTGAGGCCGAGCATCAGGTTAACGTTCTGCACCGCCTGACCCGAGGCGCCTTTGCCCAGGTTGTCGATCAATCCTGCGACCACAGCCTGGCCACGTTTGGCGTTGCCGAAGACATGGAGGCGAAGCTCGTTGGTACCGTTCACCGCTTCCGGCTCCAGGCCGCTCATCGCCGCCGTCTCTTCGAGTCCCGCCACCTTGACGAAGCGCTGCCCGGCGTAGTGCTCGGTCAGCGCCGCGTGCACCGCTTCGGGGGTGACCGTCCCCGGCAGGGCCCACAGCTGCAACGGAACCTGTACGATCATGCCCTGGCGGAAGCGCCCGACGCTGGGCACGAACAGTGGCCGGTGATCGAGCCCGCTCCACGTGCGGATTTCCTCGGTGTGCTTGTGCTCCAGCCCGAGCGCGTAGACGCGGAACGGCGCGTCGGTGTAGTCCGGCGCGGCCTTGTTCTCGAAGCTGGCGATCAGCTTCTTGCCGCCTCCCGAATAGCCCGAGATGGCGTTGATGGTCACCGGGAAGTCGGCGGGCAGGATGCCGGCCGCGACCAGCGGGTGCAGCATGGAGACGGCGGTGATGGCGTAGCACCCGGGATTGGTCACCCGCCCGGCATCGGCAATGGCGGCGCGCTGACCGGAGTCGTATTCGGGCATGCCGTAGACCCAGCCATCGGCCACCCTGTGGGCGCTGCTGGCGTCGATCACCCGGGTGGCCGGGTTGTCGATCAAGGCCACCGCTTCCCGCGAGGCGTCGTCGGGCAGGCAAAGGATAACCAAATCGGCGGCGTTCATCGTTTCCTTGCGGCGCGCGGTGTCCTTACGCTCTGCCTCGGGCAGGCTGACAAGGGTAACGTCCTTCCGCCCGGCCAGCCGGGCCCGGATCTGCAGGCCGGTGGTGCCGACCTCTCCGTCGATGAACACCTTGGGCGTCATGGTTCGTCGCCTCCGTTCGGTCACGATCCCCTTCGGGGACCCAAAAGATGCGCAAGGACATCCACGAAAACCAGCCAAAAATCAACCGTTCAATTGCCGCTCCCCGTCAGACGGCGGCGCAGCAAGGCCGGCAGGCGGCCGTCGACCACCAGCAGACCGAGGCCGATGATGGCCATGCCGGCGATTTCCGCGGCGGTGACCGTCTCGCCCAGGAAAACGACGCCGAGGAGAGAGGCGCTGACCGGAATCAACAGGGTGACGAGCAGGACGTTCACCGCGCCAGCTACCTGCAACACCCGGAAATAGAGGATGAAGCCGAAGGCGCTGCAGAGGATGCCGATGCCAAGCAAGGCCCCTACCCCGCCGGCCGACAATTCGGTGAACCGTACTCCGTCGTGATAGGCGGCGAGCGGCAGGCACATGAGCGAGGAGGCCAACTGCATGCCGCAGGCGGCGACCGGCGGCGCGATGGTCGGGAAGCGCCGCCAGAACAGGCCGGCGACGGCATAGGACAGCGAAGCCGTCATCACCATCGCGCCGCCGATAACGGTGCCCTGCCCGGCCGGGTTGCCGGAGCCGATGTCGAACAGCACGGCGACCCCGGCGACGCCCAGGATCACGCCGACGAGCTTGCCTGCGGTGACGTTTTCCGCCCGAACCAGGAAAAAGGCGAGGATCGCGCCAAACAGCGGCGTCGTCGCGTTGAAGATCGAGGCCAGCCCGCTGT
This sequence comes from Rhodospirillales bacterium, assembly GCA_014859895.1. Taxonomy (GTDB): domain Bacteria; phylum Pseudomonadota; class Alphaproteobacteria; order Rhodospirillales; family Shumkoniaceae; genus Shumkonia. The sequence continues at coordinate 104,301 of JACZKS010000090.1, forward strand.
CGATGAAGGTCTGGCCGGTCGCGATCAGGGTGAAGGGGATGAAGTTGTTGAGGAAGCCCATGATCAGAAAGGCCCGCCAGTGGCGCCTCAGTCCGAGGGGGAGGCCCTGCATCCGGATGACGGCGTAAAGCGCCAGGAAGCCGATCAGAACGCGCCCAAAGACCACGCCGAAGGGGCTGAGTTCGGCCAGCAGGACGGCGTTGAAGAAAAACGAGCCGCCCCACACGATCGAGAGGGTCACCAACATCATCCAGGCGTTCAAAGACATCGGCTGTTTCCTTGGGCGGTCGGGTGGGCAGTCTGCCTTCCGGCAGCTCGGCCGGTCCATCCGCTTTTTGCGGCTGAATTCCGCAGTGCCCCAAACGGAAAGGGCCCGCGCCTTGGCGCGGGCCCCCACCGAAGATTTGAGGCGTTGCGCTTTAGCGCTTCGAGAACTGGAAGCTGCGGCGGGCCTTGGCGCGGCCGTACTTCTTGCGCTCGACAGCGCGTGAATCGCGGGTCAGGAAACCACCCTTCTTCAGCACGCCGCGCAGGCTGGGCTCGAAATAGGTGAGCGCCCGGCTGATGCCGAGGCGGACGGCACCGGCCTGTCCCGAGAGCCCGCCCCCGGTCACCGTGCAGAACACGTCGTACTGGCTGCTCCGCTGGGCGGTGTCGAACGGCTGGTTGATGATCATGCGGAGCACCGGCCGGGCGAAATACACCTGGGCGTCGCGCCCGTTGACGGTGATGCGGCCCGCACCGGGCTTGATCCACACGCGGGCGATGGCGTTCTTGCGCCGGCCGGTGGCGTAGGCGCGTCCCTGGGCGTCGATCTTGGGTTCGGGCAGTGCGGCTTGCGGCTGCGGCTCGGCCTTCCTCGCGGCGCCGGCGGACGTCCGGCCTTCGATGGCCTCTTTCAGGTCCTCGAGGGTCTTCACTTCCTCGGACATGCCTTACGCACTCCTCTTGTTCTTCGGATTCATCGCCGCAATGTCCAGGGCTTCGGGCTGCTGCGCGGCGTGGGGATGCTCGGGGCCCCCGTAAACGAACAGCTTTTTCATCTGCTGGCGGCCCATCGGGTTGCGCGAGATCATGCGCTCGACCGCCTTCTTGATGACGAACTCGGGCCGCTTGCTGGCCAGCGCTTCGTCGGCGGTGCGCGACTTGATGCCGCCTGGGTGCCCGGTATGCCAGAAGTATTCCTTCTTGAACATCTTCCGGCCGGTCAGGTGCACCTTCTCGGCGTTGATGACGATGATGTTGTCGCCGCAATCGATGTGCGGCGTGAACATGGGTTTATGCTTGCCGCGTAGGCGCAAGGCGATGATGCTGGCCAGCCGTCCGAGGACGAGACCTTCCGCATCGATCACGAACCATTTGCGCTCTACGTCCGACGGTTTCGCCGAATAGGTTTTCATCGTTCCCTTGCAGAGCTGGAAAACACAAAGTCCGAGCCGGTCCAGCCGGCTCGTGGGGCGCGGAGTATGCCATAGGAAAGCCGGAAGTCAACGGAAAAAGTGTTGAAAATTCGTGGGTTACGAGGGCGGTATTATGGTACCGCGCACCGCCCCCCCACCACACCTATTCCGCTGCGCCCACCGGTAGCGGCCGGGCCGGCTGCTTGGAGGGCTCGCCGGGCAGCAGGAAGCCGATCGCCGAGGCGGCGGCGGCGAGGCTGGCCAGGATGACGAACAGCCAGAAGAAGTCGCCGCTGGCGTCAAATAGCGCGCCTTCCAGCTTGACCCCGAGCCCGCTGGCGACGCCGATGGCGAAAACGAACTTGAGCCCGTAGAACAGCCCCCGCCGGTGGCTGGGCGAATAGCGGGCCACCAGGCAGTTCTCGGCCGGCAGCGAGCCGACGTTGGCCGTCACCATGAGGACGGCGATGACGACCAGCAGCGGGCCGCCGATCTGGGAGGCCAGCACCAGAAGTGGCACTTGGCAGAGGAAGGCCAGCTGGTAGACCGTCTTGAGCGGATAGCGGTCGGCCAGTCGCCCGGTAACGATCTGCAGGACGCCAGCCGTGCCGTAGACGATGGCCACCATCACCGAGATGCCGAAGGCGCCGCTCGCCGCGAAGTCGGCGACCCTAAGCGAGAATATCTTGGGAAGCCCCGCCTGCGTCGCCTGATAGATCATGCCGTTGCAGATCATGGTGACAAGCAGGACCAGGATGACGCGGATGGTATCCTGGCGCGAAACCGGCGGCTCGACCCGGCGGTCCGTCTTGCTTTCCACGATTTCGCCCTTGAGCACCAGGCCGCAGAAAACGATGCCCGTAAGAATGATGAGCGCGCCCGGCAGGATGAAGGCTGCCCGCCAGCCGAACAGGTCGATCAAGGCCCCCGACATCAAGGCGGCGGCGGCCGGGCCGAAGCCGCCGAACATGCCGTTGACCCCCAGCGCCATGCCGCGGTTGAGCGCGTTGCGCACCAGCCAAGCCATGCCGACCGGATGATAGATGGAACCGAACAGCCCGGTCGTCGCCAGCCAAAACCCGATGGCGAACGGCGTGTCGGCCAGCCCCGTGAGCACCATGCCGCCCCCGGTGCCGAGAAAGAAGACCGTCATCATGCCGACGGCGCTCCAGCGGTCGCCAAGCCAGCCGGCGAGCGGCGCCATCACGCCGAACAGGATGTTGCTGACCAGGATAAGGGATACCGCTTCACCGTGGCTTAGGCCAAGTTCCGGCTCCAGCGCCAGAACGGCGATATAGAAGATCGGCGCGAACAGATGGGAATAGCTGTGGGCGACGCACGAAAAGCCCATCGACAGCGGGGCCGAATAGCGGGACATGATTCCCTTTTCCTTCAGGTTGCCGGGCGCCACGCGCCGACGCATGCCCATCATATAGAGCGCGCCCGGCCGCCTGTCATCCAGTGTACTTGCGCAAAACGCAAGCTCGTTCCGGGAATCTCCTCTCCGCAACGCGGTTGATAAACATGCACTGTTTATCTATTATTGGTCGATCCTGATTGGCCGAGGATTGCCCGGAGTGGCTGACAACGGGTTTTGGGAGGTACAAAGAGGCCTCAGGCCTCCCGTCTTGGCGGCCGGAGACGATCATCAGATCGGCAAGACCCTTCTCGGTCTTGCCGATTTGTTTATTCATCGATCACCGTTTCGGCTTTTCCGCCAGGGTGGATCGAGCGCGGCGATGCGCATGAAGGCCGGGCAATCCTCGCGATGCGCCCCCGGCAGATAGCCGATGCTCATCAGGAATTCGTTCACGACCTCGCCGCCCGTGAACTTGAAGGTCTTGCGGAAAAGCCTGACCCATTCCGGGAGCGTCAGCGGATGGTGGGCGGCGAACCAGGCGGCGAACCCGCCGTCGCTGTCGCGAAGCGCCTGGATGCGGCGGGCGTTTTCGATGATGGCTGCGACCTTCAGGCGGTTGCGGACGATCCCGGGGTCGGCCAGCAGACGGGCGACGCCGTCCTCGCCATAGGCGGCGACCGTATCCACATCAAAGCCATCGAAAGCGGCGCGCATGCCGTCGCGCTTGCGCAGCACCAGCAGCCACGACAGGCCGGCCTGGAAGATCTCCAGCGACAGGCGCTCGAACAGCGCGCTCTCGTCGGTAAGCGGAAAACCGTATTCTTCGTCGTGATAGGGCCCGTGCAGGGGGTGGCCCGGCGCCGCGTCGCAATACCCGGACATGTCCGTCAGCTCCTCAACGAAATCCAACCCTGATCCATGACCACATAAGCGACGGCCCACAGGACGCCGGCGATGACCGTCGTCACCATCACCTTGGCGGCCAGGCGCGGTTTGCGGGGCGCGCTCGGCGCGTGGCCGCGGGCGACATCCTCGGCATCGACCGGCTGGTTGCCCCACGGCAGGACCATGAAGATCACCAGCCACCAGATGACCAGATATACCGCTATGCCGCTGATCCATCCCATTTCGACGCCCCCTACGCCTGTTCAAGTTCGACCAGGGTGCCGGCGAAGTCCTTGGGGTGCAGGAAGATCACCGGCTTGCCGTGGGCGCCGGTTTTCGGCCGGCCGTCGCCCAGAATCCTGGCGCCAGCTGCCACCAGCCGCCGACATGCGGCCTCGATGTCGGCCACCTCGTAGCACAGATGATGGATGCCGCCGTCGGGATTGCGGGCCAGGAACCCGGCGATGGGCGATTGTTCGCCCAGTGGTTCCAGAAGTTCGATACGGGTGTTGGGCAGATCGACGAAGATGGTGGTGACGCCGTGCTCGGGCAGGGCCTTGGGCTCGGATACCTGGGCACCCAGCGTCCCGCGGTAAAGCTCGGCGGCGGCGGCGATGTCTGCGACCGCGATGGCAACGTGATTGAGACGGCCGATCATCGGACCCTCTCCTCTGCTCACAGGCGAACCAGATGGATCTGGGTCACCGGCTTCTTGCCGATACTCTTGCGAAAACCGCGGCGCACGGCAACCCGCACCAATTCGCGGACCGCCTCGTCGTCGCCGACCTTGTCCGCCCTCAGGGCGGCAAGGGCGGCCCGCACCTCGGCCCGCACGACGGCGAGCGGTTCCTCCTCGTGCTCCTCCAGCAGGCCGACCACCGACACCTGCGGTTCGGCCAACAGGCGGCCGGCGGCGTCGATGACCACCGTCACCATGGCCGATCCGCCGAATAGGGCCTTGCCGCGGCTTTGCGAAACCGTTCCGCCCAGCGGAACCAAGCGGTTGCCCTCGACCGCCAGGCGGCCGACCGGCGCCTCGCCGACGATTTCCGCGTCCCCTGGGCCCAGGCGGACCACCGAGCCGTTCTCGACCAGGACCGTCTGCGTCACCCCACAGGCGGTGGCCAAACGGGCGTGCTCGGCCAGATGGCGGGCCTCGCCGTGGACCGGCACGCAGATACGCGGCCGGACTAGCCGATACATGGTGGCCATTTCGTCGCGCGCCGGGTGGCCCGACACGTGGACGAAGGAATCATCCTGGGTAATGATGCGCACGCCGCGCCGGACCAGCAGGTTATGGATGCGCCCGATGGCCAGCTCGTTGCCCGGGATAACCCGGGACGAGAAGATCACGGTGTCGCCGCCATCGAGCCGGATGCGCGGATGCTCGCCCTCGGCGATGCGCGACAGCGCGGCTCGCGGCTCGCCTTGGCTGCCGGTGCAGATGATCAGCAGGTTCTCGTCGGGAATGTCCGCGGCCGCGCTTTCGTCGAGAAAGGTCGGAACTTCGGTGAGATAGCCGTTCTCCAGCGCCGCCTCGTACATCCGCCACAGCGAACGGCCGGCCAGCACGACGCTGCGGTCGTTGGCGGCGGCCGCCGCCGCGATGGTTTCCAGCCGGCCGACGTTGCTGGCGAAACAGCCCACCGCCACCCGCCTTTTACATCCGGCGACGGCGTCGGTCAGCCCGGCCAGCAGGTCGGATTCCGACCCCGAGGAACCTTCCTCGAAGACGTTGGTGGAATCGCAGACGATGGCGTGGACCCCCTCGTCGCCAAGGGCACGCAGGGTGTCCTCCTCGGCATGGGGTCCGATGACCGGGCGTGGATCGAGCTTCCAGTCGCCGGTATGGAACACCAGGCCGGCCTCTGTGCGGATGACGATGGCGTTGGGCTCGGGGATCGAATGAGTGAGCGTGACCATCTCGAGGTCGAAGGGCCCAACCTGGAAATGGCCGCTGAGCGGCACTTGGCGAAGCGGGATGATGCCGTCCATCCCCTCCTCGGCCAGCTTGCGGCGCAACACCGAGAGCGTGAACGGCGTGCCATAGACCGGGCACTGCAGGCGGTCCCACAGATAGGGAACGGCGCCGATGTGATCCTCGTGGGCGTGGGTCAGGACCAGTCCAGCCAGGCGGTCACGCCGTTCCTCGATGAAGGCGGGATCCGGCATCAGAACGTCGATGCCCGGCGTGCGGTCATCGCCGAAGGTGATGCCGAGGTCGACCATCAGCCATTGGCGGTCGTCGCCCGTGCCGTAACCGTAGAGGTTGAGGTTCATGCCGATCTCGCCGGCCCCGCCCAGCGGCACGAACAGCAGGTCTTTGGTGGTCGCGCCCATTAGCACGGCCGGTTGCGGCGATAGATGGAACGAAGGCCGTTCAGGGTCAACTCGACATCGGAAACCTCGATGCAGGATGACGAATCGGTAAACAGCGGCGCCAGTCCGCCGGTGGCGATCACCCGCATCTCGGCGCCCTTGCCGTGTTCCTCGGCAAATTCCTTGCGGATGCGCACGACGAGGCCCTCGATGAGGCCGACGTAACCCCAGAAGATGCCGGCCTGCATGGCCGGCACCGTAGACTTGCCGATCACCCTCTTGGGCCGGGTAATGGCTACCCGGGGCAGCTTGGCGGCGGCCTGGTGCAGCGCCTCCAGCGACAGGTTGATGCCCGGTGCGATGACGCCGCCGCAGTAGTTGCCCTGGCTGTCGACCACGTCGAAGGTGGTGGCGGTGCCGAAGTCGATGACGATAAGGGGGCCGCCGTAGCGTTCATTGGCGGCCACCGCGTTGACTAGGCGGTCGGCGCCGACTTCTTCGGGGTGGTCCGTGAGGATGCCGATGCCGAGCTCGACCTCGGGTTCGCCGACGACCAGCGGATCGACGTTGAAGTACTTGCGGCACAGGGATTTCAGGTTGAAGAGGGTCGCCGGCACGACGGTGGCGATGATCGCCGCGTCGATGTCGGTCCGTTTGATTTCCGCCAGTTGCAGAAGGTGGGTCAGCCAGACCCACAGTTCGTCGGCCGTACGGTTGACGTTGGTGGCGGAGCGCCACTCGCCGCGCATCTCGCCTTTGTCGTCGAAGACGGCAAAGACGATGTTGGTATTGCCCGAGTCGATGGCGAGCAGCATGTCACACTCCTGATGATGGCGACGGTTCCGGGAAATAGACGTCGCCGGCGCTGACCAACGTGCGGCGGCCGTCGGCCTCCCGCACGACAAGGGCGCCACAGGCGTCCACGTCCTCGAAAACACCTTCGAGGGTCGCGGTTGCGGTGCGGGCCCGGATGTCGCCGCCCCGGCCCACCGCGCGGGCCAGCCAAGCCCGGCGAACCGGCTCGAAGCCGTCCCGCGACCATTCGGCGTAGCCGGCCCGGAAATGCCGGCAGAAAGCCTCCAGCACGGTATCGGCCGAGATGCCGCCGCCGGCCCCACAGGCCTTGAGCGAGGTGGCTGGAAAATTCGCGTCCTCCGGATGGCTGTCGACGTTGATGCCGATGCCGGCGATCAGCCAGTCGAGATTGCCGGCCCCGCTCATTTCCGATTCCAGCAGCATCCCCGATACCTTGCGCCCGGCCGCCAGTACGTCGTTCGGCCACTTGCAGCCGACCGTCACGGTGCCGGGCAGGACCTCTGTTATCGCATCGGCGACCGCGTTGGCCGCCACGAAGCCGACCTGCCCGGCTTGCCCCAGGCGGCAGCCGGGCTTGAGAATCATCGAGACGTATAGGTTGCCGGGCTCGGAAACCCAGGTCCGCCCCAGCCGTCCCCGTCCCGCCGTCTGGCGGTGCGCCCTGATCAGCGTGCCGTCCCCTGCCCCTTCGCCGGCCAAGCGCCTGGCCTCGTCGTTGGTGCTGCCGACGGTATCGAGCGTGATCAGGCGAAAGCCGTGCAACAGTCCTGGCGCGTCCATCAGCCGGTGAAGAGCGCTGCCGCCGCGGCACCGGCCCCGTCGAGGAGCGGCCCCGGCAACAGGAAGAACAGCAGGATGACGGCGCTGGTCCCGAAGATGACGAGGCCGATCTCGCGCCGGACCGGTTTGTCGAGCGCGTCCGTAACGTCGTCGAAATACATGACCTTGATGATCCGAAGGTAATAGTAGGCGGCCACCACGCTGGTCAGGACACCGATTACCGCAAGGGCGTAAAGCCCGGCCTCGATGGCGGCCAGGAAGATATAGAGTTTGCTGAAGAAGCCGGCCAGCGGCGGGATGCCCGCCATCGAGAACATGAAGATGGCGAGCGCGAGCGCCAGCATCGGGTGTGTTTTCGAGAGGCCGGCCAAGTCGTCGATATCCTCGACCATGGCGCCGCCCCGGCGCATGCACAGGATGCAGGTGAAGACGCCGAGATTCATGAAGATGTAGATGGCCATGTAGATGAGGATGCCGCGCACCCCCACTTGGTTGCCGACGGCCAGCCCGATCAGGGCATAGCCGACGTGGCCGATCGAGCTATAGGCCATCATGCGCTTGATGTTGCGCTGGTTGATGGCGACGAAGCCGCCCAGCGCCATGGAGGCGATGGAGATGAAGACGACGATCTGCTGCCACTGATCGGCCAGTTCGCCAAACGGGCCGATCATGACGCGGACCAAGAGGCCGACCGCCGCCAGCTTGGGAGCGACCGAGAAGAAGGCTGTCACCGGGGTCGGCGCCCCTTCGTAGACGTCCGGTGTCCACATATGGAAGGGCACCGCCGACACCTTGAAGGCGAGGCCGACCAGGATGAAGACGATGCCGATCACGAGACCGAGCGCCGGGGCTCCGGCCTGGCCTTTCGCGAACAGCGTGGCGAGGGCGGTGAAATCGGTGGTACCGGCGAAGCCGTAAACCAGAGATGCCCCGTAGAGCAGCATCCCCGAGGCCAGGGCGCCCAGCACGAAGTACTTGAGGCCGGCCTCTGTCGAACGCAGATCGTGACGCTGGAACGCGGCGACAACGTAGAGTGCAAGACTCTGCAATTCGAGCCCGACATAGAGCGAGATGAGGTTATTGGCCGAAACCATCAACATCATGCCCAGCGTCGCCAGCAGGATGAGAACGGCGTATTCGAAGCGGGCCGAGTTCTGGTGTTCCAGGTAGTCCTCGGCGATAACCAGCGAGAGGGCCGAGGCGATCAATACGAAGACCTTGAGATAGACGGCGAAGGCATCGGTGACGAACATGCCGCCGAAGGTCGAAACCGCGCCGCCGCGGGCCACCGTCATCACCAGCAGCAGGGTGAGGATGAGCGTGATGACGCCGAGCACGGAGATCAGCCGCGAGGATCGCACGTCGTCGCCCTTGCCGCCGGCCTTCTGGAAGACGCCCAGCAACAGCAGCGCCATGGCGACCCCGGCCAGGAACAGCTCCGGCAGGACGGGGATTGGATTGGGCAAACTAGCGATCGGCATTTGCCGCACTCTCCTCTTGTTCCACTACCGGCCCACCAGGGCGACGTTTCCCGCTCCGGCGCGCGCCACCTCGATGGAATTGATCAGGTTGTCGACCGAAACGTGCATGACGTCGAGGAAGGGGCCGGGATAGATCCCCATCACGAAGACCAGCACGATCAGAGGCGCGAAGACCGCCATCTCGCGCGGACTCAGGTCGAGCAGCTTCTTTAAGTCCTCCTTGGTCAGCTTGCCGAAGACCACCCGGCGATACAGGTAGAGCATGTATATGGCGCCGAGGACGAGGCCGGTGGCGGTCAGCGCCGCCACCCAGGTGTTGGCCTGGAAGGCGCCGACCAGGATCAGGATCTCGCCGATGAAGCCGCTGGTGCCGGGCAGGCCGACGGATGCCAGCATGAACAGCATGAACACAAGGCCGTAGGCCGGCATGCGGTGAACCAGTCCCTCGTAGGTGGCGATCTCGCGGGAATGCACGCGGTCGTACACCACGCCGACGACAAGGAAGAGCGCGCCCGAGACGATGCCGTGGCTGAGCGACTGGAAGATCGCCCCCTCGATGCCCTGCACCGTCAGCGTGAAGGTGCCGACCGTGACGAATCCCATGTGGGCGACCGAGGAATAGGCGATCAGCTTCTTCATATCCTCCTGGGCCAAGGCGACCAGCGAGGTATAGATGACAGCGATGATGCTGAGCGCATAGATCAGCGGAGTGAAGGCGACGGTGGCGTCCGGGAACATCGGCAGCGAGAAGCGCAGGAAGCCGTAAGCGCCGAACTTCAGCAGGACGCCGGCCAGGATGACCGAGCCGGCGGTCGGCGCTTCGACGTGGGCGTCGGGCAGCCAGGTGTGGACCGGCCACATCGGCAGCTTCACGGCAAACGAGGCCAGGAAGGCCAGCCACAGCCAGGTCTGCATGCCGGTCGGGAAGCCGAAACGCATGAGTTCGGGAATGCTGGCGGTGCCGGCCACGAAGTACATGGCGAGGATGGCCAGCAGCATCAGCACCGAGCCGACCAGGGTAAACAGGAAGAACTTGAAGGCGGCATAGACCCGCCTCGGCCCGCCCCACACCCCGATGATCAGGAACATCGGGATCAGTACGCCCTCGAAGAAGACGTAGAAAAGGATGATGTCGAGGGCCGAGAACATGCCCACCATCATGGTTTCCATCACCAGGAAGGCGACCATGTATTCCTTGACGCGGACCTTGATCGATTCCCAGCTGGCCAGGATGCAGATGGGCGTCAGCAGGGTCGAGAGCAGGACGAACAGCATGGAAATGCCGTCGACGCCCAAGTGATACGAGATTTTGAACGCCGGCATCCATTCCATGCGGTCCTGGAATTGGAACTCGGCGGTGGTGGTATCGAAGCCGATCCACAGGAAAAGCGACATCACGAAGGTGACGCCCGATGCCCACAGGGCGACGAAGCGGGCGTTCCTGGCAACCAGCGCCGCATCGCCGCGGATGGTCAGCACCAGGAAGGCGCCGAGCAGCGGCAGGAACGTGATGAGCGAAAGAATGGGAAAACCGGTCATCGCCGCCGCCTCAGCCCGCTTGCACCAGGAAATACCACGAAATCAGGAGCACGACGCCGATCAGCATGGCGAAGGCGTAGTGATAGACCAGCCCGCTCTGCAACCGGCCGCCGCGTCTGGCAATATCGACGGTGGCGGCAGCCAGGCCGTCCGGCCCGAGGCCGTCGATGAGGGCGCCGTCGCCGACCTTCCAGAACTGCCGGCCCAGGTAGAAGGCCGGTCGTACGAAGACGGCGTCGTAGAGCTCGTCGAAATACCACTTGTGGACCAGGAAGCGGTGGACGCCGCGGAAGCGCGCGAGCACTGCGCCGGGCAGCCCGGGGGCCAGCAGGTACATGATGTAGGCCAGCGCGATGCCGGCGACGCCGACGCCGAGCGGCAGGTATTTGACCCACAGCGGCACGTGATGGGCGTTCTCCAGGGCGGGATGCGCCGGCAGCACCAGGATGGCGCTTTCCCAGAAGCCGGGAGCCCCCTCACCGACGAACCACGGAGCGCCGAGATACCCGGTGAACAGCGCGCCGGCCGCCAGCACGATTAGCGGGATCAGCATCATCTTGGGCGATTCGTGAACGTGGGCGACGACCCGTTCGTCGGCCCGGGGCGTGCCGTGGAAGGTGAGGATCAGGAGCCGCCAGGAATAGAAAGCGGTCAGGAAGGCGGCCGCGATGCCCATCCAGAAGGCATAGGCGCCGACGCCGGTATGGGCGGCATAGGCGGCCTCGAGGATGATGTCTTTCGAGTAGAAGCCGGCGAACGGCCAGATGCCGGCCAGCGCCAGCGATCCCACCCACATGACGGTGTAAGTGACCGGGATCATCTTCCACAGGCCGCCCATGTTGCGCATGTCCTGTTCGTCGGACATGGCGTGGATCACCGAGCCCGCCCCCAGGAACAGCAGGGACTTGAAGAAGGCATGGGTGACCAGGTGGAAGATGCCGGCCGAGAAGGCCGAAACCCCGCAGGCGAAGAACATGTAGCCCAACTGCGAGCACGTCGAATAGGCGATCACTCGCTTGATGTCGGTCTGCACGCAGGCGACGGTGGCGGCGAAGATGGCAGTGGTGGCGCCGACGAGGGTGACAACGGTGAGCGCCACTTCCGAGTACTCGAAGAGCGGCGACAGGCGCGCCACCATAAAGACGCCGGCCGTCACCATGGTCGCCGCGTGGATCAGGGCCGACACCGGGGTCGGGCCTTCCATGGCGTCCGGCAGCCAGGTGTGTAGCCCGATCTGCGCCGACTTGCCCATAGCGCCCATGAACAGCAGCAGGCAGATGACGGTGAGTGCGTGGAACTCGCCGCCGAACGCCGCCATCGTGGCGTCGGCTTGGCCGCCGGCGGCGGCGAAGATGGTGTCGAGCTGGATGGAATCGAACAGCACGTAGGTGCCGAAGATGCCGAGGATGAAGCCGAAGTCGCCGACCCGGTTGACCAGGAACGCCTTGATGGCCGCGGCGTTGGCCGAGGGTCGAGTATACCAGAAACCGATCAGCAGGTAGGAGGTGAGCCCCACCCCTTCCCAGCCGAAGAACAGCTGCACCAAATTGTCCGAAGTGACCAGCATCAGCATGAAGAAGGTGAACAGGCTGATATAGGCCATGAAGCGCGGCACGCTGCCGTCGTGGGCCATATAGCCGACGGAATAGACGTGGATCATCGCTGACACGAAGGTGACCATCAGCACCATGACGGCGGAGAGGGTGTCCCACTTGAGCGCCCACGACACCTCGAAGGTGCCCGAGGTGATCCAGGTCAGCAGATGGACGGTGCCGGCGTTCTTGTTGACGACCACATCGACGAAGACGAAGCCGGCGGCGACGGCGGCCAGAAGAAGGGAAGCGCACGAGGCCGTCTGCGCCAGGCGGTCGATGCGCCGGCGGCTTTCCTTGGCCGCGGGCGTGACGAAGGCCAGGATGCCCGCGATAGCGGCGCCCAGAAGCGGCAGGAAGACTGCTGCGATTTGCATGGGGCGCCTCTTATCCCTTCATCAGGTTGATGTCATCGACCGCGATGCTGCCGCGGTTGCGGAAATAGACGACGACGATAGCCAGCCCGATGGCCACCTCGGCCGCCGCCACGGTCAGGATGAACATGGCGAACACTTGGCCGACCAAGTCGTTGAGGGCAGCCGAAAAGGCGACCAGGTTGAGGTTGACCGCCAGCAGCATCAACTCGATCGACATCAGAATGACGATGACGCTCTTGCGGTTGAGAAAAATGCCGCAGATGCCGAGCGCGAACAGGATCGCGGCTACGGTCAGATAATGGGAAAGACCGATTTCCAACATTAGATGCCCTTCCCTGTCGGAACCTTGCGAAGCTCGACCGTTTCCTCGGCGCGCCGCCGGATCTGGTCGGAAACCTTCTGGCGGCGCACGCCCTCGCGACGGCGGTGGGTCAGCACGATGGCGCCAATCATCGCCACCAGCAGGATCAGGCCGGCCACCTGGAAGAGGTAGATGTAGTGGGTATAGAGAAGCTGGCCCAAGGCATGGGTATTTGTCAGCGTTTCTGGGGCCGGCGTCGCGGCGATGGCGCTCGGTGCCATCTCGGGAACCATCACCCAGCCGCCCAGCATGACCAGCAGCTCGGCCAGCAGGATGAGCGCAACGACGGCGCCCACTGGCAGGTAGCGGATAAACCCTTCGCGCAGCTGGAGCAGGTTGATGTCCAGCATCATCACCACGAAGAGGAACAGCACAGCCACCGCGCCGACGTAGACGACGACCAGAACCATGGCCAGGAACTCGGCTCCGCACAGGACGAACAGGCCAGCCGCATTGAAGAAGGCCAGAATAAGAAACAACACCGAATGGACCGGGTTGCGCGCCGAGATGACCATGACCGCGGCGGCGACCAGGATGAACGAAAACAGGTAGAACGCCAGCGCTTGAACGATCATCGATCCCCCCGACCGGTCCTGGGCCGTCGCGCGGCGCCCGTGCTCCGAACAATTGGCATTCCCGTTGTTTCCCCCGATCTCAGCGGTACGGCGCGTCCTGGGCCAGGCGTGCGGCGATTTCGGTTTCCCAGCGGTCGCCGTTGGCCAACAGCTTGTTCTTGTCGTACATCAGTTCCTCGCGGGTTTCCGCCGCGAATTCGAAATTCGGCCCCTCGACGATGGCGTCCACCGGGCAGGCCTCCTGGCAGAAGCCGCAATAGATGCACTTGTGCATGTCGATGTCGTAACGGGTGGTCCGCCGGCTGTCGTCTTCCCGGGGCTCGGCCTCGATGGTTATGGCCAGCGCCGGGCACACCGCCTCGCACAGCTTGCAGGCGATGCAGCGTTCCTCGCCGTTGGGATAGCGACGCAGGGCATGCTCGCCGCGGAAGCGTGGACTCAAAGGCCCCTTCTCGTAGGGATAGTTGATTGTCACCTTGGGCCTGAAGAAATAGCGCAGCGTCAGCGCCATGCCCTCGATCAACTCGGCCAACAGGATGGTTCGGGCGGTGCGGTCGATGAAGCTCATCTCGGTTTCCCTCTCCCTTCTCTACAGCACCGTCGGCGCCAGATCGAAGGCCACCAGGACGCCCGAAACGATCACGACGGCGGCCAGCGAGATGGGCAGGAAAACCTTCCAGCCCAGGCGCATCAGCTGATCGTAGCGATAGCGCGGGAAGGTCGCCCGTACCCAGATGAAGATGAACAGCAGGATCGCGATCTTGAGCGCAAACCAGATGGGGCCGGGAATCCAGGTGAAAATCGCCCAATTGAATGGCGGCAGCCAACCGCCCAGGAATAGCACAGTGGTCAGCGCCGACATCAGGATCATGTTGGCGTATTCGCCGAGGAAGAACAGCGCGAACGGCATTGCCGAATACTCGACGTTGTAGCCCGTCACCAGTTCGGCCTCGGCCTCGGGCAGGTCGAAGGGGTGGCGGTTGGTTTCGGCCAGGGTCGAGACGAAGAAAATGACCGCCATCGGCAGCAGCGGGATGACGAACCACACCTTCTGCTGGGCCATCACGATGTCGCTCAGGTTGAGCGAGCCGACGCACAGCAGCACGGTGACGATGACGAAGCCCATGGACACTTCGTAGGAGACCATCTGCGCCGCCGAGCGCAGGCCGCCCAGGAAGCCGTAGCGCGAGTTGCTGGCCCACCCCGACATGACGATGCCGTAGACGCCCATCGAGGATACCGCGAACAGAAACAGCACGCCGACGTTGATGTCGGCCAGCACGATGCCGGCGCCGAACGGAATCACCGCCCAGCCGATCAGCGCCAGGAAGAAGGTCAGGCACGGCGCGATGATGAAGACGGCGCGATTGGCGCCCGTCGGGATGATGGTCTCCTTCAGGAACAGCTTCAGCCCGTCGGCCATCGACTGCAGGAGCCCCCACGGCCCGACCACGTTGGGGCCGCGCCGGAGTTGCATGGCGCCGATGACCTTGCGTTCGACGTAAACGAGGGTCGGCACGGCGACCATGATGATGGTCACGATGGCGATGATCTTGACGAGCAACCACAGTCCCGGCCAGACGAATCCATCGAGCAGCGGGCCGTGCCACAACAAGAAGGGTTGGAGATAATCAGGCATCGGTTCCCGTCTTCCCCAGTTCGCCGGTGATGAAGATCTCGGAACAGCGGGCCATGGTGAGCGAGGCGCGGCTGATCGGGTCCGTCAGGTAGAAGTTGTCGATCGGCGGGACGAAAGGCGCCCGGTCGACCTGGCCGTCGCCGCCGAACTCGCCCCATGCCGCCGGCTGCACGACGTCGACGCGGGCAAATACGGGATTGGCCTTGATCAGGCGGGCGCGCAGTTCGCCCAGCGTGTCGTAGGGCAACGGCTTGCCGAGCACATCGGAGAGCGCGCGCAGGATCTTCCAATCCTCGCGGGCCTCGCCCGGCGGATAGACGGCAAGGCGTCCGTTCTGCACGCGGCCCTCGGTGTTGACGTAGGTGCCGTTCTTTTCGGTATAGGCGGCGCCCGGCAGGATGACGTCGGCCCGTGCGGCCCCGGCGTCGCCGTGATGGCCCTGGTAAACGACGAAGGCGTTGCCAAGGCGGCGCATATCGATCTCGTCGGCGCCCAGCAGGTAGACGACGTCGATGTCGCCCGCGGCAGCGCCTTCAAGGATGCCCTCTATATCGAGGCCGTTCTTGCGCGGTACGAAGCCGAGGTCGAGCCCGCCCACCCGGGCGGCCGCGGTGTGCAGGACGTTGAAGCCGTTCCAGCCAGCTTCGTCGTCGATCATGCCGCAGGTCTCGGCGATGCGGCGGGCCATGCCCAGGATGGCGGCGCCGTCGGGGCGGGTCAGCGCCCCCTGGCCGACGATCAGCATCGGCTTCTTGGCCTGCTTGAGGACCTCGGCGAAGGGATGGCTGCCGGCGGCGATTTCCTGAATCACTGCCGGGTCTTCGCCCAAGTGCTGAACGTCATACGTGAGGTCGCCGGCCGGGCCGACGACGCCGATCGGGAACTTGCCCACGCAGAACCGCTTGCGAAGGCGGGCGTTGAGCACGGGGGCCTCGCGGCGCGGGTCGGTGCCGATGAGCAGGCAGGCTCCGGCCTGCTCGATGCCGGCGATGGTGGTGTTGAAAAGATAGGAGGCGCGGAGCGTCGGATCGAGCTTGGCGCCGTCCTGCCGGCAGTCCAGGTTGGGCGAGCGCAGGCCGGTCATCAGTTCCTTGAGGGCCAGCATCGATTCGCAGTCGGCGAGGTCGCCGGCGATGGCCGCCACCCGCTTGCCGCCGGCATCCTTCACGCGTTGGGCGACGACGGCGAAAGCGTCCGTCCAGGTGGCGGGTAGGAGCTTGCCGTCGCGGCGCACCCACGGCCTGTCGAGGCGACGGCGCTTCAACCCGTCGTAGGCGAAGCGCGTCTTGTCCGAGATCCACTCCTCGTTCACGTCCTCGTGGACGCGCGGTAGCACGCGCATGACCTCAGGCCCGCGGGCATCGACCCGGATGTTGCAGCCGACGGCATCGAGCACATCAACCGACTCGGTGGGACGCAGTTCCCATGAGCGGGCGGTGAAGGCGTACGGGGCCGAGGTCAGCGCGCCGACCGGGCAAAGGTCGATGATGTTGCCCGACAACTCCGAGGTGAGCGCCTTCTCGACGTAGGTTCCCACCTCCATGTCCTCGCCGCGACCGGTGGCCCCCAGTTCGGGAATGCCGGCCACTTCGGTGATGAAACGAATGCAGCGCGTGCAGTGGATGCAGCGGGTCATGATCGTCTTGATCAGCGGGCCCATGTACTTGTCTTTGACCGCCCGCTTGTTTTCCGCGTAGCGGCTGCGGTCGTAACCGTAGCCGATGGCTTGGTCCTGAAGGTCGCATTCGCCGCCCTGATCGCAGATCGGGCAGTCGAGCGGATGGTTGATCAGCAGGAATTCCATGACGCCGCGGCGCATCTGCTGGACTTTCGGCGTGTTGGTGCGGATCACCATGCCGTCGGCCACCGGCATGGCGCAGGACGCCACCGGCTTGGGGGCGCGCTCCATCTCGACCAGGCACATGCGGCAGTTGCCGGCGATGCTGAGCCGTTCGTGGTAACAGAAGTGCGGGATCTCGATGCCGATCTTTTGGCAGGCCTGGAGAATCGTCAGGCCGGCCTCGACGTCGACTTCCCTGCCATCGATGGTCAGTTTTGGCATATCCGTCCCCTAGGCGGCCTTGTCGGCCTGAGCCTGGTTGAACGCGGCGATCCGCCGTTCCAGCTCGGGCCGGAAGTGACGGATCAATCCCTGGATCGGCCAGGCGGCGGCATCGCCCAGCGCGCAGATGGTATGTCCCTCGACCTGGCGAGTCACCTGTTCAAGAACGTCGATCTCCTCGACCGTGGCGTTGCCCCGCGCCAAACGTTCCATGACCCGCCACATCCAGCCGGTGCCCTCGCGGCACGGTGTGCACTGGCCGCAGCTTTCATGCTTGTAGAACTTGGAAAGCCGGGTGATGGCGCGAACGATGTCGGTGGACTTGTCCATGACGATGACCGCCGCGGTTCCCAAGCCGGTCTTGACTTCCTGGAGCGAGTCGAAATCCATGCGGACGGTATCGCAGATCGACGGCGGGATCAGCGGCACCGAGGAGCCGCCGGGAATCACTGCCATCAGATTGTCCCAGCCGCCGCGCACGCCGCCGGCGTGGGTCTCGATCAACTCGCGGAGCGGGATGCCCATTTCCTCTTCGACGTTGCACGGCCGGTTCACGTGACCGGAGATGCAGAAGATTTTGGTGCCGGTGTTCTTCGGCCGGCCCAGGCTGGCGAACCACTTGGCGCCACGCCTTAAGATCTCGGGGACCACGGCGATAGTCTCGACGTTGTTCACCGTCGTCGGGCAGCCATAAAGGCCGACGTTGGCGGGGAACGGCGGCTTCAGACGCGGCTGGCCCTTGCGGCCCTCGAGGCTTTCGATGAGCGCGGTTTCCTCGCCGCAGATATAGGCGCCGGCGCCGCGGTGCAGATGGATGTCGAAGGTCCAGCCCGACCCACAGGCGTCTGGCCCGATGAGCCCGGCCGCGTAGGCCTCGTCGACGGCCTTCTGCACCGCCTCCGTCTCGCGGAAGAACTCTCCGCGGATATAGATGTAGGCGGTGTGCGCGCCCATCGCGAAGCCGCTGAGCAACGCGCCCTCGATCAACTTGTGGGGCTCATTGCGGAGGATGTCGCGGTCCTTGCAGGTCCCGGGTTCGCCCTCGTCGGCGTTGATCAGCAGGAAGTGCGGGCGCGCCCCGATCTCCTTGGGCATAAACGACCACTTCATGCCGGCCGAGAAGCCGGCCCCGCCACGCCCCCGTAGGCCCGAGGCCTTGATTTCCTCGATCAGCCAGTCGCGGCCCTTGGCCAACAACTCGCGGCTGTCTTTCCAGTCGCCGCGCGCCTGGGCACCGGCCAGACCGGGGATGGAAAGGCCATAGAGGTTGGTGAAGATACGGTCCTTGTCGTTCAGCATCACGAGGCCTCCGGTCCGTCACCCTTGCCGGCGATTGCCTTGAGGGTGGTCAGGCCGCCAGCCGGCTCGCTTCCCTTGCGGCCGCCCTGGGGGCCGGGTCTGGGCTTTTGGCCCATCTTCAGCGCCAGCAGGATACTTTCGGTGCTGGCCTCGTCGAGATCCTCGAAATAGTCGTCGTTGATCTGCATCATCGGCGCGTTGACGCAGGCGCCAAGGCATTCGGCTTCCGACAGGGTGAACAGGCCGTCCTGGGTGGTTTCGCCGACGCTGATGCCGAGCGTGCGCTCGCATATTCCCACCACCTGTTCCGATCCCCTCAGCCAGCACGGCAGGTTGGTGCAGACCTGTACATGGTATTTGCCGATCGGCGCCAGGTTGAACATGCTGTAGAAAGATGCCACCTCGTAGACCCGGATCGGCGGCATCCCGAGAATTTCGGCCGTCCTGTCCATGGCGGCGCGGGGCAGCCAGCCGTCGTTCTGGCGTTGCGCCAAGTCGAGGACCGGAAGAACGGCGCTGGCCGCGCATCCCTTGGGATACTTGGCGACGATCGTCTTCACCGTCTCCATGTTGTCCGGCGTGAACTCGAAGCTTTCCGGCTGACGTGCGAAAGCCTGCTTCATCGGTCGACCTCGCCAAAAACGATGTCCAGTCCGCCCAGGTTGGCGACGACGTCGGCCAGCATGTGGCCACGCGACAGCAGTTCCAGGGTCTGCAGATGGGCGAAACCCGGGGCGCGGATCTTGCACCTGTAGGGCCGGTTGCCGCCGTCGGACACAAGGTAGACGCCAAACTCGCCCTTGGGCGCCTCGACGGCGGTATAGGTCTCACCGGCCGGCACCTTGTAGCCTTCGGTATAGAGTTTGAAGTGCTCGATCAGCGCCTCCATCGACCGCTTCATCTCGGCCCGCTTGGGAGGCGCGATCTTGTGGTTGTCGACCTTGACCGGGCCGTCCGGCATCTGCTCGATGGCTTGGCGCATGATGCGCAGGCTTTGGCGCATTTCGGCGACGCGCACAAGGTAGCGGTCGTAGCAATCGCCGTGCTTGCCGATCGGAATATCGAAATCCATGACGTCGTAGGTGTCGTAGGGCTGCGCCTTGCGCAGGTCCCAGGCCAGCCCGGAAGCCCGGAGGTTAGGGCCGCTCCAACCCCAGTTCAGCGCGTCCTCGGCCGAGATGATGCCGATGTCGACGGTCCGCTGCTTGAAGATGCGGTTCTCGGTGAGCAGAGTTTCCATGTCTTCGAGGAAGCGGGGGAAGTGCTCGACCCAGGCGAGGATGTCGTCAGTCAGGCCGGGCGGCATGTCGAAGGCGACGCCGCCGGGGCGGAAATAGGCCATGTGCATGCGGGCGCCCGAGACGCGCTCGCAGAATTCCATCAGCCGCTCGCGCTCTTCGAAGCCCCACAGCATCGGCGTCATCGCGCCGACGTCCATGGCGCCGGCGGCGACGGTGAAGATGTGGTTGAGCAGGCGGCCGATCTCGGCGTAAAGGACGCGGATCATCTTGGCGCGCGGCGGCGCCTCGATGCCCAGCAGCTTTTCGACGGCCAGCGCGAAGGCATGTTCCTGGTTTTGCGGCGCGACGTAGTCGAGTCGGTCGAAATAGGGCACGGCCTGCAGATAGGTCTTGTACTCGATCAGCTTCTCGGTGCCGCGGTGCAGCAGGCCGATGTGCGGGTCGGCCCGCTCGATGATCTCGCCGTCCATTTCAAGCACGAGGCGCAGCACCCCGTGAGCCGAGGGGTGCTGCGGGCCGAAATTCATCGTGACGTTCTTGATTTCCATCTCGGCCATCAGGACTCACCCTTCTTGGCGTCGGCCTTTTCGTCGCCCGGAAGCAGGAACGGCGCGCCTTCCCACGGCGACAGAAAATCAAAATTGCGGAATTCCTGCTGCAGGCGGACCGGTTCGTAGACCACCCTTTTCTGCTCGTCGTCGTAGCGGACCTCGACGTAGCCGGTGAGTGGGAAATCCTTGCGCAACGGATGACCTTCGAATCCGTAGTCGGTCATGATGCGGCGCAGGTCGGGGTGATCCGAGAAGTAAATGCCCATCAGGTCCCAGGCTTCGCGCTCCCACCAGTTGGCCGAAGCAAACAGGCCGGTGACCGAGGGAACCGGTACGTTCTCGCCGGTCCTGACCTTGACCCGCACGCGCTGGTTCTGGGTCAGGCTGAGCAGGTTGTAGACCACCTCGAAGCGCTCCTCACGTTCGGGGTAGTCGACGCCGCAGACATCCATCAACTGTTTGAACTGAAGGTTGACGTCGTCCCGGAGATAGCGCAGCACGGTGACGATCGACGTGCGCGCCACGGTGATCATCAGTTCGCCGTGGGCGACCTGGACTTCCAGCACGTGGTTCGACAGCACCGCGGCGATATGGTCGCCAAGGTCCTGCAGCGCTTGGGTTGTTTCCGCGGTTGGAATCATCGCCTCCGCCAGTCCCGGTCAGCGCCAGAGCGTGCCGGTCCGCCTGATTTTCTTCTGGAGTTGCAGGATGCCGTAGAGGAGAGCTTCCGCCGTCGGCGGGCAGCCCGGCACGTAGATGTCGACCGGAACGACCCGATCGCAGCCGCGCACCACCGAATAGGAATAGTGATAATAGCCGCCGCCGTTGGCGCACGAGCCCATCGAGATGACCCAGCGGGGCTCGGCCATCTGGTCATAGACCCTGCGGAAGGCCGGCGCCATCTTGTTGGTCAGCGTTCCCGCCACGATGATGACGTCGGACTGCCGCGGGCTCGGTCGCGGCACCACGCCGAAACGATCAAGGTCGTAGCGGCTGACGTAGCACTGCATCATCTCGACCGCGCAACAGGCCAGGCCGAAGGTCATCGGCCACAGCGAGCCGGTGCGGGCCCAGTTGACCAGCTTGTCCAGTTGGGCGACGACGAAGCCCTTGTCGGTCAACTCACCGGTGACGCGCCCGAGAACGGCATCCTGCTCCGGGCCGGGCGGCAGAGTGGCCATCGCTCCAGGCCGGGATACGTCCCCTACTCCCATTCCAGAGCCCCCTTCTTCCATTCGTAGACGAAACCGACGGTCAGCACGCCCAGGAACGCCATCATCGACCAAAAACCAAACAACCCCACCTGGCCCAGGCTGATCGCCCACGGAAAGAGGAAGGCCACCTCGAGGTCGAAGACGATGAACAGGATGGCGACCAGATAGAAGCGGACGTCGAACTTTCCGCGGGAATGTTCGAAGGCATCGAAGCCGCACTCGTAGGTCGAATTCTTGGCGCTGTCGGGACGCTGGCTTGCCACCAGCCAGGAGGCGCCGACGGCAAGCGCCGAAACGGCACCCGCGACGCCGAGGAAGATCAGGATCGGAAGGTAGTCAAGCAGCAACTGGTCCATGTCGTACCTGTACGTCCTCCGTTTCTTCCGATGCCGGGAAACCGATACGTCGACGACGTCCCAATACGTCTCACCGCCACGACCGGCGTTCCCCCGCGATCGCCTGTCCGCCGCCCTGTGTTACCCTGCTTTGGAAAACGGCGTCAACCCCACGCCGGTTCGTCCCGTGCCGCCCCATATGTCGGCGTCCGGGATATGAGCTTCAAGGAAACACTTTCGGGGAAGAATTGGCGGGAGTGACGGGACTTGAACCCGCGGCCTCCGGCGTGACAGGCCGGCGCTCTAACCATCTGAGCTACACCCCCGCGACTGCATGCCTTACGGCAGGGTGGCGATCATGTAATCCAGCCCCCTCCGCAAGTCAAGCGCACAACACCGCAATTGCCGAACCATTTTCGGGCTGGCTTCCTGCCCCTCGGTGCCGAGGCCGCTGGGGCCAGGATTCCTCAGTCGGAACAGCGGACAACTCTCAAGACCATTCAGGCTTTCGGTGGCGCCAAAACGTTGTAATCCGACCGCGACATTGCCCCTTCCGGCGCATGTTCCTACACTCGTAGTGCAAAGGGAAACAGCGGGGGTATCCGTCCCCGGAGGGTGGCATGCGCAACTCATTCCTTTGGTTTTCCGCCAGCATTCTTTTCGGCGTCTGGCCGTTCGGCGCGGCGGCACAGGGGGTGGTAGAACCCTGTGTTCAACGAGGACTGTTGCCGGGGTCGGCTGCCTATCATGCCTGCCTGACCGCCTCTCAGGATTCGGTGCATGGGATGTTCGACCCGTTGAAGCCCGAGAATCCCGAAGCCCCGGGCGAGGCACCCGGCGCTGATGAAGACGGCGGGACCATGTCGATGACCAAACCCGACGATCCCTTAATTGAACTTGGTCCCCTCAATGGCGACCAGGGACGAAGTGGGAATGGTTCGGCGGGATGGGACTGGTCGCAGACGCGGAAGTAGCAAGCGCGGACTGCGTACCATTTTGGTGGGCGGTGACGGGCTCGAACCGCCGACATCCACGGTGTAAACGTGGCGCTCTACCAACTGAGCTAACCGCCCTTCCTTTCCATCCAGTATACCGCCGGAACCGGTTTGCCGCGACGGTGGAAAGCCGTTCATCCATCAAAAAACGCCGGCTGCACGCTAATGCAGCCGGCGGTTTCGTCATTCCATAGAAAGACGGATCAGTTGACCGCGTCTTTCAGTCCCTTGCCAGCCTTGAACTTGGGCTGCTTGGAAGCCGGAATCTTGATGGTCTCGCCGGTCCGCGGATTACGGCCCGTCGTCGCCGCACGCTTGGCGACGCTGAACGTTCCGAAACCGACGAGGCGCACTTCTTCACCCTTCTTCAGGGCCGAGGAAATGGCGTTGAACACGCCGTCGACCGCTTTGGCGGCATCCGCCTTGGAAATACCGGTCGAACCAGCAACGGTGGCAACAAGATCATTCTTGTTCAACTGAAGGCCCCCCTCTCTGACGGTTGAATCGAGGAATAAACATTTACAGAACGGTAGAGAAACCTGGGTTCGGCGCGCAGTTTAGATCGAGCGCGCCAGCCGCGTCAATCGGAGAAGCTTGGTTTTCCCCAGCTTTTCGGGGCTTTTTGGGGGTATATGGGGTCAATTTCCGGCGCCTGCTCCCATCGTCGTAGGAACGGAACGGGAAATCGGACCGGAAACGAGAAAACGCCCCGTTTCCGGGGCGTTTTCAGGCGACTCCGATGACCGGAGGATCAGTGAGTGACGACGCCGCTGATCTCCTCGTCATCCGGTGAGGCCGCGGCGATTGTCGCCGCTTCGTCGTCCTCGTTCCACTCGATGGGCGTGAGCGGCGCCGTCAAGGCCTGCTTGAGAACGTCGTCCACCGTCGAGACCGGAACGATCGTCAGGTGGCGCTTCACGTTGTCCGGGATTTCCGCCAAGTCCTTCTCGTTGTCCTTGGGGATCAGCACAGTCTTGAGGTTTCCGCGCAGGGCGGCCAGGAGCTTTTCCTTCAGCCCACCGATTGGTAGCACCCGTCCGCGCAATGTGATCTCGCCGGTCATGGCGACGTCGCGACGCACCGGGATGCCGGTAAGCACCGAGACGATCGACGTCACCATGGCGACGCCGGCCGACGGGCCGTCTTTCGGAATGGCCCCTTCGGGGACGTGGACGTGGATGTCCTTCTTGGTGAAGATCGGCGGCTTGATGCCGTAACGCAGCGCCCGGGACTGCACGAACGAGCGAGCGGCCTGGATCGATTCCTGCATCACCGATCCCAACTTGCCGGTGATCGTCATTTTGCCCTTGCCGGGGACCATCAGCGCTTCGATGGACAACAATTCGCCACCCACCTCGGTCCATGCCAGGCCGGTGGTGATTCCCACCATGTCCTCGGTTTCGGCTTCGCCGTAACGGAACCGCCGGACGCCGAGATAGCTTTCGAGGTTGCGCCGCGAGACCGTGATCTTCTCGCGCTCCGCCATCATGATCTGCTTGATGGCCTTGCGGGTGAGACTGGCGATCTCGCGCTCCAGGTTGCGCACGCCGGCTTCCCGCGTGTAGTAGCGGATGATGTCGCGGATGGCCTCGTCGGAAATCGACCACTCACCCTTCTTCAGGCCGTTCGCCTTCAACTGCTTGTCGATCAGGTGGCGCTTGGCGATTTCCACCTTTTCATCCTCGGTGTAGCCGGGGATGCGGATGATCTCCATGCGATCCAGCAAGGGCGCCGGCATGTTCATGGTGTTCGCCGTGGTGACGAACAGCACGTCCGACAGGTCGTAGTCGACCTCCAGGTAATGATCGTTGAAGGTGGCGTTCTGTTCCGGATCCAGCACCTCGAGCAGCGCCGAGGCCGGATCGCCCCGCCAGTCCTGGCCGATCTTGTCCACCTCGTCCAGAAGGAAGAGCGGATTGGACGTCTTGGCCTTTTTCATGGCCTGGATGATCTTACCGGGCATCGAGCCGATGTAGGTGCGCCGGTGGCCGCGGATCTCCGATTCGTCACGCACGCCGCCCAGCGACATGCGCACGAAGTTGCGGCCAGTGGCCCTGGCGATTGACTGCCCGAGAGAGGTCTTGCCGACGCCCGGAGGGCCGACGAGGCAAAGGATGGGTCCTTTGACCTGGCCGGTCCGCTGCTGGACCGCAAGATATTCGAGGATCCGCTCCTTGACCTTTTCCAGGCCATAGTGATCGGTGTCCAGCACCTCCTGCGCCTGACGGATGTCTTTCTTGACGCGGCTGTGCTTCTTCCACGGAATGCTGAGAATCCAGTCGAGGTAGTTGCGCACCACCGTCGCCTCGGCCGACATCGGGCTCATCGACTTCAGCTTCTTGACCTCGCCCAGCGCCTTCTCGCGCGCTTCCTTGCTGAGCTTGGTCTTGTTGATGCGCTCTTCGAGCTCGGCCGATTCGTCGCGCCCGTCCTCGGTTTCGCCCAGTTCCTTCTGAATGGCCTTCAACTGCTCGTTCAGATAATACTCGCGCTGGGTCTTCTCCATCTGCCGCTTGACGCGGTTGCGGATTTTCTTCTCGACCTGCAGGACGCCGATCTCGGATTCCATGTGCGAATAGACGCGCTCGAGCCGTTCGGCGATGGTGGCGATCTCGAGAAGCTCCTGCTTCTCCGAGATTTTCAGGGCCAGATGCGAGGCCACCGTGTCGGCGAGCTTGCCCGGGTCCTCGATCTGGTTGATCGAAACCAGGACCTCGGGCGGAATCTTCTTGTTCAGGCGGATGTACTGCTCGAACTGGGTGACGACCGAGCGGCCAAGAGCCTCCAGCTCCTTGCTTTCGCCCTCCTGCTCGACAATGGGCTCAACGCGCGCCTGGAAGAAGTCGGCGTTGTCGGCATAGCCGAGAATGCGGGCGCGCTGTCCCCCTTCAACCAGAACCTTGACGGTGCCGTCGGGCAGCTTGAGGAGCTGCAATACGGTGGAGACGGTCCCGACCTGATAGATATCGTCGGTGGTGGGGTCGTCCTGGGCCGCGTTCTTCTGGGCGACAAGCAGGATCTGCTTGTCGTTCTTCATGACGTCTTCCAACGCGCGCACCGACCGTTCGCGACCGACGAACAGCGGAACGATCATGTGCGGAAACACGACGATGTCGCGCAACGGCAAGACTGGATAGAGTTCATCGTTCATCGACAAGATCTTTCGCTTCAGGCCCCCGGCACGCCGGCCACACAATGCGGCCCGGACTCACCGGGGCCGTTTCCTGAAATGGTTCCCGGTGGGGAGGCGGTCAAGGGAAACGTCCGCTACCGACACCGGCCGCTCACGCACTCGACTCGATATCGTCTCGACGCTCCGAGTAAATTTGCAGGGGCTTGGCTCGGCCCTCCGCCACTTCGCGGTTGACCACCACCTCCTCGACTCCCTCGAGCGTCGGCAGCTCGAACATGGTGTCGAGCAGGATCGCCTCAAGGATCGAGCGCAGGCCGCGGGCCCCGGTCTTACGGGCGATCGCCTTCTTGGCGATGGCCTCGAGCGCGCCCGACGACAGGCTGAGCCGCACATCCTCCATCTCAAACAGGGTCTGGTACTGCTTGACCAGGGCGTTCTTCGGCGTGGTCAGGATCTCGACCATCGCCGTCTCGTCGAGATCGTCCAGCGTGGCGATGACCGGCAGCCGGCCGACGAATTCGGGAATCAGGCCGAACTTGAGCAGGTCCTCGGGCTCGATCTCGCGCAGAATTTCGCCGGTCCGCCGCTCATCAGGGCCGCGCACGTCGGCGCCGAAGCCGATCGAGGTACCGCGACCGCGCTGCATGATGATCTTTTCGAGCCCGCTGAAGGCGCCACCGCAGATGAACAGCACATTGGTGGTGTCGACCTGCAGGAATTCCTGCTGTGGGTGCTTGCGGCCGCCCTGCGGAGGCACGCTGGCGACGGTGCCCTCCATGATCTTGAGCAGCGCCTGCTGCACGCCCTCGCCCGAGACGTCCCGCGTAATCGACGGGTTGTCGGACTTGCGCGAGATCTTGTCGACCTCGTCGATGTAGACGATGCCGCGCTGCGCCCGCTCGACGTTGTAGTCGGCCGCCTGGAGCAGCTTGAGGATGATGTTCTCGACATCCTCGCCGACGTAGCCCGCCTCGGTCAGCGTGGTGGCGTCCGCCATGGTGAACGGCACGTCGAGAATGCGCGCAAGGGTCTGGGCCAGCAGTGTCTTGCCGCAGCCGGTGGGTCCGACCAACAGGATGTTGGACTTGGCCAGCTCGACATCTCCGGCCTTGCCTGACAGGCTGGAATCGGTGCCGCGCGTTCCGTGGGCCAGGCGTTTGTAATGATTGTGCACCGCCACCGAGAGAACGCGCTTGGCATGCTCCTGGCCGATCACGTAGTCGTCGAGAACCTTGCAGATTTCACGCGGGGTGGGCACCCCTTCCCGCGAACGCACGAGGTTGCTCTTGTGCTCCTCGCGGATGATGTCCATGCACAGCTCGACGCATTCGTCGCAGATGAACACCGTCGGGCCCGCGATAAGCTTGTGAACCTCATGCTGGCTTTTGCCGCAAAATGAGCAGTAAAGCGTGCTCTTCGATTCGCCGCCGGATGATTTACTCATACAGTCTCCGTCAGGATACCGGCCTGGTCCAACCCATGTTAGCCGGTTGCGCAGCGCCCGCACAATCCCAAATGACGTCGGATCGCGGACCGCTGGCGTGGATTGCCGGCCCGCACGCCCCATTTCCCACGATGAATCAGGCTCGTGGGAGCATAGATGCGCGCGGTTCCTTCATTCATATAGTTCTGCAATGGGGGCGAGGAAATGGGTGGATCAATCTTTGCCGCTGGAGACGCTGTCCTTGGGTAACGGCGGGCGGCTGGTCACAACCTCGTCGATGATGCCGAACTCCTTGGCTTCCTCGGGCGACATATAGCGGTCGCGTTCGACCGACTGTTCGATCAGGCTGAGGGTTTGTCCCGTATGGTATTCGTAGATCCGGTTGAGCCGGTCGCGCAACCGAAGGATCTCCTTGGCCTGGATTTCGATATCGGTGGCCTGGCCTTGGGTGCCCCCTGACGGCTGGTGGATCATGATACGCGAATTCGGAAGCGCGAACCGCTTGCCCTTGGCCCCTGCGGTCAGCAGCAGCGACCCCATGGACGCCGCCATGCCGATGCATACCGTCGACACCTCCGGGCGGATGTACTGCATGGTGTCATAGATGGCCAGTCCGGCGGTGACCACGCCGCCCGGCGAGTTGATATAGAAGGAGATGTCCTTGGTCGGGTTTTCCGATTCGAGGAACAGGAACTGGGCGGCGACCAGGCTGGCGACGTGGTCGTCGACCGGGCCGGTGAGGAAGATGATCCGTTCCTTGAGGAGACGCGAATAGATGTCATAGGCCCGCTCGCCCCGGTTGGTCGTCTCGACCACCATGGGGACCAGCGTGCTCATGTAGGTTTCGACCGGATCTCTCATCGGCTTCGTCATCCTTTCGTCAGTCTTCGGTCTTCGCCCCGCCGTCCCCCGCCGAGGCCGCCACCCGGATATTTCTAGGCCTTGTCGCTTTCTGTCCCCTTGGCCTTCTTGGCCGAAGCCTTCTTGGTCGGCTTCTTCTCGGCCTCGTCCTTGGCCGGAGCAGCGGCTTCGCCGGCTTCGTCCTCGTCGGGGTCGCGCAGCAGTTCCTCACGCGTCACTTTGCGCTCGGTGAGCTTGGCCATTTCCAGCATGAAATCGACGACGCGATCCTCGATCAGCGGCGCTCGTAGGGAGTCCATCGCCTCGGGGTTCTTCTTGTAATACTCGATGACCTTCTGTTCCTGGCCTGGATAACGGCGCGCCTCGGCCACGATCGCCCGGTTGATGTCATCCTGGGTGACCTGGATCTTGTTGGACTGGCCCACCTCGGCCAGCACCAGGCCCAGGCGGATGCGCCGTTCGGCGATCGAGCTGAACTCGGCCTTGATGTCGTCGTCGCTCTTGTCGCCGTATTCCTTTTTGGCGGCGTCCGGGTTCTGCTTGCGCTGTTCCTCGAACTGCGCCCAGATGCTTCCGAGTTCGGCCTCGATCAGGCTCTCCGGCACCTCGAAGTCGTACATTTCCGCCAGGACGTCCAGCAGGGCCCGCTTGAGGCGCATGCGCGAGAGCGCCTTGAATTCGCGCTCGTGCTCGTCGCGGATGGCCTTCTTCAGGCCGTCGAGGTTTTCCAGGCCGGCCTTCTTGGCGAACTCGTCGTCGATGGTCGCCGGCTTGGTGCTGCGCAGTTCCTTGATATCGACCTCGAAGACGGCGTCCTTGCCGGCCAGGTCGGCGGCCCCGTATTCCTTCGGGAAGGATACGTTGACGGCCACATGGTCGCCGGCCTTGGCGCCGATGAGCTGGTCCTCGAAGCCGGGGATGAACGATCCCGAGCCAAGGTCCAGGTGATAGCCGTCGGCCTTGCCGCCGGGGAATTCCTCGCCGTCGACCTTGCCGACAAAATCGATGACGACGACGTCTCCCTTCGCCGCCACGCGCTCGCCGGCGACCGGTTCCGAAACCTTGTTGGCCTCGGCCATGCGCTGCATGACTTCGTCGATCTCGCTGTCCTCGACGTCGACCGTCAGGCGTTCCAGTTCGATCTTCGAGAAGTCGACCGGTGCAATCTCGGGCAGCACCTCCACGGCCATGGTGTATTCGAGATCCTTGCCCTCCTCGAACGAGGTAATCTCCACTTTCGGCTGCATGGCAGGCCGCACGCCGTGATCGGTCATCGCCTTGGCGGTGGTTTCCCCGACCGTGCGCTCCAGCACTTCCCCCATGACGGAGGAGCCATAGCGCTTGCGCAACAGGGAAACGGGCACCTTGCCGGGGCGGAACCCGGGAATGCGCAGCGTCTGGGACAGTTGTTCAAGCCGGGCGGTGATCCGGTTTTCGATGTCGGTGGCCGGAACGACGATCTTGAAATCGCGCTTCAACCCCTCGGTCTTGGTTTCGGTGACCTGCATGGACAAACACTCGGTTGGTTTCGTTGATCCGTAATACCAAAATTCCGCCGGACGTCGGCTCGGGCGTACAAGGGCTGGAACGGGAAGTGGTGCGGGCGGAGGGACTTGAACCCCCACGACTTGCGTCACAGGAACCTAAATCCTGCGTGTCTACCAATTCCACCACGCCCGCCGACCCCGGTTAATCGGGCGGGGTCGCAACTCTATACATTTGGCGCCCTCTGTCAATCGGGCGCTGGTCGATTGTCGTCAGCCCTTGGCCAACGAGCGGATGGCCGACGAAGCGGCGACCTTTCCGGCGCCGGTGTAGGCCTCGTGGTTGTCGTCGATTTCGCCCAGTTTGTAGAGATAGTTGATCATGATGCCGGCCGATTGCCGAAGGCCATTGGACGAAGTATCGGCCAGCCAGTTGAGGCGTTCCATGCGGGCGCCGTTGGTCAGGTGGAAATGGGCCACCGGGTCGAGCACCTTGCCGTCCGGCCGTCGCTCCTGCGTCAGGTAGCGGGCGCACAGGCGCATCAACGGCCCCCGCAGCGCCTCGCAGACGGTGGCGTCCTGATGCCAGGTGGCGACGTTGCCGATGAGTGTCTTCAGCGTGCCTTTGGCGCCCCGCGAACCGTCGGCGACCTGCTTGAGCGCCTTGCGTTCGGCGGGCAGCAGCAGGCGCGGTTCGCCGTCGGAGAGCGCGTGCTCCAGCCACGGCCGGAAGCCGGGGATCGGAGACAGCGTGGCGAAGGTCTTGAGGCCCTTGAATTCCAGGGCCAGGAGATCGACCACCCGCTTGATCAGGAAGTTGCCGAAGCTGATGCCGGCCAACCCTTTTTGGGCGTTGGATATGGAATAGAAGATGGCGGTATCGGCCTTCTGCGGGTCCTGCACGGGAACGGACTCGTCCAACAGGTGCTGGACATTGTCGGCCAACCCGCTGACCAGCGCCACCTCGACGAAGATCAGCGGCTCGTCAGGCATGCGCGGATGGAAGAAGGCGAAGCAGCGGCGATCCGATGCCAAGCGGTTCTTCATGTCGTCCCAGCTTTTGATGGCGTGGACCGCTTCATAGGCGATCAGCCGTTCGAGCAGTGCCGCCGAGGCCGAGCGCCAGGTGATTTCCTGCAATTCCAGCAGGTCGACGTCGAACCAGGCGGCGAGCAGGGCCTTGAGGTCGGCCTCCACCGGCTTGAAAAGCGGGTCCTGACGGGCGAGTGACAGCAACTCAGCCCGCATGTCGACCAGGAACTTGATGCCGTTGGGCAACCCGTTGAACTGGGTCAGCAGGCGCAGGCGCGACGCCTCCATCGCCTTCTTGAGCTTGGTTTCGGCGCGGTGCCGGGCATCGGGATCGGCGGCGGCTAGGACGGCGGCGATCGCCGCATCGACGGCCGGGCGATCGACATCAAATTCCTGGGCGAGAACGGTCAGGAAGCGTCGACGGCCGCTCTCATCGAGGTTGAGGTAGGCCCGCCCCAGCGCGGCGGCCCGGGCGCGGGCCGACACCTCGCCGCCTCGCGACGCTAGGCAGGCCAGCATCTGCTTGCGCAGGCGGGGGATGTCGTCGTCCGGCAGATGCGGACGCATGCTGGCGGTTTCGGCGCCATACTCCGAGCCGGCGATGTTCTGCCAGGCATTGCGCAGGTTGCGCAGGGTCCTGTCGAGAAATCCCGCTTTCGTCGCCTCTACCATGGTTACTCCGATCCCTGTTGCGGGAAATTGCCGGCGGCGGTGCGCAGCCGGCGCAATACGCCCGGCACCCGGTCCGGCAGATCCTCGGCGATCAGCCCCGGCCCGAAATCGGTTGCCGCCGACCCGTGGATCCAGGTGGCGGCGCAGGCCGCTCCGAAGGCGTCCATGCCTTGGGCCAACAGACCGAGGATGAAGCCAGCCAGCACGTCGCCGGACCCCCCGGTGGCCAGTTCCGGCGGCGCTGCGGCGTCGATGGCGGCGCGGCCGTCGGGCGCCGCGATGACGGTGTCCGATCCCTTGAGAACGACGACGGCACCCGATTGGCGGGCGGCCGCCCGGGCCCGTGTCAACCGGTCGCCGTCCAGCTTGAACAGGCGGGCGAACTCGCCTTCGTGGGGAGTCAGCACGCAAGGCGCGTCGATCACCTCGAATAGCGTGGCCGGCTTCTTGGCGAAAACCGTGAGCGCGTCGGCATCCAACACCGTCGCCTTGCCGGCGGCCAGTGCCGCCAGCGCCCGGCGATGGGTGATTTCATTGACGCCGGCGCCCGGGCCGACCAGCACCGCGTTGCGCCGGGGATCAGTCAGGAACTCGCGGAAACCGCCACGACCGGCCAGCGGCTTCACCAGCGTTCCCGGCAGGTCGGCGGCGTAGATGGGAAAGGATTCCGGCGATGTCGCGATGGTCACCAGCCCTGCCCCGATGCGCCGGGCGCCGCGCGCCGCCAGCCGGGCGGCGCCGGTCATCTCGCTGCCGCCGGCGATGACGGCATGGCCGCGCGTGTACTTGTTGCTTTCGAAACTCGGCCAGGGATAGCGCTCCAGCCACAGAGCGGGGCCGTTGAACGCAATCTTGGAGGCGATGTCGGCAAGCACCGCCTCCGGGATGCCGATGTCGGCGACCACCAGGGTGCCCGCCAGGTCGCGTCCGGGGCGCAGGAAGTGCCCCGGCTTGGCCCTGAAGAAGGTGACGGTGACGGTGGCCTGGGGGGCGGCGCCCATGATCTGGCCG
Source organism: Rhodospirillales bacterium (assembly GCA_014859895.1). GTDB lineage: Bacteria > Pseudomonadota > Alphaproteobacteria > Rhodospirillales > Shumkoniaceae > Shumkonia. The sequence continues at coordinate 136,759 of JACZKS010000090.1, forward strand.
GTGTCACCGTGGATGCCGCTCGGTACGTCCACTGCCACGCAGGCGAGGCGCCGCTGGTTGATGGCCTCGATCACGGCCTTGGCCGGCCCATCCAGCGGGCGCGTCAGGCCGGCGCCGAACAAGGCGTCGATGACCAACTCGCAGCCGTCCAGTATGGCGGCGGCGTCGAGCGGCAGGACGTCGCCGGCCCAGCGACCGGCATTGACGGCAGCATCGCCCTTGAGCTTGGCGCGATCGCCCAGCAGGGCGAGGCGCACCGGCCAGCCGGCTTCGCGCAACAGGCGGGCGACGACAAATCCGTCGCCGCCGTTGTTGCCCGGCCCGCACAGCACTACCGTCGCGCGCGGCGTTGGCCAGCGTTCTCGGATCTCGCGAAAAATGGCGGTTCCCGCTGCTTCCATGAGGGCAAGACCAGGAACACCGGCGCGCGCTGCGGCGGCGTCCGCCTGGTACATTTCTTCGACGCTGAGCAACGCGGTGTCGGTCATGAAGGGCCTTCTTGGACAGAATTATCAACCATCATAATGAGTTGAGCGGAGTGCGAAAAGGTTCGAGATCGGTCTAGGCGACGCCATGGGCCCGGGATTATAAATGCGCCGCCATGAAAGCCTGTGAATTTTCCAAGAACAAGAAAGGGGCAACCCGATGAGAGTGCTGGTGTTGGGCGCCGGTGTCGTCGGCGTCACCACCGCCTATTGGCTGGCCAAGGCCGGCCACAAGGTCGTCGTCCTCGACCGCCAGTTGGGGCCGGGGCTGGAAACCAGCTTCGCCAACGGCGGCCAGATTTCAGCCAGTCATGCCGACCCGTGGGCCGGGCCGGCGACACCACTGAAGGCGCTCAAATGGCTGGGCCGCGAGGATGCGCCGCTGATCATCCGGCCGCGCCTCGATTTGGCGATGTTCGGCTGGTGCCTGCGGTTCCTCGCCAACTGCACGGCGGAACGCAACCGCATCAACACCGAGCGCATCCTCAGGGTCGCCGTTTACAGCCGCCAATGCCTGGCCCAGATCCGCGCCGATACCGGCATCCAGTACGACCAGGCCGAGCGCGGCATCCTGCACGTCTATTCCGACGCCCAGGAATTCAAGGCGGCGGTGCCCAAGGCCGCGCTGATGACCCGGTACGGCTGCATCCGCGAAGTGCTGGACGTCGAGGGCTGCGTGGCCCGCGAGCCGGCCCTGGCGGAATCGCGCCACAAACTGGTGGGCGGCACCTACAGCCCCGATGACGAAAGCGGCGACGCCTATAAGTTCACCGCCGGCTTGGCCGATATTTGCAGGACCATGGGCGTGCAGTTCCGCTATGGCACCCAGATTCGGCGGCTGATCGCGCATCGCGGCCACCTCCTCGGCGTCGTTACCGACGGCGGCACGCTGAACGCCGACGATTACGACCTGTTCGTGCTGGCCGCCGGCAGCTTTACGCCGCTGCTGCTGAAGCCGCTGGGCGTGCGGCTGCCGGTCTATCCGGCCAAGGGCTATTCGGTGACCATCCCGACGGATGAGACCGACGGGGCACCGCGGGTGGCGATCATCGACGACGAGCGCAAGATCGTCTATTCGCGCCTGGGCGACCGCCTGCGGGTGGCCGGTACCGCCGAACTGACGGGCTATGACACTAGCCTGAGCGGGGTACGCGCCCATTCCATCCTGAAGGCGGCGATGGATCTATTCCCGCGCTGCGGGGACGCTTCCCGGGCCGAGTTCTGGGCTGGGCTTCGGCCGACCACGCCGGATAGCGTGCCGGTGATCGGCCGCACGCGCTTCGACAACCTGTTGATCAACACCGGCCACGGGACCCTCGGCTGGACCATGTGCGCCGGCGCTGGCCGGCTGGTCGCCGACCTGGCGAGCGGCAAGGTCCCGGAGATCGACTTGGACGGTCTCGGCATCGATCGCTTCGCCTGAGCCGCCTTTCCGGCCTTTCCATAAGGGCGGACTTGACGGAATGCTTCCCCAGGAATAGAACATAACAGGAACGCATGGGGTGGTTCGTCAGGGTGGAGGTCTTGTTCCGTCATGTCCAGATCCAGCGGATTTCATCGCGCCGATCCGGCCGTGCTGGAGACCTTGCGCCGCCGCATCCGGGGATTGGAAGGCGCCTTCTGCCGGGGTGAAGACGGCGGCATCCTGGGGCTGGGGGCACCGGCCCTGGACGAGACCCTGCCCTGGGGCGGCCTGCCGCGCGCCGCCCTGCACGAGGTGCTGACTGCCGATGGCGGGGGGGCCGCTGCCGGCTTCTGCGCCGGCCTGCTGTCGCGCTTGGCCGGCGGCACGGGAACGGTGCTGTGGTGCCGGCGTGGCTATGGGCGCCGCCTGTATGGCCCCGGCTTGGCTGCTTTCGGCCTCGATCCTGCCCGCCTGATCGTGGTGCGCGGACGCAACGCCACCGATGTGCTGTGGGTGATGGAGGAAGCCTTGCGCAGCGGCGCCCTGGCGGGGGTACTGGGCGAGGCCGAGGGGTTGAGTGTGACGGCGGCCCGGCGGCTGCAATTGGCGGCCGAAGGCAACGCCACGGCGGCCCTGCTGCTGCGGGCGGGAGACGACGAGGGTGC
>JACZKS010000091.1 GCA_014859895.1 Rhodospirillales bacterium
CGCTTCGGGCGCCGGCGGCGGCGGTGGCGGCGGTTCCGGCTTCGGCTCCGGCTTCGCTTCCGGTTTGGGAGCGGCTGGCGGCGCGTTGGTCCGCTCGGCGACCGTCAGGATCTCGACCATGATCGGAGTGTCGACCATCGGCGCCGGGCTGCGCAACTCGGGCAGCCCGAAATACGCCACGGCGGCAACCGCGGCGTGCACGGCGCACGAAAGGGCGACGCTCCGGCGCATATCCATTATCTAGGCGCCTTCTTCCCCGCGGCCGGAGTGGCTTTCTCCGGCATCTGCTCGGTGATCAGAGCCACTTTACTGAAACCGGCCGCATTGATCGTACCCATAACTTCCATGACCCGGCCGTAGCTGATGGAGCGGTCGCCGCGCACGAATATCCGCGCCTCGGAATTGTTGTGGGTGATGGCCACCAGGCGCGGCGCCAGGGCGTCGATCTCGACCTCGGTTTCTTGAAGGAAGATCCGGCCCTGCGAGTCGACCGAGACGGCCAGCGGCTCGTCCTTGCCGGCCAAAGCGGCGGCCTGCGTCTTCGGCAGATCGACCTGCACGCCGACGGTCAACAATGGAGCCGTCACCATGAAGATGACGAGGAGAACCAGCATGACGTCGACCATCGGCGTCACGTTGATATCGCTCATCGGCCGGCTGGCGCGGCGCGCGCCCAGGCGCTTCAGACCTCGTCTTGGCATCGTGGTGGCCATGGTCAGTCCGCTTCCTCCATTTGCCGCGAGATGATGGCCGAGAACTCGCCGGCGAAGCTGTCGAGGCGCCCGGCATAGCGGTCCAGTTCGCGCGACAGCTTGTTATAGGCGACCACCGCCGGAATGGCGGCAAGCAGGCCCAGCGCGGTGGCGAACAGCGCCTCGGCGATGCCGGGAGCGACGACCACCAGGCTGGTGTTCTTGGCCAACGCGATAGACTGGAAGCTGTTCATGATGCCCCACACCGTCCCGAACAATCCGATGAACGGCGCCGTGGCGCCGGTCGAGGCGAGGAACGTCATGTAGCGCTCGGCGCGATCCATCTCGCGCGTCACTGTGATCTGCATGACCCGGTCGATGCGATCGCCGAGGCCGACCCGGCTGGTGCGCGCTCCGTTGCGCTTGGCCAAAGCGCGCCGCCACTCCTTCATTGCGGCGACGAAGACGGCCGACATGGGATCGCGCGGATAACTGCCGATATTGTCGTAAAGGGCGTCGAGCGAGCCGCCCGACCAGAAGGCAGTCTCGAATTCGCTGGCCCTGGCGTTGAGGCGCCTCAACCCGATCAGTTTCTCGAAGATAACGGCCCAGCACCAGATCGAGGCCAGCAGCAGCCCGACGATAACCACCTGGACGACAATGTCGGCGCGCAGAAACAGGCCCCACACCGAAAAGTCGAGCCCGGCGACAGAACCGCCGAGGGTAACGGCATCAATTGTAGCTCTTTCCATCAATCACGTCCTGCTAACTCGCATCACGCCATGCTTCGAAGGCAGCCCTTATTCCCTGGGGAATGCGGGCTGGACGCCCCGGATCGGCGCGCTTCATACAGGCAATCCGGACCTCCATGCGAACCAATTCGTCGCCGTTCCGGCGCACGCTTTGGCTCACGTCTACCGAGGCGCCCTTGACATCGGTGACTCCGGTATGAATTTCCAGTCCGTCGTCGAGCCGCGCCGGCCGCAGAAAATCGGCCGCGCAACGGCGCACGACGAAGACCAGTCCCGCCTCGCCAGCCAAATAGGACTGTTCTATGCCCAAAACCCTTAATAAATCCGTACGCGCCCGCTCGGCGAACTTCAGGTAATTGGCGTAGTAGACGACGCCGGCGGCATCGGTGTCCTCGTAATAGACGCGTACGGGAAACACATGGACCCCGTGGTGAACCGTCCCTACCGCTTCACTCATCGCCAGCCTCGACACCATTGATCAGTTCGTACTGAGCCGGACCGGGCGGCGGCGTCAGCCCGAGGTGCCGGTATGCATTCTGGGCCAGTACCCGGCCGCGTGGCGTGCGCATGAGGAGGCCCTGCTGGATAAGGTAGGGCTCGATGACCTCTTCGATGGTGTCGCGCTGTTCCGAAAGCGCCGCCGCCATGGTCTCGACGCCGACCGGGCCACCGCCGTAATTGTCGGCGATGCAGCGCAAATAACGCCGGTCCATGGCGTCCAACCCCATACCGTCGACCTCCAGCCGGTTCAGGGCGGCATCTGCCGCACTGGCGTCGACGGCGACAGCGCCGTCGATGGCGGCGAAGTCGCGTACCCGGCGCAGCAATCGCCCGGCCACCCGCGGCGTCCCCCGCGAGCGGCGGGCGATTTCGATGGCCCCGTCGCGGGTCAACTCGACCTTGAGCAGGCGGGCCCCGCGGCTGACGATGAGCTCAAGCTCCTCGGCGGTATAAAAGACGACGCGCAATGGAATGCCGAAGCGCTCGCGCAGCGGCGTCGTAATCAGGCCGGTCCGGGTCGTCGCGCCGATCAGGGTAAAAGGCGGAAGATCGATACGCACCGAACGCGCCGCCGGGCCCTCGCCGATGATGAGGTCGAGCTGTCGATCCTCCATCGCCGGATAGAGAATTTCCTCGACCACCGGATTGAGCCGGTGGATCTCGTCGATGAACAGCACATCGCGCGGCTGCAGGTTGGTCAGGATGGCCGCCAGATCGCCAGCCCGCACGATGACGGGGCCCGAGGTGGCGCGAAAGCCGACGCCGAGCTCGCGGGCGACGATCTGCGCCAGTGTCGTCTTGCCGAGACCGGGCGGACCGTAAAGCAGCACATGATCCATGGCCTCGCCGCGCTGGCGGGCGGCCTGGATGAAGACCCTGAGGTTGGCACAGGTCTGCCGCTGCCCGACGAAATCGTCGAGGCTGAGCGGGCGCATTCCGGCCTCCGCCGTGTCGGCCGCCGCCTGTTCGGGCGCCACCATGCGGTCGACCTCGTTCATCGCGCAAGCTCCTTGGGCGCCAGTTCACTCAGCCCAGCGCGGATCAGCACCGACAGTTCGACGTCGGGGCCGAGCCGTCCCGCGGCCTGTGACACTGCCCGCAGGGCCTCCGAAGCGCCGTAGCCCAGGTTGACCAGCGCCGAAACCGCATCCGCGGTGTTGCCGGCAGCCGTGCCGGCCATGTCCGGGCGGACGAAGGCGCCAGGCCCGCCGGCCGCCGCGCCGAGGGCGATGGCGCCGACCTTGTCCTTGAGCTCGCTGGCGATACGTCCGGCCAGCTTGGCGCCTACTCCCGGTGCCCGGCTGAGCGCCGTGCGGTCGGCCGCCGCGATGGCATGCAGGATCTCCTCGACACTCAGTGTCGAGAGAATGGCCATGCCGACCTTGGCGCCCACGCCCTGCACCTGGGTCAGCAGGCGGAACCAGTCGCGCTCCGCCGCATCCATGAACCCGTACAGGTGGATATGATCCTCACGGACATGGGTCTCGATCACCAAGCTGGCTTGCGTACCGTCCGCCAGCCGGGCCAGGGTGCGGCCCGAACAGAAGACCAGATAGCCGACGCCACCGACGTCGATGACCGCCCAATCATCGCCCCGCGAGTCGACACGGCCGGTCAGCTTGGCGATCATAGCGTCGCCCCCGCCGGCCGCGCGCGCTGGGCAAGCCTCAGTGTGGTTGCCCGGTGGTGGGCATGACAGATGGCGGCTGCCAGAGCGTCGGCGGCATCCGCCGTTTTGGTGGCGCTGCTGGGCAGAAGGGTGCGCACCATCATCTGGATCTGTTCCTTTGCCGCGTGGCCGGTCCCGACCACGGTTTTCTTGATGAGGTTGGGCGGATATTCGAACACCGGCACGCCGCAGCGCGCCGGCACCAGGACCACCACGCCCCGCGCCTGGCCGAGCTTGAGAGTCGACACCGCATTCATGTTGACGAACGTTTCCTCGACCGCGGCCTCGGCGGGACGGTAACGCTCGATTACCTCGATCAAGCCGTCATAGAGGGCCGACAGCCGCTCGGCCAAGGGCATACGACTGTCGGTGACGATAATGCCGTCGGCGATATGGCTGAGCCGGTTGTCCCACGCCTCGATCACGCCCCAACCGGTAATACGAAGCCCCGGGTCAAGTCCCAAGAGTCGCAAGGGTTTCAAAAACCTCCTCCAGTCGCGAAACAGCGTGCCGATCAGGCGCTGAGTCGCTCCATTACCTCTTCATCGACGTCGAAGTTGGTCGACACCCGTTGGACGTCGTCGTTGTCGTCCAATACGTCAAGCAGCTTGAAGAGCGTCGACGCGGCCTGTTCGTCGATGGGAACCGTGTTCATCGGCTTCCAGTCCAGGCGGGCCGATTCTGGCGTCCCAAAACGCTTCTCCAGGGCATCGCGCACGGTGCTCAGGTCGTCGGGCGCGCAGGCTATTTGATGGCCGGCCTCGTCCGATTCCACGTCCGTCGCGCCAGCCTCAAGCGCGGCCTCGAACATGTCTTCGGCCGACGCGATGTCCATCTTGTATTCGACGCGGCCGATGCGCTCGAACATGAATGATACGCTGCCCGTCTCGCCCAGGTTGCCCCCGTGCTTGCTAAAGGCGGCGCGGATTTCCGAGGCGGTGCGATTGCGGTTGTCGGTCAAGGCCTCGACGATCACCGCCACGCCGCCGGGGCCGTACCCTTCGTAGCGGATCTCCTCGTAGTTGGCCGTGTCGTCGCCGCCGGCCCCGCGCTTGATCGCGCGCTCCATCGTATCCTTCGGCATGTTGGCGGTGCGCGCCGCGATGATCGCCGAACGCAGCCGGGGATTGGACTCAGGGTCGGGCAGGCCGCCGCGGGCGGCCACCGTCAACTCGCGGATGAGCTTGGTGAAAACTTTGGCGCGCTTGGCATCCTGTGCACCCTTCCGGTGCATGATGTTCTTAAACTGGGAATGACCCGACATAAACCAACACACCCCTTATTTGCCGATGGACTCGGGCGCTTGTACCATATGTAGTGGAAGAACGCACGGATACCGTGCCTTGAGCTATCAAAGCAATATGGCAAGATTTGGGCGTGCGGCGAAGGAGCTAAACGCTCCACCGGCCAGTCTCCCGGGCGACTAGAAGCCCAAGAAGGGTGGATGCGCCCAAAGTCCGCGTTCTCCACGCCTTGTTCGGCGACAGATATACGATACGGCGCCAGCGCCGCCAAGACGTCTCATGCGAGGTGTCAGGGCAGCGTCTGCAGCAACCGTCCGCCCATGCGCAGCGGCTCGATGCTCACGGCCAGGCCGGAAGCATCGTCGGTCTCCACCAGGACGGCGCAGAGGGTGGCCTCGCCGTGGGCAGGCTCCAGCCGCTCGGTCGGCAGCACTTGGGTCAGGCGGGCCATCGCCGTTTCCTTTGCCATGCCGATCACCGAGTCATAGTCGCCGCACATGCCGACGTCGGTAAGGTACCCGGTGCCGCCGGGCAGGATCTGTGCATCCGCCGTGGGCACGTGAGTGTGGCTGCCGACCACCGCCGACACCCGGCCGTCGAGAAAATGTCCGAGCGCCATCTTCTCGCTGGTCGCTTCGGCGTGGAAATCGACGAAGATGGCCTGCACCTGGCTGCCCAGCCGGCATTCGTCGAGCACGGCGTCAAGCGCGCGAAAAGGGTCTTCGATGGCATGCATGAACAGGCGGCCCTGGACCTGGGCCACCACGACCCTCCGATGGTCGGCCAGTTCGTACACGTTGACGCCCCGCCCGGGCGTGCCCGGCGGGTAGTTGAGGGGACGAAGAAGGCGTGACTCGCCGTCGATGAAACCAAGGATCTCCCGCTGGTCCCACACGTGGTTGCCGGTGACGATGGCGTCGGCGCCGGCCGCGAACAGTGCCTGGCAGATCTTCTCGGTGATGCCAAAGCCGTGGGCGGCGTTCTCGCCGTTGACGATGACGAAGTCGACGCCGAAATCCCGGCGCAGGTCGGGAATCTTGTGGCAGACGAGGTCGCGCCCCGCTCGGCCGACGATGTCTCCGATATAGAGGATTCTCATGGGTATGCGGTCCTGAATGCCGTTTCCTCGGTGACGACCCAATCCAGCCGGGCGTCGGTCGGGCCAAAGGGCACGGTTTCCACTTCCTGGCAGGAATAGCCCACGCCCACGGCCTCAACCCTGCCGCGATCGCGCAGCAAGGGCAAGGTCCTGTCGTAGTATCCGCCGCCCTGCCCCAGGCGATAGCCCTGGCGGTCGAAGGCCAGCAGCGGCACCAGAAGGATGGAGGGAATGCCCTGCTCGGCGCTGGCAGCCGGTTGCCGGGTTCCCAGCGGCCCGCCATCGAGCCGTTGCCCCGGGTTCCAGCGGCGGAATCTCAGGGGTTTCCCCGCGGCATCGACGACCGGCAGCAAACACGGGGCTCCCATTCCATGCAAATGCGAAAGCAGCGGACGGACGTCGGCCTCGTCGCCGACCGGCCAGTAGGCGGCGACAGCAACCCCGGCTCCGAGCCCGAAGCCGCCGGCGATCGTTAGGAAATTGGCGAGGATGCGCTGGCCCGCTTCGGCCCCAAGCGTGGCGCAAAAGTCGTGCCGTTTGCGCCTCATTTCGGCGCGCAGATACGCTTTCTGCTGTTTCATGGATATCGGGGGAACCGAGGCGGGAAATATGGGAGACATAGGATGGGCGGTGCCGCAACAGCCGTTGGCCGAAGAATCCTCCGTGGCCTGCTCGCGCAGGTGGGTGACCATATACCGGACCCACGGGTCCGGCAGGGACAGTCCCCTAGAGAATCGAAGTAGCCCCAGGGATGTCGTGGCCTGACGTGCTTCACAGCAGCCGCCCACACTGTATCTAGGCGCCTTTGAGGCGCGCGGCAACTCCTTCGATGCGCTCGGCCATTGAATCCATCGCGGCGCCGAGGTTTTCCTCGGCGTCGAGGCGCGCCGTTGCGGTGCGATCGCCCGCCTTGAGGGATTCCACCTCGGCATAGGCATCCGACAGTTCGTCGGCAATCACCAGGCCCGCCATCACCAGCAGTTGGGCATCGCCGACCTGTCCGACCGAGGCCACCAGCTCGTTGATCCGCCGATCGACATAGGCGGCCAGTCGCGCCAAGTGGGCTTCCTGGCCGTCCTCGCAGGCGATCTGGTATTTTCGTCCGTTGATGGAAACGGAAACGTGCGCCAATGCCCTATTCCTCCAGAACCGTTTTTAAGCGCTGGATGACGCCGTCGAGCCGACGCGAAACCTCCTCGGTGGCGGTCCGGACTTGGGCGTTCTCGTTCCGGCTTTCGGTGAGGGCATGCTTCGCCGCCAACAGGTCTTCGGAAACGTCCTCGCGGGCGGAAGCACGAGAGGCCGCGGCCGTCTCGATTTCGGCCACTGCTCTCTCAAGTCGCTCGCGCGCCCGTTGAATGCGCGACGGCGCGGGGATGGATGAGTTGCTCACGGACTCTAGAATAGGCATCCCCTCACGACCCCGTCAACCGCCGTTTCTCTCAAAAAATCCATTGACTGTGAAGGTCAATAGGGTAAAGGTTCGGCCGAATTCTGCGCCGCAGCCGCCCCGCGGGCGATTGAGTGCGACCCGCCCGAGGGTCCCCGTGTCTCTCCCGTGTCGTACGGCGAAACGGGCGTTCAATCCGAACCGAAGCTATGGAGAAGAAAGATGGCAGTCCGCGTTGCAATTAACGGGTTTGGCCGCATCGGTCGCTTGGCTCTGCGTGCCCTGATCGAGTCGGGACGTAAGGATGTTGTGGTCGTCGCCGTCAACGACCTCGGGTCGGTGGAAACCAATGCCCACCTCCTGAGATACGATTCCGTGCACGGCCTGTTTCCGGGCGAAGTCAAGGTGGCGGGCGACACCATGGATGTCGGTCAGGGGCCGATCAAGGTGACCGCCGAACGCGATCCCTCGAAACTGCCATGGAAGGAACTGGGCGTCGAGATCGTGTGGGAATGCACCGGCATCTTCACCGCCAAGGAGAAGGCCCTGGTGCATCTAGGCGCCGGCGCGTCGAAGGTCCTGGTCTCCGCCCCATCGTCGGGCGCTGACGCCACCATCGTCTATGGCGTCAACCACAACGTCCTGAAGCCCGAGCACAAGATCGTATCCAACGCGTCGTGCACCACCAACTGCCTGGCCCCGGTCGCCTACGTCCTCAACAAGGTGGTGGGCATCGAAAAGGGCTACATGACGACCATCCATTCCTACACCGGCGACCAGCCGATCCTGGACACCCTGCACAAGGACCTGCGGCGGGCCCGGGCCGGGGCGCTGTCGATGATCCCGACCTCGACCGGCGCGGCGAAGGCGGTCGGCTTGGTGTTGCCGGAACTGGCCGGCAAGCTGGACGGCTCGGCCATCCGCGTGCCGACCCCCAACGTCTCGGTGGTCGACCTCAAGTTCATCGCCAAAAAGGCGACCACCAAGGACGAGATCAATGCCGCCATCAGCGCGGCCGCCAAGGGCGAGCTCAAGGGCATCCTCGCCGCCAACGACGCGCCGCTGGTGTCGATCGACTTCAATCACAATGCCCACAGTTCGATCTTCGACCTGACCCAGACCCAGGTGGTCGAGGGAACCCTCGTCCGCGTGCTGTCGTGGTACGACAACGAGTGGGGCTTCTCCAACCGGATGGCCGACACCACGCTTGCCATGTCGAAGGCCGGCTGATCGCTTTTCCGTAGAGACGGTACGGGGCGGGGCTTTTCGGGGCCCCGCCCTTCGTTTTGGTTCGGATCGTCGGCCACACTCCCGCTATGATGGCCGATCATGGGGCCGATGATCGTCATTCATACGTTGGCGCACGCGCGGGCCGCCCTGGCGGCGGCGGCCGATGTCGGTTGCCCCGTCACCCTGATCAGCGCACAGGGGGCGGCGGCCTATCTCGGCGCCGCGGTCTTTCGCGAAATAGTGGCCGAGGCCGCGCGCGAAACGCCCGGCGCCACCGTTACCGCGATCCTCGATTGTGGCGACGATGCCAGCCTCGCACTCAACGCCTTGCGCCATGGCCTGAAGGTCATCCGCCTGCGCGCCGGCCCCGCGGCCATGGCCGCCGTCGCCGACATTGCCGGCCAGATGGGCGCCTTCATCGACCCCGCCCCTGAGGCGCCGGTTCTCGATTTGCTCGATCGGCCGGACGCCCCGGCGGCCTGCCGAGCCTGGTTGCTGCGCGGTGCGGCCGAGCCGGATTGACCGGCCCTTGCGCGGGGTCGGCGAGGCGTCTATGAGTGGCCGTCACCTTGCCATCCAGGGACTCCCGTCATGCCTGCTTCCGCCTGCCGCCTCTATCTCGTGACGCCGCCCCGCGTCGAACTGCCGGCCTTCGCCGATGCGCTCTCGGCCGCCGTCGACGCCGACGACGTGGCCTGTCTGCAGATCCGCCTGAAGGACGTCGACGACGACGAAATCCGCAGGATCAGCCAAGTCCTTGTCCCCATCGCCCAAGCCCGCGACGTGGCGGTGTTGATGAACGATCGTCCGGATCTTGCCGCCGAGACGGGATGCGACGGCGTTCATATCGGTCAGGACGACGCCACCTACGCCGAGGCGCGCCGGGCGGTCGGCGCCAACGGCATCGTCGGCGTCACCTGCCACAACTCGCGCCATCTCGCCGTCGAGGCCGGAGAGGCCGGAGCTGACTACGTGGCCTTCGGCGCCTTTTTCCCGACCGGCACCAAAATCGCCAAGACCGCGGCGGACCCATCGATCCTCGAATGGTGGAGCGACATCGCTACCCTGCCCTGCGTCGCCATCGGCGGTATCACGGTCGAGAACTGCCCGGCGCTCGTACGGGCAGGCGCCGACTTCCTGGCCGTCGTCGGCGGCGTATGGAACCACGCCGAAGGGCCGGCGGCGGCGGTTCGCGCCTTCAATCGTGCCATCGCCGAGGCCGCTGACGCCTGAGCGCCGCGTCGCCGTTGCGTCTGCTGTTGCAAGCTGATAGGGTCCGCGCCGCTAGCGTTTCCCGACATTCCGGAATGTGGTTCCGACCATGAAAATCAACGGCAACGCCATCCGCCCCGGGATGGTTATCGAACATCAGGGCCGCCTGTGGCGAGCCGTAAAGGTCCAGCATACCCAACCGGGCAAGGGAGGCGCCTACCTCCAGGCGGAATTGAAGGATCTTCGCGACGGGACCAAGCTGAACGAACGGTTCCGCTCGTCCGAAACGGTGGAGCGCGTGCACCTCGAACAGAAGGAATACCAGTTCCTGTTCACCGACGGCGACATGTACACCTTCATGGACAACGAGACCTTCGAGCAGATTTCATTCTCGGCCGAACTCATCGGCGAGGACCAGGTCCCCTTCCTGCAGGAGGGCATGGCGGTCACCGTTGGCTCCCACGAGGGTCAGACCATCAGCATCACGTTGCCCGACACGGCCATCTTCCGGATCGTCGAAGCCGACGCCGTGGTGAAGGGCCAGACCGCCGCGTCGTCATACAAACACGCCATTCTGGAGAACGGCGTGCGCATCCTTGTGCCACCGCACGTCGAGACCGGCACCCGCGTCGTCGTCAACCTTGCCGACCGTTCCTACGTCGAGCGGGCCAAGGACTGAGGCCGCAGGATGGCCAATACTTCAGCCCTCGTCAACGTCATGACCGCCGCTGCCCGAAAGGCGGCACGCCATCTCGTGCGCGATTTCGGCGAGGTCGAGAACCTGCAGGTCTCCCGCAAGGGGCCGGCCGATTTTGTCAGCACCGCCGACAGAAAGTCCGAGAGCATTCTCCACGCCGAACTGAAGAAGGCCCGGCCCGGCTACGGCTTCCTGATGGAGGAAGGCGGCGTCATCGAGGGTTCCGACTCTTCCAACACCTGGATCATCGATCCCCTGGACGGCACCACCAACTTCCTGCACGGCATCCCGTTTTTCGCCATCTCGATTGCGCTGGAACGCGACCGTGACCTGTTCGCCGGGGTTGTCTACGAACCGATCACCGATCAGATGTTCTGGGCGGAAAAGGGGCAGGGAGCCTTCCTCAACGGTCGGCGGCTACGGGTTTCGGCCCGCCGCGAACTGGCGGACTCGCTGTTCGCCACCGGCATTCCGTTCAAGGGTTCATTCAGGAACGAGCACTTCGGGCAACAACTGGATGCGGTCATGCGGGAATCCGCCGGTGTCAGGCGGCTGGGCTCGGCTTCCCTCGATATGGCTTACGTGGCGGCCGGCCGCTTCGAAGGCTATTGGGAAACCGGCATCAATGCCTGGGACATCGCGGCTGGGGCCGTCCTCGTGCGCGAGGCCGGGGGATTTGTCACCGAAATCAATGGCGGCCGGGATTTCCTGGCCAACCAGAACGTCATTGCCGCCAACTCGTTCCTGCACGAGCCCCTGTGCGCGCTCTTGCGGGTGGCTCCCGGCATCGCCGGGTGATCGTCCGCACGCCCGGGAGCGTGCCATCTTCCTGCCGCAAATCGGTTGTATGCCGTCAATCCCCTGGGCTATGGTGAAACGGTAGGGTGCGTCCGTGTCAATCGGGGAAACCGTGGCGCGGCGTTTGGCGCATTCGAGAGTCCGGGGGAACGGAGCGTCATGAAGAAAAAGAATTTCATCGGCAGGCCAACCGCGCGGGCGATGGCCCTGGCCGCGGGAGTGGGTCTCCTTGCCGCAGCCAGCGGCCCGGCCCTGGCGCAGACCGCCGGCTTCGACAGCGGCGATCCCGCCGTCACCGTCGACCTCAGCGTCCTCGAGGGCGGAGGATCGTCCGGCCCCGGCGCGGCGACGTCGATGCCCTCGGCCGGCGGCTTCAGCGGACGGTTGCGGATGCCGGGCATCGAAGCGCCGGTTTCGCGGCTTTACGTCAAGCCACGCAGCGAAGCGGCCGCCCCCCGGTCGCCCGCCTCGGAACGCTTGGCCGCTACCTCCGCCAGGGGCCCGGCGATGCCGCCGGTCAAGGCGCCGGAGTCAGCGCTCCGGGTACCGGCCGTGGTTCAACCGCCGGCACCCCAAGCCGCAGCCCCGGCCCAGCCGCGGCCGGCACCCGCGGCTCCGGCTCCGACCAAACCCCAGGAACTTGCCTCCGCGCCGCCGCCTGCCGTTGAAAAACCGCAAAGCCTGACCGCGGTGCCAAAACCGCAGGTCGCCGTTGCCGCGCCAAGGCCGCCGGCCAGTTCCGCCGTTCCGCCGCCCCCTGCCATCGAAAGGCCGCAGGCCGCCGTTGCCCCGCCCAAACCGCAGGCCGCGCCTGACTCGCTACCGCCGCCGGCAGCGGTGGAAAAGCCCCAGACGCCAGCGCCACAGACCCCGGCTGCCGCCGTACCGACCCCGCCACCGCCGCCGGCAGCCGATTCCGAACGGGTCGCCGCGGCTACGCCCGCCCCCTCTGCGGTCGAGCAGGCAGCCCTGCCCAAGACCGGAAAGGCCACGCCTGGCGGTGACGCTCTCAAGGTGCTTTTCGAGACGGAGGAAGCCAAGCTGTCCGAGCAAGCCCGCGGCGAGCTGAAGACCATTGTTCAGGAAATCCTCGACAAGGCGGACCTTCGCGTCCAGCTTCTGGCCTATGCTGGCGGCGAAGCTCTGTCTTCCAGCAAGGCCAGGCGCCTTTCGTTGTCGCGCGCCCTGGCGGTCCGTTCCTATCTGATAGAGAACGGTCTGCGCAGTACCCGGATCGACGTGCGGGCCCTTGGCGACAAGACGGCCGAGGAACCCGTTAACCGGGTGGACGTCAATATTGTCGAGCGATGATTCTCTGATCTCCCCCGCCAACCAGGTGAAAGCCGACACCCGATGACCCGGCCCCGCCTTTTCCTCACGCGTATGGCGCTCTTCCTGATCGCGGTGATTGCCGCCTGCGTGGCGCTGTTCAGCCCCCTCCAGAGCGCCTTCATGGCCAGCCCGCCGCTGAACGGGCTCATTCTGGGGGTTCTGCTGCTGGGCATCTTCTACAACTTCCGTCAGGTCGTCCGGCTGTACCCCGAGGTAGACTGGATCGAGAGCTTCCGGCAAAACCACCCTACCCTTTCGCAGGCGAAAAGCCCCAAGCTGCTGGCCCCGATGGCGACCATGCTGGGCGAGCGGCGTGACCGGCTCAGCCTGTCGACCATGGCCATGCGCTCTTTGCTCGACGGCATCAGTTCCAGGCTTGACGAATCGCGCGACATTTCCCGCTATACCATCGGGCTGCTCATCTTCCTCGGTCTGCTCGGCACTTTCTGGGGTCTGCTCCATACCGTCGGCTCGATCAGCGAAGTGGTCGGCGGCCTGTCGGTCACCGGCCCCGACATCGGCACCGTCTTCGGTGACCTCCAGCGCGGCCTGCAAGCCCCTCTCTCCGGCATGGGGACGGCGTTCAGCTCATCGCTTTTCGGCCTTGCCGGGTCGCTGGCATTGGGCTTCCTGGACCTTCAAGCCAGCCAAGCCCAGAACCGCTTCTACAATGAGTTGGAGGAATGGCTCTCCAGCCTGACTCGCCTGTCCTCCGGCGCCCTTTCCGGTGAGGGCGAGCAGTCGGTGCCGGTTTACGTCCAGGCACTTTTGGAACAGACGGCGGAAAGCCTGGAGAACCTGCAGCGCACGCTGACCCGCGGCGAAGATGAACGCAACCTCGCCAACGCCAATCTCACCACGTTGATGGAGAAGCTGGGCACACTTAGCGACCACATGCGTACCGAGCAGACGCTGATGATGCGTCTCGCCGAGAGCCAGATGGAGATGAAGCCGATCCTCTTGCGATTGGCCGAAAGCGCCGGCGCCCGGCCCGAAGGCATGGACGAATCGACGCGCACCCATATCCGCAACCTGGACGTCTATGTGGCCCGCCTGCTCGAAGAACTGACCTCCGGGCGGGAGGAAATCATCCAGCAGGTGCGTAGCGAAATCAAACTGTTGGCAAGGACGATTGCGGCGGCGTCCGCCGCATCCGATATGTCCGAGCGTTAGTCCACTCCGCCGGATACCATCATGGCCATTTCCGCTCGCCGATCCGAACGCATTCCCAACATCTGGCCGGGTTTTGTGGACAGCTTGGCGACGCTGTTGATGGTCATCATCTTCCTGTTGATGGTGTTCGTGCTGGCGCAGTTCTTCCTGACCAACGCGCTGACGGGTCGAAATGAAGCCTTGCAGCGGCTTCAGGGCCAAGTCAGCGAGTTGGCCGACCTGTTGGCGCTGGAGCGCGCCCAGACGGCCGACCTTCGCCTCAACGTCTCCCAGCTTTCCGAAGAACTGCAGGCCTCGGTATCCCAGCGCGACGACCTGCAAAGCGCACTCAGAACCCTTAGCTTGAAATCCGAAGGCGCCCTTGACGAGACCAAGCGGCTGAACCAGGAACTGGAAAACGCCTTCAAGACGATCCTCGCCGACAAGGCGGCGATCGAGACACAGGTCCAGAAACTGGCGACCCTGGTTCACCAGGTGGAATCGCTTGAAGCCCTCAAGAAGGAGCTGGAGGATCAGATCGCGGCGATGTCGGGCAAGGTGGAGCAAAGCGAGTCCGCCCTTCTTGCCGAACGCGAGCTCTCCGAAAGCGCGCGCGCCCAGGTGGCGCTGCTGAACCAGCAGATGAAGGCCCTGCGCGAGCAGTTGGCCGGCCTCGCCAAGGCCCTGGACGCCTCGGAACTGCTGGCCGCCGAGCAGAAGGTGCAAATCGCCTCGCTGGGGTCGCGGCTCAATGCCGCGCTCGCCACCAAGGTGCAGGAACTGTCACGCTATCGCTCCGAATTCTTCGGGCGGCTGCGCGAGATCCTGGGCAACCAGCCGGGCATTCGCATCGTCGGCGACCGCTTCGTCTTCCAGTCCGAAGTCCTGTTCGAAACCGCATCGGCCGAGCTCGAAGAGGGCGGAAAGACGCAGCTCGGCCAGTTGGCTCAAACACTGAAGGAACTGTCGGCACGGATTCCCACGGACATCGACTGGGTCCTTCGGGTCGATGGCCACACCGATCGCCGGCCGATCAACACGCCGAAGTTTCCGTCCAACTGGGAACTGTCGACGGCGCGCGCCATATCGGTCGTTCAATTCCTCATCGAGCAGGGCCTGCCTCCGGGCCGCCTGGCGGCCACCGGGTTCGGCGAGTTCCAGCCGCTCGAAGCCAAGGACGATGAAATCGCTTATCGTCGCAATCGCCGCATCGAGTTCAAGTTGACCGAACGCTGATCGGCTCTTGCCGATTCGCGCCGGCATTCGCGGGGACGGCGCCAAGCCGGGCACGACCCATCCTCTTCCGTCGAGATCTGGGGCTGAATGTTCGCACTCTTCCTCATCGTTCTGATCGACCTCATCGGCTTCGGCGTCATCATCCCGCTGCTGCCGTTCTACGCCGAACAGTTTCAGGCATCGCCCGACGTCGTCACCCTGGTCATGGCCATCTATTCGTTGGCCCAGTTGTTTTCGGCGCCCCTGTGGGGACGGCTCAGCGATCGCATCGGACGCCGCCCGGTGCTGCTGGTCAGCATGGCCGGAGCCGCCCTTTCCTACGTCTGGCTCGGCCTCGCCGACGAATTGTGGACGTTGTTTGCCGCCCGCGCCTTCTGCGGCGCCATGGCCGGCAACCTTTCAGCCGCCTTCGCTTACGTCGCCGACATCACCGGCCCCGAAAACCGGGCCCGCGGCATGGGCCTCATCGGTGCGGCCTACGGCCTGGGCTTCATCGCCGGCCCCGCGCTGGGCGGCATCCTGGCCGGTCCCGACCCCTTGCAAGCCGACTACCAGACCCCGGCTTTCGTCGCCGCCGGCATGTCCCTGGCCGCGCTTGTGTTGACTGCCATCCTTCTCAAGGAATCGTTGTCGGTGGAATTGCGCGCCGCGGCCGCCGCGCGCAAACCTGTGGCCTTCCACCGCATGGTCGGCGCCGTCCTGGCCGGCCGGCGCCTGGCCTTCTGGATCGGCCTTTCCTTTCTGGCCACTCTTGTGCTGGCCGGCATGGAAACCACTTTCGCGATGTGGTCGGAACGCACCTTCGGCTGGGGCCCGCAACAGAACGGATACCTCCTGGCCTTCCTTGGCCTGCTCAGCGCCGCCATCCAGGGCAGCCTGATCGGCCCCCTGAGCCGCCATATTGGGACCCACCGCATGGTGCTCCAGGGAGCCGCCGTCCTTGCGGTCGCATTCCTGAGCCTGCCCTTCGCCGACACCCTCGGCGTCCTGCTGGTCGTCACCGCCGGTCTCGCCTACGGCTTCAGCATCGTCTCGCCGGCCCTCAACAGCCTCATATCGCTGGAAGCAGAGGCAGGCAGCCAGGGCAGCATCCTCGGCCTGTCGCGCTCGGCGTCCATCCTGGCCCGCGTCGTCGGGCCGGCCCTGGCCGGCCTGCTGTTCGCCACGTTCGGCCGCAACGCCCCCTATTTCGCCTCCGCCGCCCTGATGCTGGTGGCCTTTCTGGTAGCCTTCCGTCCGCCGGTCCGCAAACGCCGTCCCGAGCCATGACAGGCCCGGAAGGTCGCTATCCTGCAAAACCTGCAAAGCGGACTTGCGCTCAAGGGATGCGTTGGCTATATAGTCCGCCGCCGATGCGGAGTCAGGTTATGAAAAGCAAGATTCACCCGGATTACCACGAGATCACCGTCGTCATGACCGACGGCAGCGAATACAAGACCCGTTCGACCTGGGGCAAGGAGGGTGGCAGCTTGAGGCTCGACATCGATCCCAAGACCCATCCGGCCTGGACCGGCGTTCACCGCCTTTCCGATACCGGCGGTCAGCTGGCGAAGTTCAACAAGCGGTTCAAGGGCCTCGGCCTCAAGTAATTCGGCCGTTCCGGAAGAATCGGGGCGCTGCCATCGGCGGCGCCCTTGTCGTATTCGCGCGCCCTTTATCCCCGCGCCGCGTTTGTGCGCGCCATCACATCCTTCGGCATAAAAGAACGCTAAGCTCCTTTCCGGTAACCGAGGTTACCGGGTTGCGGGGCACGAGGCCTTTTTGCGTAGCGCGTCGAGATCGGCGTGGAACGGCGTTATCCTGTGTGCGGCTTCCGGTGGGCGCACGCCCGGAGGCGATATGGCCCAGTCACGGCGCACTGTCACCTATGAAGTTCACGTCCGATGGGGTTCGCGGTGGGAGATTCATGCCCGCTTCGAAGCCGACGGCCGAAACCGCGCCCTCGCGCAAGCCAAGTCGGTAAACCGGCGTTCTGGCATTCGGGCCGTCAGGGTCGTCAAGGAAATCTACGATCCCGCCGTCGGCATCGCCCAGGAATTCATCGTCTACAAGAGCCGTATGCCTGGCAGGCCCGTCGCCGGCAGGAATGCCGGCACGGCCCGCCGCCCGCTGCTGCGCCGGAGTCTCGACCACATCCTGGCAGCCCCGCCAGCCATGGGCAACATCCTCGCCAGCCTGCTTCAAACGGTCGTCCAGTCGCCTCACTGGGCCATCCTGCCCCGCGCCCTGCTGGGAACCTTCGCCGCCTTCTTCTCGGCCGTGCTGGTGACGGGCATCGCGGCCTATGCCCTCGACGGCGCTTCCCCCGCCGCCTCGCCGCAACGCGGGGGCGGGCTGGGTATTCTGCTTTTCGTTTTTGCGGGAATCTTCCTGGTCGGCGCCCTGGCCGCGGCCTTCGCGCTGACGACCGGCGCCAGCCGCCCGTTCTCCGCCTTCATCTGGTCCCGGGGAGCGCCGCCGACGCGGCTTCGCCGTCTGCCCGCCGTCGGCTCGTCGAGCGCGCTTCGACGTCGTACCGGAGCGCCACGCCCGCCCCCGCAACGCCGTGCCGTCGGACCGCCGACCCTGCCCCAGCCGGCCGAGGAACTGCGCGGGCTGCTCGTCCAGTACCTGCGCCAGGTCATCCAGCCGGCTCGCGGCGCCTATGACTTAGGCGATTCCTATATCCGCTTCGGCATCAACCTGTTCGTCGCCGGCGCCTGCGAAAGCCTTTGCCAGAAGAAGGATGTCGACATGCCGACCACGGTGGTCATCATGGCGGCCGGCCTCCGCGCCGTCGGCGTCGAAGCCGACCACGCCGCTTCGCTAGCCGCCAACTATGTCGAGTACCTGATCTCCGACCCCCGCTACATGGCTATGTTCGGCCATGGCCGCCGGGCCGTCCTCGCCCACTTGGCGGGCCGGGCGGATTCCACCGACATGTTGTGGCGCGCCCTCGACGAGTGGACCCTATCGCAGGCCCGCAAGGACGCCCGCGGTCTCGTCACCATCATGTTCACCCGCATGATCGGCTTCGAGGACATCGTCGGGGCGCGTGGCGACGAAAAGGCCCGCCGGATCGCCCACGACCACAATCAGATGGTCGAACACCGCCTGATCGAATTCCGCGGCAAGCGCATCAAGCACATCGATTCCGGAACGATGGCAGCTTTCATGAACGGGCTCGACGCCGTGCGGGCGGCGAGCGCCATCCGCGCCGACTTTCTCGAGTACACGCGCCAGATACCGGACCACCCGCTGTCCATCGGCATCGGCCTCAATTGCGGTCAACCGATCGCCGAGGGCAACGACCTTTTCGGTTCGTCGGTCCAACTGGCAGCCCGCATCGCCGGCGTCGCCAAGGCGGGGCAAGTTCTGGTCTCCCTCGCGCTGCGCGAGCAGCTTGACGCCGAGGCGCCGAAAACCTCTTTTCGGCCATGCGGTCCCTTTGATCTGAAGGGTTTCGAGACCCCCGTTCCCCTCTACGAGGCGACGGGTCTTTAAATCGTTTTCGGCGCGCTTGACAGGGTACGGCCATCGACCCATTTCATGGCCGACGGCGGGCGCCTTCTTGGGTCCATCGTCGTTAATAGCGGACGTCCGGCCTTTTTCGGTCCCGATGGGACGGGGCGGAGTCCCTTACCGCCATATTGCTTCGCAAAGGAGGATATGACCATGCGAACCATCGATTTTTCGCCGCTTTTCCGTTCCAGCGTCGGGTTTGACCGCATGCAGCGCCTGATGGACGCCGCCATGAGGGACGAGGGCAATCTCTCCTACCCCCCCTACAACATCGAATCCTGCGGCGAGAACGCCTACCGCATCACCATGGCCGTCGCCGGTTTCGATCAGGAGGATCTCGACGTCACCGTCAAGGAGAACACCTTGACCATCAGCGGCAAGGCCCGCGGGGATGACGAGGGTGCCATCTTCCTGCATCGCGGCATCGCCGGGCGTTCCTTTGTCCGTCATTTCCATCTGGCGGACCATATCCGCATCGCCGGCGCCGAGATCAAGAACGGGCTCCTGCACGTCGACTTGGCGCGCGAGGTTCCCGAAGCCATGCGGCCGCGCAAGATCGCCATTCAGAGTGTCCCGGCGCAGGACACCACCGCCCGTCAGGCCGCCTAGGCACCTCGGGTTCAGGGGGAGGATGGGGGAAAGAGCGCTTTCTCCCATCCTCGGTTTCGCGCCCACGGCGGCGCCGGAAATGAAGGCAACGAAAAATGGGGCCGCTGATTTCAGCGGCCCCGACTCCAGAAAGCCTGATCCCTGTTAAACTCGCCCAACAGACGTTTCTTGGGATGGGATATTAGCCATGCTGATCGATACCGGTCAAGGCCGGAAATCTAAAAAAAATGGCCGTTCTCAAGGACGGCCGAGTTTAACAGGGAGGCTAGAAGAGACTTGGGCAAAATCCGGCAAGAAAGACAACTTCTGCTTGCCCATGGATGACGATAGTCTCCTTCTGTTAACATAAAGTTAATATCAGGCAACCCAACCAACGGCGCTCAGGGGCGCTATCGGGCCCCTCCGGCCTCCTGATTCGCTACTTTTTGAACACCGAGTCGGCGTTGTTCTGGGCGGCGCGCTTCGCGGCAATGGCATCGCGCGCCCGGGCGATTTCCGATTCGAGATCGGCGATGTAGTCGCCCAGCGCCTCGATGGACATCTCGTCCAGGTTTTTGGGCTTGGGCTTCTGGTGCTGCGGCTCAAGATCCTCGATATCCATGACCGATGCTCCGTCGGTTGCGATGCCACGCCACGACGGCGATGCCCGCCGTGGGTCCAACCATAACCGGCCGACGGCAAATGACCAAGTTTGGCCGACTAAAACCGCTTAGGCGGTTTGACCCGACGGTTGTCACGGAGTAATAAGGACCGGAAAGTTCGGCTGCCGCGATGGTGGCGGCCGAACATAATGTGTTTGCAATGCGGGACACTCAAGGAATGGCGCAGCCTCTCATGCCGAAAGCCACCGCTGTCTGGCTGGTGGAAAATACTGCTTTGACGTTCGAGCAGATCGCCGATTTCTGCAATCTGCACCCGCTTGAGGTCCAGGCGATCGCCGATGGCGAGGTCGGATCCGGCATCCAGGGGCTGGACCCGGTCATCAGCGGCGAGTTGACCCAGGAAGAGATCGACCGTTGCGTGGGCACCCCCGATACAAGGCTGGTCGCCGCCCAGTCGCGGGTGCCGGAAGCGCGCGCCAAGCCGAAGGGTGCCCGCTACACCCCGGTTTCCAAGCGCCAGGACCGCCCGGACGCCATCGCTTGGCTGCTTAAGAACTATCCCGAACTCAGCGACGCGCAAATCTCGCGCCTGATCGGCACGACCAAGCCGACCATCAACTCGGTGCGCAGCAAGAACCACTGGAACGCCCCCAACATCAAGCCGCAGAACCCGGTGAGCCTGGGGCTGTGCACGACCCACGACCTGGAGATGGCGGTGATCGTCGCCCGCCGCCGGGCCGAAAAGGACCGCCCAGGAACCATTGTCGAAAGCGATCCGGCCGAACCCGCCGAGGAATAGCCCGCAACCATCCTCCGTCGAACGGCCTGCCGGACAAAAATCGCGCAAACCCAACCTTCAAGCGCCGACGGTTGGCCGCCTTCGCTTGCTTGTTTTTCGTCGAATTTTATTTGCAATCAACCGTTGGCGCCGTCGTCCACGACGAAGGCGCCAACTGCGCCGGTTTTTCCCGCCCCTTACTGGTGGCTGAGGACGGCGATTTCGTCTTTAATCTTCAGTTTTAGCTTCTTCAAGCTGGCGATGTGTGTGTCGTCTGGACAGGGGCGGTGGGTCTCTTCCTCGATCTCGGTTTCCAACGCCTGATGCTTGGCCTTAAGGGCATCAATCCTTTCATCCAGGCTCATCGGCAGGTTTCTCCTCAGTTATCGATCGGAACATGACGATAATAAGACAACTTCCGGCAAATTGCCAGAGAGACCCCCGGATAGTTGGCGGCTTTCGGATCAGTCGCCGAGGGAAATTCCCAGCCCCCTCGCGGTGCGCACCAGGGTGCCGTTGACATCGACGGCGCGCATGCGGGTGATCACCTCCTCGATGGGAACGTCGACGACCTCGCGGTGCTGCCAGACGACCATGCGGTCGCGCTTGCCTGCCGCCAACAGGTCGACCGCGTGCACCCCGAAGGCCGAGGCCAAAACGCGATCCATGGCCACCGGGCTGCCGCCGCGCGCTACGTGGCCGAGGATGGTCACCCGCGTCTCCGCCCCGGTGAGTTCCTCGATCTGCTCGCCGACCACGTGGCCGATGCCGCCGTATCGGCGCTCGCCCTTCGAATGGGTGTCGTATACCGCCTCGCCGGACGAGGTGCGGACCGCCTCGGCGCAGACCACCAGGGCGTGGGTGCGCCCCATCTGCTTGAGGTTGATGATGTGGTCGGCCACCTTTTGGATATTGTAGGGGATCTCGGGAATAAGAATAACGTTGGCACCGCCGGCGATTCCCGTGTTCAGCGCGATATGGCCGGCGTCTCGACCCATCACTTCCAGGATCATCACCCGATGATGACTGGCCGCCGTCGGTTGCAGGCAGTCGAGGGCATCCGTCGCCCTGGCCACGGCCGTGTTGAAGCCGATCGCAGATTCTGTGAAGGCGACGTCGTTGTCGATGGTCTTCGGGATGCCGATGAAGGGAATCCCGCCCTGCTGCGTCAGGCGGCTCAAGATCGCCATGCTGCCGTCGCCACCGATGCCGATGAGGGCGTCGATATCCAGTTCCCGCCACGCCTCGATGACCTCGTTGGAACGATCCTTCACGGTACCGTCGGCCATCGGATAGGCAAAGGGATTGCCCTTGTTGACGGTGCCCAGGATGGTGCCCCCCATGCGCAGGATATTGCCGGTGAAGACGCGCATGCCGAGTTCCTCGACCAGGGGGGGGCGCTTCAACAGGCCGGCTGTTCCCTCGCGGATGCCCATCACCTCCCAACCAAAGCCAATCACGGCGCGGCAGACCACAGCGCGGATCGCCGCATTCAACCCCGCACAATCGCCGCCACTGGTCAGCAGACCGATACGCTTCTTCTTGGACTTCACCATCGATTTCCTTCCTTACGTCGACCGGCCGAACCCGTACGGTCCGGCCCTTTTCCCTTCAGCAATACCCTTCCCCGCAGATATTTGCTATCATCATCTGAAACGCAACAAGCCACGATAGCGATGGAAGAAAAGCAACTTCTCAAACGAAGGCTGGCGGAGTTGAAGAACGAACATCGCCAACTCGACGACCAGATCGCCCAGATGACCGAAACGGCGCCGTTCGACCAACTGAAGGTTCAGCGGCTGAAGAAGCGCAAGCTTGCGCTCAAGGATCAGATCGCCAAGCTGGACAGCGAACTGCGCCCGGACATCATCGCCTGAGCGTCCGGCGGTCGCCGACGCCAGCCGTTCGTCGCATGCCCCTCTCACTCGAAACTGACGATCTCCACCCAGTTGGCCCCCTTGCCCACCGGATACTGGCCGAACCGCTTAAGCGCGCCGCTCGCGGGGTCGATCGAATAAACCGACAGGGTGTCCGACCCCTCGCCGGCCGCGACCAGAAACTGGCCCTTGGCGTCGATGGCGAAGCCGCGCGGCTGCTTTTCCGTGGGCGTGCTGCCCAGATAGGCAAGGAGCCCCGTTTCCTTGTTCACGCTGAACCCGGCCAGTGTATTGCTGGTGCGCTCCGATATATAGAGAAACCGGCCGTCCGGCGTCATGTGGATGTCGGCCGCCCAGATATCCTTGCTGGTGTCGGGCGGGGCCACCGTGCTGCCGGCGGCGATCGGCTTGCGCGGGGAGCCGGGGCGCAGGCCGTTGCCGGCCGGCAGGCCGACGGCCTCTCCGATTTGCGTCAGCAGGCCGGTTTTGGCGTCCAGCGCGAAGACGATCACCTTGGCGAGAAACTCGCTGACGACGTAGAGAAACTTATTGTCGCTCGACGTGATGAAGTGGCGCGGTCCGGTTCCCTCGTCGACCAGCACGGCGGCGGGTGTGCTTGACGCCAATCGGCCGGTCTTCCCGTCAAAGGTAAACAGCATGACCTGGTCGTCGCCCAGGCTGGGAACGAAAGCAAACTTGTTGGTGGCGTCCACCCGGATGGAGTGCGCGTTACGCCCCGTCGGAATGACCTGCAAGGGCTGGGGCAAGACCCGGCCGTCTTGGTCCACTGCGTTGAGGCTGATCAGGTGGGCGCCGTAGCTGGCGGCGAACAGGAACCGCCCGGTGTTGTCGAGCGAGATGTAGGGCATGCTCTCCGCCAACGGAGAAGATGGCAGCGGCTTCAATGCCCCCGTTTCGCGATCGATGGCATAAACGAAAACCGTGTAGGGCTTGGAGCGGGCCGCCGCATAGAGAAACCGCTTGTCCGGACTTACCGCCATCGGCATGACCACGGCGGCCGCCTTGGCGCGGGGGCCTGGCTGCAATGCCCCGGTGGACTCCATTCGGTAGGTCGAGATGTCTCCGTCAGCGGCGTTCGACACGTAAACGAACGTGTCCGCCGCCACGGGCTGGGTTGCGCCAACTGATATCATTGCCGACACGATGATTCCCTTAGCCAAATGGACGACGCTCTTCATTGTCAGCCTCCATCGCATGTGGGCCGCCAAGGACGATCAGACGACTGATACCTTTCGCCCGCGAAGGTCACGGTCGGCAGCCTCCATGACCTGCTCGGCGTCGTCCGCCGAGGTGAACGCCACGACGCCCCAAAGGACGTCGAGAGGCAAGTCCGGGTCGCTCCGATCCCGAAGGGCGGACCCGAGAGCTTCGGCCAGGGCGGCCACTTTTTCCGTGGCGGCGGCACCGTCGGTCAAGGTCAGAACGACGGCAAACTCGGCCCCGCCCAGGCTGGCAACGATGTCGCTGGCCCGTAGGGCGGTGCTCAGCCTTTCGGCCGCCTGCTGAAGAATACCGTCGGCCTTGGCCCGGCCGTGCCGCAGCCGCGTGGCTTCAAGATTGCGGATATGCAGTATCGCCAGACTGCTGACCGTGCGGGTCTGGGCGGCCCGGGCGATCAGGCGCGCCAATTCGCGCATCAGGGTCCGCTGATTGACAAGCGGCAGGTGCGGGTCCTTGTCCGCCAGATCCTGGTAGTAGGCGATACGCTCGCGCTCGCGTTCGAGATCGGAGCGAGCCCGATCATACTCGCTGACGATGATGTCCAGCGCCTCCTGGACCCGCGGCGTCAACTCCGACGGTGGAATCCCCATCACCTGCGCGACGTCGTGTATCTGCCGGGGCAAGCGACGTGTCGGGGCCTCCCGGGGATGGGAACCGCCCTGCTCCTCATGCTCCTGGCGCCGCTTGTGGCCGTCGGCCCTGACAAGCGGGTCCACGCCGCTGGCTCTGGTGACGTCGACCATCTCTCCACGTCCTCCTCGTCCAGGCTACCACCGCCAACGGCTCCGCACAAACCCTGGGTTGCGCCTGGGTGTCCGATGATCCGGCGTCATTCCTGATTTGCCCGCAGCGACCGGCGATATCGATGCACCGCGCCTTGCCATCCCCGGCACGGCCCCTATAATTCCGTCCACCCATCGAGGGCAACTATCCAAGCGGAGAAGTCATGAATACCAAAGGCGCCGTCGTCGGCATTCTCATGGGCAGCCAGTCGGACTGGAACACCATGCGCAACGCCTTCGAGACCCTGAACAAGCTCGGCATTCCGTGCGAGGCGAACGTCATTTCCGCCCATCGCCATCCCGATCGCTTGGCCAGCTACGTCAAGGGCGCCAAGGGGCGCGGCCTCAAGGTCTTGATCGCCGGGGCCGGCATGGCCGCCGCCCTGCCCGGCGCTGTTGCGGCGATGACCCCGCTCCCTGTGCTGGGCGTTCCGATCGAGACCCGCTGCATGGGCGGTATCGACAGCCTGCTGTCGATGGTCCAGATGCCGCGCGGCGTGCCGGTGGCTACGCTGGCCATCGGCAATTCCGGCGCCGTCAATGCCGCCCTCATGGCGGCCTCCATCCTCGCTCTCGGAGACGCCAAAATCGCCGCCGCCCTCGACCACTTCCGGGCCGAGCAGTCGGCGACCGTGCCGGAACTGCAAATCGAGGGATAGTCGGCGGCCGCGCCTAGCGTCCCGACAGCGCCACGCAACGCCTGGACAGCGAAACCAGCCGGCCACCGGCGTCGGCAAGGGTCTTGGTCAGGCGCCCCTGAACTTTCCCGAAGGTCGTGATGCCGTCGATCCGCCGGTCGAGGAAGGCCCAGGTATCGGCGCTCTCCGGGGACTCGTCGGTCAGCCAATAAAGCACGGTCGCCGCATAGACGCCGGCCAGCAGTGCCCGTTTAGTATAGAAATTGAAATCGGCGGAGGTGTCGCCGGCGGCGTACCACATGCCATTGACCGTGCGGTAGGTGCAGCGGGACGCCGTGCCGGCATTCTGCGGCAGTGCCATGA
This sequence comes from Rhodospirillales bacterium, assembly GCA_014859895.1. Lineage (GTDB taxonomy): Bacteria > Pseudomonadota > Alphaproteobacteria > Rhodospirillales > Shumkoniaceae > Shumkonia. The sequence continues at coordinate 25,397 of JACZKS010000091.1, forward strand.
AAGCCAACGCCCGGCGCACCGCCTCGCGATGATCGGCCACCACTTCCAGGCGGCAGCGCACGGCGGCGGCTATCCGTTCTCGGACGCGCTGGCCTGCCACATCCCGTTTCGCCATTTCCTCGGCCATCCGCCGATCGCCGAAGTCGCAGAAGTGCTCAACCGCCTCGAGCATGCCGGTCGGAAAGGCCCGCAAGCCATCCTCGGGGGCCAGCCCGGCGTCGCGAGCGCCGGCCTTGAGGCTGCGCTCGCTCCAGCCGTCAAACGACACGTGGGGCAACATCGCCAGGAGGACGCGGTCGCGCAGATCAACGGTTTCCACGGCGCCCCCCATCGGCCAGTCCGATCATTCCGCCGCCTCCTCGTTCTCGGCGTCTTCCCTCTGGGCGTCAGCCGCGGCACGGCTCAGTTCCTCGACAAAGGCAAACTGCGACAGATCGGTCATCCGCATCGGATAGAGCACGCCTTCCAGGTGATCGACCTCGTGCTGAACGACTCGCGCATGAAATCCTGCCGCCTCGCGCTCCACCGTCTCGCCGTCCGGCGTCACCCCGCGGTAGCGGATGCGGTGCCAGCGCGGCACCACGCCGGTCATTCCGGGGATCGACAGACAGCCTTCCCAGCCGGTGTCGACGGCGTCCCCGACCAGCTCAATTTCGGGGTTGATCAGCACCGTCAACGGGACCGCCGCCTCGTCGGCTCCGTTCCCCGCCCGCTGCTCGGACACGAAGAACACCATGACGCGTAGCGGCACATGCACCTGCGGCGCCGCCAGGCCGGTGCCACGGGCGTCGGCCATGGTTTCAATCATGTCGGAAACCAGCCGGCGGATCTCCGGCGCCCCGGGGTCGGCCACGGGCGCCGCCTTGCCTAACAGCACCGGGTGGCCCATACGTGCAATCTTGAGAATAGCCATGCCAGTTAATATGTACGGCGGGCCGCCAAGGTCAAACGGTAACGCCACGGAAAATCAGTACTTTCAAAATCGTTGAGCCCTTCACATCGGCAATCCGGTGTGATATAGCCGAGCGCCTTAGGCGTGTCCGGTATGGTGCCGGCAGGAAAGGAGCAGTGGGACAACGTGCAAGTCATCGTTCGCGACAATAACGTCGATCAAGCCCTGAAGGCGCTCAAGAAGAAGATGCAGCGCGAGGGGATCTTCCGTGAAATGAAGCTCCGTCGGTCTTACGAGAAGCCGTCGGAACGCAAGGCCCGTGAAAAGGCCGAAGCCGTGCGCCGCGCCCGCAAGCTGGAGCGCAAGCGGCTGGAGCGTGAAGGCTTCTAGAATCCCGGCGACGGGCTTTTCGGACTCCGCTTTTCTTTCCATCTGATTTCCGGCCGCCGCCGTCATGGCGGCGGACGTTTTTTCGCGCCCGCGGCTGGGCGGAGTCGACCGTGGTCGCCATCACGCGCGATGACGGCGGCTTGATCGGCTGAGGGTTGCCCTCGGCCCCATCGTCAAATGGCAAGGGCGGGGCCACAGGCCCCGCCCTTTCGCGCACTACCAAGCCCAAACGTGTTCAGCCCAGGGCCTGGACGATCTCCTCGGTCATCTTCTTGGCATCGCCGAAGAGCATCATGGTCTTGTCGCTGTAGAACAGGCTGTTGTCGAGGCCTGCGTAACCCGAGGCCAGCGAGCGCTTGATGAACAGCGTGGTGCCGGCCTTCTCGACGTCGAGGATCGGCATGCCGTAGATCGGGCAGCCGGGATCGGTCTTGGCGGCCGGGTTGGTGACGTCGTTGGCGCCGATGACGAAGGCAACGTCGGCGGTGGAGAACTCGTGGTTGATCGTCTCGAGTTCGAACACCTCGTCATAGGGGACGTTGGCTTCCGCCAGCAGCACGTTCATGTGGCCGGGCATGCGTCCCGCCACCGGATGGATGGCGTAGCGCACCTCGACGCCTTCCTCCTTGAGCTTGTCGGCCATCTCGCGCAGCGCGTGCTGGGCCTGGGCGACCGCCATGCCGTAGCCGGGAACGATGATCACCTTGTTGGCGTTCCTCATGATGAAGGCGGCGTCATCCGCGCTGCCCGCCTTCACGGAGCGCTGCTGACCGTCCTTGGTCGCCGGACCGGCCACTTCGCCGCCGAAACCGCCGAGCAGGACGTTGAAGATCGAGCGGTTCATCCCCTTGCACATGACATAGCTGAGGATGGCGCCCGACGAGCCGACCAGGGCACCGGTGATGATCAGTGCCGTGTTGGCCAGCGTGAAGCCGATGCCGGCCGCCGCCCACCCCGAATAGGAGTTGAGCATCGAAACGACCACCGGCATATCGGCGCCGCCGATCGGGACGATGAGCAAAAAGCCAATCAGGAAGGCCAGAACGACCAACAACCAGAACGCCGTCTGGGAGTTGGAAGCGACCAGCCAGACGATGAGGGCGACGATAAGGATGCCGATCAGCGCGTTGAGCTGGTGTTGCCCCTTGAAAATGATGGGGGCGCCGGTCATCACGCCCTGCAGCTTGGCGAAGGCGATGAGGGAGCCGGAGAAGGTGATGGCGCCGACGGCGGCACCCAGCGACATCTCGACCAGGCTGCCGCCGTGGATGGCCCCGAAGGTGCCGATGCCATAGGCCTCGGGCTGATAGAAGGCGCCCACCGCCACCACCACGGCGGCCAAGCCGACCAGGCTGTGGAACGCCGCCACCAGTTGGGGCAGTGCCGTCATCTGAATGCGCAACGCCACCACGGTGCCGATGGATCCGCCGATCAGCACGGCGAAGATGATGGTTCCGTAGCTCACCACCTCGGGGTTAATCAGGGTAGTCACCACCGCGATGACCATGCCGGCGATGCCGTAGAAGTTACCCTTGCGCGCCGTTTCCGGCGAACTCAGGCCCCTGAGCGCCATGATGAACAGGATGGCGGCGATCAGGTACGCGAAACCGACGATAGATTCGCTCATGTTGCCGCCCCCCTACTTCTTCACTTTTTTCTTGAACATCGCCAGCATGCGCTGGGTGACGATGAAGCCGCCGAAGATGTTGACCGAGGCCAGCATCACGGCGATGAAGCCCATCACCTTCGACACGCTGATTCCCGCCGGCCCGGCGGCGATCAGGCCGCCGACAATGATCACCGAGGAGATGGCGTTGGTCACGCTCATCAGCGGCGAGTGCAGGGCCGGGGTCACGCTCCACACCACGTAGAAGCCGACGAACACCGCCAGCACGAACACCGTGAAGAGGAACAGGAACTCATTGCCGCCCTGGGCGGCCTGGGCGTGGGCGACGACCTGCGTGGCGTCGTTGGCCAGCTTGGCGGCCTTGTCGGCCAGATCGGAGGCCTGGTTGGCAAGCTGGGAGGCGCTGTCCGCGAACTTTGCCGGATCCATGGTCATTTCTCCTTCGCAGTCAGCAACGGATTCACCACCTGCCCGTCACGGGTCACCAGGGTGCCCTTGACGGTCTCGTCATCCCAGTCGAAGTCGATCGTCTGGGTCTCTTTCTTGATGTGGGGGGTGATGAAGTTGAGGATGTTCTTGGCAAACAGCGTGCTGGCGTCGGTGGGCAAGCGCCCCGGCACGTTGGTGTGGCCGACTATCTTGACGCCGTGCTTGACTACCACCTTGCCGGGCTGCGACAGCGGGCAGTTGCCGCCGGCCTCGACCGCCAGGTCAATGATCACCGAGCCTGGCAGCATAGTCTTCACCATGTCCTCGGTGACCAGCACCGGCGCCGGCCGGCCGGGGATCAACGCAGTAGTGATGACGATGTTCTGCTTCTTGATGTGCTCGGCCACCACCTGCTTCTGCTTTTCCATATACTCGGGCGGCATCGCCTTGGCGTAGCCGCCGGCGGTTTCGGCGTCCTTTTCCATCTCGGCGTCGATGGTCAGGAACTTGCCGCCCAGGCTCTGCACCTGTTCGCGGGTCGCCGGCCTGACGTCGGTGGCGGTCACCACCGCGCCCATGCGCTTGGCGGTGGCGATGGCCTGCAGCCCGGCGACACCGGCCCCCATGATGAACACCTTGGCCGGCGCGATGGTACCGGCCGCCGTCATCATCATCGGGAAGGCGCTGCCGTACTCGGCCGCCGCGTCAAGCACCGCCTTGTAGCCGGCCAGGTTGGTCTGGCTGGACAGGATGTCCATCGACTGGGCGCGCGAGATGCGCGGCATCAGTTCCATGGCGAAGGCGGTGATGCCGGCCGCGGCATAGGCCGCGACGTCGTCGGGATGGTAAAGAGCGCCAATATGGGCGATGAGGACCGCTCCCCGCTTCATCAGGGCCAGTTCGTTCTCGCCACCCTCGATGATCGGGCGCTGGATCTTCAACACCACGTCCGCCGACGCCAGGGTGCTCTCGGCATCCTTGGCCAGCGTGGCGCCCGCGTCCTTGTACGCGGCATCCGTAAACATGGCGGCGGCTCCGGCACCTTTCTCGACGATGACCTCGAACCCCTGACCGACCAATTTTTTCACCAAGTCCGGAGAACCGGCAACCCGGGTCTCGCCGGGCTGTCGCTCCTTGGGTATGGCAACTTTCATGTTGGAAAATTCCCTATATTACCTCGGGCTATTGAATGCGGCTGGTATATGGCGTAATTGCAAATTTTTCGCAATACAAACACCGCGCGATCATTCACAGATATCGGGTTTTCCGTCGACATGAAGTCGACGAATCCCTTCGCAGTTCCCCATTTCCCGTAGGGTTCCCGCAATGCGAAAATCCCCTTTCTCCGACTTACCGAAGAGAGTGGCGTTTCCAATTTTGCTCCGCCCGTCGTTCGCGCGGGCGATTCGGTCGGCAGTGTAACGCGTCAGCCGGATGTCGGAAACCACGTTTCGACGGCGGCCACGCTATTCTCCGCAGGCAATCCCCGTCAACCCAGCTTGACAGCGGTGCCGTTGGCGATGGCCATCAGCAGGGTCTTGTTGTCGCCGCCGATCACCTCGTAGTCGAGATCGACGCCGACCACGGCATCGGCTCCCAGCGTCTCGGCCTCCTCAATCATTTGGGCGATGGCCGCGTCCTTGGCCTTGCGGGTCTCTTTCTCGTAGGAGCCCGAGCGGCCGCCGATGAAATCGCGCACGCCGGCGAAGAGGTCGCGAAAGACGTTGGTGCCCATGATGGCCTCGCCGGTGACCAGGCCAAGATAGGCGGTGATCCGCCGTCCGTCGACGCCGTCCGTCGTCGTCACGATCATGTCGATGCCCCCCGTTCCCAAGCAATGGCCGGACATGATGGCAAGGATCGGCCGGCAGGTCCAGTTTGGAAAGCGGCCGGGGTCACGGGCCGATGGGCACCTGTGCGCGTGCGAGTGCGGCGTCCTGCTTAGCCTTGACGGTGGCGGCGTCGAACCCCTCCGTCAGTTCGTTGAACAGGCGATGCCAGTTGAGCTCCGCCTTCAGGCGCAGGAAGACCGAACCCAGGCCGATGGCGGCGCGGTCCATCAGCACGAACTCGCGCGGTGGCTTGACGCCACCCGCCTCGCTGAGTTCGCGATGGACCTTGGCGGCGACGGAAGCGCCATAGGTGGGCGATCCGTGCTCCTGGATGCGGCGCGGCCGGTCATCCATCAAGGGCTCGTAAAGGAAGGCCGCCCACTGATTGAGGATGCGCATCACCTTGCGGTCGAGGTTGACGAATCCCCAGGTTTCGTAGGCATGGGCCGCCAGTTCCTCGTCACCGTCGCGCAGCGCCCGATAGAGATCGATGACCCCGCCGACGAAGGTCGGGGGAAATACCCGGATGCAGCCGAAATCCAGCAGGTTGACCCCGTGGTCGGCGCCGACCGTGTAGTTGCCGAGATGCGGGTCGCCATGCAGCACGCCGAAGCGATAGAAGGGCACGTACCACGCCCGGAACATCGCCTCGGCCACCTGGTTGCGCTCGGCCAGCGGCGCCTCGGTGACCTCGATCATGTGCCGGCCGTCCAGCCAGTCCATGGTCAAAAGCCGGCCGGTCGACAACTCGGGCACGGCGGTCGGCACGTGGACCGTCGCTTCGGCCCCCAGCATGTCGGCAAACAGCGCCATATTGGCCGCTTCCCGTCGGTAGTCCAATTCCTCACGCAGCCGCACCGACAGTTCGGCGTGGATCTCCGTCGGATCGATCACCTTGTCGTAGCGTCGAAAGAGCGCGAGACCCAATTTGAGTTGTTGGAGGTCGGCTTCCACAGCCGAGGCCATGTCGGGGTATTGCAGCTTGCAGGCCAACCGCCGGCCGTCATGGCCGATGGCTCGGTGCACCTGGCCCAGCGAGGCAGCGGCAGCGGCCTCATGCTCGAAGTCGGCAAAGTGGCCGCGCCAGTCGGGTCCCAGCTCATTGGCCATGCGGCGCTTGACGAATGCCCGCCCCATCGAAGGGGCGTTGGTCTGCAATTGTTGCAGTTCGGCGATGTACTCGGGCGGCAGCAGGTCGGGAACGGTGGCCAGGATCTGGGCCGCCTTCATCACCGGCCCCTTGAGGCCGCCCAGCACCGCCCGAAGGTCGCCGGCATAGTCGCCCGGCACCCCCGAACGGCCGAACAGCCGCCCGCCGGCAACCTTGGCGGCCAAGCCGCCGACCGAGGCGCCGACCTGGGCATACCGACGGACCCGGCCCCCCAGTGACCCATCCTCGCCGTCCCGCCGTCCGCCTCCGGGCGCGCGATCGCTCACGCCATCGCCTCCAGTTCGTCGATGAAGCCCGAGATCATCGACAGCCCCCGCTTCCAGAACGCCGGGTCGCCGGCGTCGAGCCCGAAGGGCGCCAGCAGTTCCTTGTGGCGCTTCGTGCCGCCGGCTCCCAGCATCGCCAGGTATTTCTTCTGGAATTCCGGGTGCCCCTGGCGGAATACGTCGTAGAGGGAATTCACCAGGCAATCGCCGAAGGCATAGGCGTAGACGTAGAACGGCGAATGGATGAAATGCGGGATGTAGGCCCAGAATGCCCCGTAGTCGTCATCGAAGCGAAGGGCCGGGCCCAGACTGTCGCGCTGGATATCGAGCCAGATTTCGCACATGCGCTCGGCCGCCAGTTCGCCCTCGCGCCGCTCGCCATGCACACGGGTCTCGAACTCGTGGAAGGCGATCTGGCGGACCACCGTGTTCAGCATGTCCTCGACCTTGCCGGCCAGGAGAATGCGCCTCCGGGCCGGGTCCTTCTCTGCGGCCAGCAGGGTCCGGAAGGTCAGCATCTCGCCAAAGACCGAGGCGGTTTCGGCCAACGGCAGGGAGGTATCGGCCATCAGCGCGCCCTGGCGGCCGGCCAGCACCTGGTGGACACCGTGGCCCAACTCGTGGGCCAGGGTCATCACGTCGCGCGCCTTGCCGTGGTAGTTGAGCAGGATGAAGGGGTGGGCCGACGGAACCGTGGAGTGGGAAAACGCCCCCGAATCCTTGCCGGGCCTGGGCGGCACGTCGATCCAACGCTCGTCGAAGAAGCGCCGTGCGATGGCCGCCATGTCGGGCGTGAAGGCGCCGTAGGCGCCCAACACCATGTCCTTCGCCTCGCCCCAGGAATAGCGGCGGTCGGCATCCTCGGGCAGTGGCGCGTTGCGGTCCCAGTAATCGAGCTGCTCGACGCCAAACCACTTGGCCTTCAGGCGGTAATAGCGGTGGGCAAGCAGGGGAAACGCCTCGCGCACCGAGCCGACCAGGGCCTCGACCACGTCGTCTTCCACCAGGTTGCCTAGGTTGCGCGCCGACACCGGCCTGGGAAAGTGGCGCCACTCGTCCTCGATCTGCTTGTCCTTGGCCAGCGTATTGGTGATCAGCGAAAACAGCTTGAGATTTTCACCCAGCACATGGCCCAGCGCCTTGGCCGCCGCCTTGCGGGTGGCACCATTCTTGTCGGACATCAGGTTCAGGGTTTCCGACAGGCTGAGTTGGCGGTCGTCGACATCGAAGCGAAGCCCGGCCAGCGTCTCGTCGAACAGCCGCACCCAAGCGGCCCGTCCGGCCACCGATTTCTCGTGCAGCAGCTTCTCCACTTCGTCGGACAGCTGGTGCGGGCGCATGACCCGGACGTCGCGCACCCAGGGGGCATAGCGCTTGGCCGCGGGATCGTCGAGCTGTTTGGCCAGCGTGGCGTCGTCGATGCGGTTCATCTCCAACTCGAAGAAAAGCGTATCGGTGGAAATCGTCGTGACGCGCTCGCGAATGGTCTGAAAAAAGCGGCCGCGCTTGGCGTCGCTGACATCGCCGGAAAACAGCAGATGGGCATAGCTCATCGCCTTGTAAATGCGCTCGACGATAGCCTCATACCCGGCGATGACGCCGCCCAGGGCCGCCCCGTCGAGGCCGGCCAGCCGGCCCTTGTAGGCCTCCTGGAAAGCCTTGGCCCGTTCGCCGGCCCAGGCCAGATCCGCTTCCAGCGCCGGATCGTCGGGAGCCGAGTAAAGAGCGGACAGATCCCATTCGGGAAGACTTTCGAACGATTCGGCAGGGACGGTGACGGGTTTCGCTTTGGCGGGCATAGAATCCTCCTTGAACGGGTCGCATATAATGTGGGCTTGGGAAGGCAACAACCGCAATGGTATGTTGCCGCCAAACAACAACGGCTTGACGTCAAGGGAAGTGATGAACGCAGCCAGCCCCGTATGGCCGAACCTCGTTGCCATGTTTTTTGCCCAGGCCGATGCCCTGGGGGACAAACAGTTTCTATGGATGAAGCGCGACGGTGCCTACCGTCCCCTCACCTGGCGGCAAGCGGCCGACCAGGTGGCGAGGCTGGCGCGCGGCTTGATCGGCCTTGGCGTCGTTGCCGGCGACCGCGTCGTGCTGGTTGCGGAAAACCGCCCGGAATGGCTGATCGCCGAAGTGGCCATCATGGCAACGGGGGCGATCGCGGTGCCGGCCTACACCACCAACACCGAGGCCGACCACCTGCATATCCTAACCAATAGCGGGGCGAAGGGCGCCATCGTTTCGAACCAGCGGCTGGCCGCCAGGCTGGTGCCAGCGGCGCACCGTTCGCCCGAGATGGAGTTCGTCATCGCCATCGAGCCGCCAGAGATCACCCAGCGGTTGACCGTCGACATCCATGCCTGGGACGTCGTCCTGGCCAGCGGCGAGGCCGGCGACGATATCGCGGCCGCGGCGACCGCCATGAAGCGCTCCGACACCGCCGCCATCATCTACACTTCGGGCACCGGCGGCGCCCCGAAAGGGGTGATGCTCCATCACGGAGCCATCCTCCACAACTGCGAGGGCGCCCAGGAAGCCATCAAGGAGCTCGGCATCGGCAACGAAACGTTTTTGTCCTTCCTGCCGCTTTCGCATTCCTACGAGCACGCTGCCGGCCAATTTTTTCCCATCTACCTTGGCGCCGAAATCTATTATGCCGAGAGCGCCGAAATGCTGGTCAAGAACATGAGCGAGGCCAGGCCCACGCTGATGATCTCGGTCCCGCGGCTTTATGACGTCATCTCCAGCCGCATCCTGGTCGACGTGCGCAAGACCGGCGGGTTGAAGGAAAAGCTGTTCAACAAGGCCATCGCGCTGGGCCGCAAGCGCTACCTCAACGGCGGCAGCCTGACCTGGGGCGAGCGTTTCCAGGACGTCTTCCTGGACAAGCTGGTGCGCGACAAGGCCAGGGCCCGCTTCGGCGGCCGCCTCAAGGCCATGGTCTCGGGCGGCGCGCCCCTCAATCCCGAGATCGGCATCTTCTTCAAGGCGCTGGGCCTGCCCATCATCCAGGGCTACGGCCAAACCGAATCCGCCCCCGTGGTTTCGATCAACCGGCCGAGCCGGCCCAAGATGCACACCGTCGGCCCGCCCCTGGCAAAAACCGAGGTGCGCATCGCCGAGGACGGCGAGATTCTGGTGCGCGGCGAACTCGTCATGCAAGGCTACTGGCGCGATCCCGACCTGACGGCGCGCACGGTCAAGGACGGCTGGCTGCACACCGGGGACGTCGGCGTCATCGACGAGGATGGCCATCTGCTGATTACCGACCGCAAGAAGGACATCATCGTCAATTCGGGAGGCGACAACATTGCACCCCAGCGGGTCGAAGGCATGCTGACCCTGGAACTGGAAATCGCCCAGGCCATGGTCTACGGCGACCGCCGGCCGCACCTCGTCGGCGTGCTGGTTCCCGATGCCGAGTGGAGCCGGAACTGGGCGGCCGAAAACGGTCGCGAGTACGATCTGGCGGCGCTGGCCGGCGACAAGGTCTTCCATGGCGCGATGATGGCCGTCGTCGATCGGGTGAATCGCAACCTGTCCACCATCGAGAAGGTGAGGCGCATCGTCGTGGCGCCGGCCCCCTTCTCGATCGACAACGAGCAGATCACGCCGACGCTGAAATTGCGCCGCCACAAGATCGTGGAAACCTACGGCGACGCCCTCAACGCGCTTTACGGCTGAAATCCAGCGAAGTGCTTCCTCTTAGGCTTTGGCCTCGCGGGCGCGGCGGGCCTGATAGGCCTGGAGGTGGCAATAGGCGAGGCGCAGGTTCGGCGTCGTGACGCCAAGCGCTCGGGCGCGGGTGAGCATGTCGCCGACGATGTGGTCACCCTCGGTCGGCCCGCCCTTCTCGATGTCGCGCAGCATCGAGGCCGAGAAGGTCGAACCGCGCTCGGTCTGCAGCATCCGGGTCTGGGCCAGCACCTTCTCGCGCGGCGCATAGCCGGCCGCCGTCGCAACGCGCACGCACTCATCGAGCATCTCGAGCGTGATGGCCTCGCCCTCTTTGGCTTCCATGATGTCGCCGACCGCGGCCCGCATAAGGCAGGTCATGGCCGCCATCGAGGCCAACATGACGAACTTTTCCCACATGTTCAGCATGATGCCGTCGCTGACCACTACCTTGACCGGACCATCCTTCAAGATGTCGGCAACGCCAGCGCACAGTTCGGACGGCCTGCCCGAGCGTGGCCCAAGGGTCAGCACCTGCAGCGGATTGAGATGACGGATGTCGCCGTCGGCCGTCATCGTCGAGCCAATGTGGCAGATGCCGCCCAGCACGCGGCCCTCGCCGAAGCGAGTGTCCAACGCCTCCATGTGCGCCAGGCCGTTGAGCAGCGGCAGCACGGCACTTTCCGGCCCGACCGCAGGCGCGATCGCGTCCATGGCGTCACTAAGGTCGTAAGCCTTGCAGGTGAGGATCACCAGTTCGAAGGGCCCGGGAATGGAATCGCGCCCGACCGTCGGAACCGGCCGTTCGATATCCCCCGACTTGCTGCGCACCACCAGGCCGCGCTCGGCCAGCTGCTTGGCGCGGCCGGGCCGGACCAGGAACGTCACGTCGGCGCCAGCTTCGGCCAAACGGCCGCCGAAATATCCGCCGACCGCGCCGGCTCCCAGAACCAGGATACGCATCGTCCTTACCTTTTCACTCCGTAATGGTCGCAATACCAGTCGACGAACCTGGGCACGCCCTCGCCGATGGGCGTGCGCGGCACGAACCCGAAGTCGCGCGTCGTCGCCGCGATGTCGGCATAGGTTTCCTTGACGTCGCCCGGCTGCATCGGTTGGAAGTCGATCGTCGCCTTGCGGCCAAGCGCCTTCTCGATCTCGGCAATGTAATCCATCAGCCGTTCCGAGCGGTTGTTGCCGATGTTGTAGACGCGGGCTTTGGGGCCACCGTCCGCCGGTGGATGGTCGAGGCAGCCGATCACCCCGGCGACGATGTCGTCGATGTAGGTGAAATCGCGCCGCATGTCGCCTTGATTGAAGACGGGAATGGCCTCGCCGGCCAGGATTTTGCGGGCAAACAGGAAGGCCGCCATGTCCGGGCGGCCCCACGGCCCGTATACCGTGAAGAAACGCAGGCCGGTCAGCGGCAACCCGTATAGGTGGCTGTAGGCATGGCTGATCATTTCCATCGACTTCTTGGTCGCCGCGTAGATGGAGATCGGCGTGTCCACCCGGTCGTCGATCGAGAACGGCAGCTTGGTGTTGGTCCCGTAGACCGACGACGACGAGGCGTAGACGAAATGCTTCAACCCCTCCAGCTTCCGCGCCGCCTCCAGCAACACCAGGTGGCCCTCGACGTTGCTGTGCGTATAGGCGTATGGGTTGATCAGCGAATAGCGAACCCCGGCCTGGGCCGCCAGATGGACGATGCCCCGGATGTCGGGATGGGCAGCGAAGAGGGCGAAGACGGCCTCGCGGTCGGCGATGTCGATCTCATGGCAGGAAAACCCGCCATGCTCGCCCAGCCGGGCCAGGCGGGCCCGTTTCAGCGAAACGTCGTAGTAATCGTTGACGTTGTCGATGCCGACGACGGTCTCGCCCCGCGCGAGAAGGGCCAGCGACGTGTGAAACCCGATGAAGCCGGCGGCCCCCGTAACCAGGACGGTCATGCGTGTCGCTCCGATCCCTGCTGAACCCGCCCCCCATATACCCGTCGGCCGTCAAGAAATCATCCAAAAGGTTCACTCCGTCCGAAAGGTCACCAATAGGCCATGACCGCCGCTCGTACGGCGCGAGGAGGAACGCATATAAGAATACAAGAATATACAAATGAAACGCATTCAATATTAACATATTTCTTGAGTAAGTGCGCACTCTGCGGTATTTATTTCGTGGGAAACGAGTATCTCCCTTCTATAAAAACCGTGGTGCTGGGACACCCTGGGGAGAGCGATGTTTAAAAGGCGGCCGCAGTATGGCGTTCTCGATTTGTGGGCGCCGTCGGTCTATGCGAATTATTGGTATTCGGGATTTTCCGCCTCATTTCATCATGGGCGGACAAAAGCATTGTTTATCCGCAGGATGCGGGGCCGCGCCACGATGTGGGCGCGGCCTTCTTCGTTTATGGCCAGCACCGGTTCCGTCACGCGCATTCCAACGCGCCGCAACTGTCTTTCGACATTACCTATCATCAACGTGGAGGAAACCTGACATGAGTGAAACAGTGACCATGAGGCCGGGAACGATGCCCCCCGCGGCCGGCGCCGAGAGCGCCCCCCACGTGGCCATCGAAGCCCCCGAACCCTGGGAGAAGTGGGAAACCCAGTTGGTGGTCTGGAGCGTCGGCATCGGCATCGCCGGGCTGATCGTCCTGGGCACGCTGATCAACATCTACATCCTCGACAAGTATTAATGGCCTGAACTCAGGCCCGAACCGAGGGGACGGCATAACCATGAAGTCGGACATCGACATGGTCATCGTTCACGACGGCGAGCAATGGATCGCCCGCAATGACGATCTGCAAGCGGCCGGACGGACATTACCCGAACTCGATGCCGACTTGGCCCGCACTCTGCGCCGCGCTGGCGGCTACCAGGGTCGGACTCTCACCGTCTTCATGGGCTTCGATTTCGCGACGCTCCCGGCGTGGATCCGCCAGTACGCTCCGCATTACTTCAACCGCCTTGTGCGGGTAGAGGTCTGACGCGGCGGCACACTGCCTATCAACCGGCGGGAAAGTCCGGACATCTAGGGGGACAACGACAATGAATGAAATCAACAGAAAGTGGTACAGCGGCATGGCCCACACCGAAGACTGGTGGGCTGTCTGGTTGGGTCTCGGCATGTTTGGCGTCGGCCTGCTGTCGATCTGGGGCTATGACCTCGTCGGCTGGCAGCTCAAGACCGCGACGTGGATCGAACCCGGCAAGTGGGCCGTTCCGTCAAGCAAGGCTTACGCGAGCCTGGGCTGGTTCGGTTCTTTCGTGACCACCTACGTCGTGTGGACGGTTCTGACGTCCATCGGCGCCTATTTCATGCGCCTCGACGTCAAGAAGTACATCATAGGCTGGACGGTCCTTTATGTCCTCGCGTGGACATGCTGGATCATCGGGAACTACGCTTACATCGCGGCTCCGGTCAACCAGTTCAAGAAGTTCGGGATCACGTGGGGCCTGTCGCTTGGCGGCGATACCGGCTTCATCATCGCCCTTCTGGTCGGCCTGGTGATCGGCAACTTCTTCAAGCCCTTCGCCGCCTTCATCAAGGAAGCCTGCAAGCCCGAGTGGTTCATCAAGACCGCCATCGTCTACCTCGGCATCAAGCTCGGCACCATGTCGGTCGACAGCGTCACCGCCAAGGGGTTCGCCATCGAATTGGCGCTCGCCGGCGCGGCCGCCACCTTTGTCGCCTACCTGCTGTTCTGGCCGTTGATTTACGCGCTGGGCCGCAAGGTCTTCCGTCTGCCGCGGGAATGGGCGGCCGTCTTTTGCTCAGGCATCTCGATCTGCGGCGTGTCGGCCTCCATCGCCACCGCCGGTGCCATTCGGGCGAAGCCGATCATTCCCGCCCTGGTGTCCACCCTGGTCGTCGTCTACGCGATGATCGAACTCGTCGTGCTGCCCGGCTTCTTCACCGCCGTTGCCCCCGACCAGCCGATTGTCAACGGCGCGGCCATGGGCATGACCGTAAAGACAGACGGCGCCGACGCTGCCGCCGGTGCCATTCTCGACGAGATGATGGTCGCCAATGCTGCCAGCAGGGGCATCATGTGGCAGAAGGATTGGATCCTCACCGCCGCCCTGATGACCAAGATCTGGATCGACATCTTCATCGGCGTGTGGGCGTTCCTCCTGGCCCTGCTGTGGGTCTATAAGGTGGAACGGCAGCCGGGACAGACGACCGTTCCGGTATCGGAAGTATGGTTCCGCTTCCCGAAGTTCGTGCTCGGCTACCTCTTCTGCTGGTTCTCGGTGATGGCCATCGCTTCGATTTGGCCGGAAGTCATCAAGGATCTCAAGGTCGGCGCCAGCTCCGTCCAAAGCCCGATGCGCTCGATGTTTTTCGCCATGACCTTCGTGTCGCTGGGCGTGCTGAGCGACTTCAGCAAGTTGAAGGGCCTGGGCCGCATGGCTCTGCTCTATGGCGTCTCGCTGGTCTTCATCATCGCCCCCATCGCCTATTTGGTGGCGTGGATCTTCCACAATGGCATGATGCCGCCGCTCGTCGGTTCGTGACGACGAACTAAGACCCAAAAAGAGCCCCCCGATCGGCTTCGGCCGGTCGGGGGGTTTTTCTTTGAACGATGTCGCGATTGGTCAGTCGAGTTCGGCGATGCGCAGTAGGTTGGTGGTGCCGGGCGTACCGAACGGCATTCCCGCCGTCACCACCAAAAGATCGCCGCTGCCCGCGAAGCTTTCCTCGCGAGCGGCGCGCGTCGCCTCCGCGACCATCTCGACGACGCGGGTAACCGGGCGCACGCGGATGGGGTAGACACCCCAGGCCAAAGTCAGGCGCCGAGCCGTCTGTTCGGTCGTGGTCAATCCCAGGATCGGCACCTCCGGGCGCTCGCGCGCGGCCCGGAGCGTGGTCGAGCCGGTCGACGTGAAGGTGACGATGGCCGCCGCCGACACCGTGTGGGCGACCTGGCGCGCCGCCGCCGAGATGGCGTCTTCCGCCGTCGGCTGTGGCTCGCGGCGCTGGGTATCAATGAGAGGCCGGTACAGCGGGTCGCGCTCCACGCGGTGGATGATGCGGCTCATCATGCCGACCGACTCGGCGGCATAGGCACCGACCGCGGTTTCGGCCGACAGCATGACGGCATCGGCGCCATCATAGACGGCGGTCGCTACGTCGGAGGCCTCGGCCCGCGTCGGCACCGGCGAATGGACCATCGAATCCAGCATCTGAGTGGCGACGATCACCGGCTTGCCAGCCCGCCGGCAGGCCCGGATGATGCGTTTCTGCAAGGTCGGCACATCCTCGGGCGGCACCTCGACGCCCAAATCACCGCGCGCGACCATAATGGCGTCGGCCAGATCGACGATATGGTAAAGCTCGTCGATGGCCGCAGGCTTCTCCAGTTTGGCCAGGATGCCGGCCCGCCCGTCCACCAGCTTGCGCAGCTCGGCCACGTCGTCGGCCCGCTGAACAAACGACAGCGCCACCCAGTCGACTCCCAGTTCAAGGCCATAGTCAAGGTCGGCCCGGTCCTTTTCGGTCATGGGCGAGATGTCGAGCACGGCATTGGGCAGGTTGACCCCCTTGTGGTCCGACAGCTCGCCACCGACTTCAACCTCGGTCTCGGCGAAGTCAGGTCCGCAACGCACCACCCTGAGGCGTAGCGTACCGTCGGCCAGCAGCAACGCCATCTCTGGCGCCAGCGCCGCAAACACTTCGGGATGGAGGAGCGGCGCCCGCGTCTCGTCGCCCGGTTCGGGCGACAGGTCGAGCCGGAAGGATCGGCCAGTCACCAGCTTGGTCTTGCCCCCGGCGATGCGCCCGACCCGAAGCTTTGGGCCCTGCAGGTCCATCAGGATGCCTATGGGGCGCCCCGCCTCCTTCTCGAGCTGGCGGATGACCTCGTGGGTGCGCGCATGATCGGCATGGCTGCCATGGCTGAAGTTGAGCCTGAAGACGTTGGCGCCGGCCTTGAACAGTTCGGCGATCCGTTCGGGAGTCGCGCTGGCGGGGCCGAGGGTGGCGACGATTTTAGCTTTTCGCATGGGATGGGTCAGGTTCATGGCGGCAGCATAGGTAAGGGATCACGCCAAGTGCCAGACAAATTTTCATGAAAGCGCCGCCAATCCGTCCCGGTGGCACCAGCGGCGGCGAACGGCTAGGATGGGACGTGCCGATCAACCATTGGGCGGGAATGTGCATGTTCAAATGGCTTTCGAGGCTGTTCAGGGGCAGGCCGGCCAAGGTGAAGAAGGCCCCCGCCGGGCCGAGGAAGGCCGCGGCCGCCGAACTGAGCGATGCCGCCGCCGAGATGGGCGAGGCCGCCGCCGCCATGAAACAGGCCGCCGTCCACATGAATGCGGCCGTCGCCGGGCCAGCCCAGGCGCCCGTCCCGGCCCCCACCCCAACCCCAGCCAAGGCCGCGGCCGAAACCGCCGAAACGAAGCCGCCTAAGCCCTCCCGCGAAGAGATCATCCGCCAGGCCATGGAGGTTCGGCGCGACAAGGCACGCGTCATCGAGGACCTGCCGGCCAAGGACCGCCAGCGCCTGCGCGCGCTGGCCGAAAAGATGATGCTCGGCACCGACCCGAAGCCGCCGGCCGACGGGACGCCGCGCCGCAAGCCCCACTGACGGTTTTCGATGGCGGCACCCGATCCCGACCAACTGGCGAATGGCCTTCTGGGCGGCGACACCCGGGCACTGGCCCGTGCCGTCACGCTGCTGGAATCAACCCGCGCCGACCATCGCGCGGCTGCCCGCCACCTGCTGGCCCGCATCGCGCCCAATGCCGGAAACGCGGTGCGTATCGGCATTTCCGGCGCCCCAGGCGTCGGCAAGTCCACCTTCATCGAAGCCCTCGGACTGCATGTCCTCGATGCCGGTCATCGCCTGGCCGTTCTGGCGGTCGATCCTTCGAGCCCGCGTACCGGCGGCTCGCTCCTGGGCGACAAGACCCGCATGGAGCGCCTGGCGCAGGAGGGCGGCCGGGCCTTCGTCCGCCCGTCGCCGTCCGGCGGCGCGCTGGGCGGCGTCGCCAGGCGGACGCGCGAGGCCATCCTGGCCTGCGAGGCGACAGGCTTTGACGTCGTCATCATCGAGACCGTCGGCACCGGCCAGTCGGAAGGCGCCGTCGCCCATCTCTCCGACCTTTTCGTGCTGCTGATCGCGCCAGGTGGCGGCGACGAATTGCAGGGCCTAAAACGCGGCATCGTCGAGTTGGCCGACATCGTGGTGGTCAACAAGGCCGACGGCGAACTGGCCAACGCCGCCCGGCGCATCCGCGACGACTACGCCAGCGCGCTCGGCCTGATGCGACCGCGATCCCCCCTCTGGCAGCCTCCCGTTCTTCCGGCCTCGGCCCTCGAGGGCACCGGCGTGGCCGAGGTTTGGCGGGCCATCGAGGCTTTTCGCGCCGCCCACGCCGGCTCCGACGGCATCGCGGCGCGGCGCGGCGCACAGGCGCGGGCCTGGTTGTGGGAGGCCGTCGAAGACGGCCTGCGCGACCACCTCCATCGTGACGCCCGCAGCCGCCGCTGGATGGCCGAACTCGAACGCCAAGTCATGGCCGGTGAGTTGGAACCGGCCGACGGCGCCGCCAACATCCTTAAGCGCATTCTCGCCCCCTGAAGCCACCACGCCTTTCCGATCATGCGGGCTGGTTCCGCGGCGGCGGTTCGTGATAGGGTTCGGCCGCATCCGTTCTGACGAAGAGGAAAGGAATGACGATGGCGAAGCTGCGCCCCCTTCTGGCCGCCCTGCTGGCTACCACCGTTCTGGCGTCCAACGGCGCCGCCGCCGCCGATCCCGAGAACACGCTTTATATGGATCTTGAATATGGCCGGGTGGTCATCGAGATGCGCCCCGATCTGGCGCCCAATCATGTCGCCCGCATCAAGGAACTGGTTCGCCAGAAGTTCTATGACGGGCTCGTCTTCCACCGGGTCATCGCCGGTTTCATGGCGCAGACCGGGGACCCTCAAGGCGACGGCACCGGTGGCTCCGGCGTCAAGCTGAAGGCCGAGTTCTCCAAGGAACAGCACGTGCGCGGCACCGTCTCGATGGCCCGCGCCGCCAGCCCGAACAGCGCCGACTCCCAGTTCTTCATCTGCTTCGCCCGAACCAGCCATCTGGACGGCCAGTACACGGTGTGGGGCAAGGTGGTGGAGGGTATGCAGTACGTCGGCCAGATCAAGCGCGGCGAATCCAGCCGCAACGGCGAGGTCGAGGACCCCGACCGCATCGTCCGCATGCAGGTGGCCGCCGACGCCAAGTAGCGCCAGCAGCGGCGCGGCCGTTCACGTTCGAATGAGGAAGGCCGCGCCCACCTCTATCTTTCCGATATTCTCGGGCGAAAGGCGGCAGCCGCGGGTCGCCTTGTAGTAAACCCGCATGCCGAGCAGAACAACTCCTGCGGCAAAGAAGACACCGGAGAGGACGGCATACGCGGGCCATCCAAGAAATGGGGCAAATTGCATGAGCGTATGCGGGTATGCCTCCGCGGTCATCCGTCCCAGGACCAGCGAATAGATCCCCCAAGCCACCGCGTGGCGGTTGCGGACCGACGCCACACACAGTTCGTATCCGGACCACCGATGATCGAGAACTTCGACGTTCCGCACCGGCCGGAATTCCGCACCGAATCGGATCGCCCGCGCGTGAACGTTGATGGCCCAAAGCAGAAGGCCGGGAGCACTGCAGAGCAGAAGGCCCGCCAGTCCGACGCCAGCCGGCAGGATGAAAAGGCATAAAAAGCCAATCGCGAAGCCGCCGTCCCTTAGCCCATCGATATACAGCGGCCTGGCGTAGTCATTGACGTAGCGTTCGAATTCATCCGTCTTGAGCCGATACCAGTCACCGAAGAATCCGACCGTAACGGCAAAGCTGCCGTCCTTCAGGCGCCGCGGATAGCCCAGCCGCTTCCACAACTCAGCGTCCATGTGCTCCCCCTGCGCGGGCCGTCGCCGGCCCGCCATATGCAAAAAATTGCATGTTGCGAGGGAAACACGTGGTGACGGGCTCGGAAAATTCCAAGCCCTTGCACGCAAGACCGCAAAAAAGGCACAGGGTCTTCGTGAACTCTATGCAGGTCTCGTTGTTAAGCCCCGGCGAGTGCCGTTTCAATGGCGTCGAGCGCGGCTTTGGCTTTGGCGCCGTCGGGGCCGCCGGCCTGGGCCATGTCGGGACGGCCGCCGCCGCCCTTGCCGCCGACGGCGGCCGAACCGGCCCTGACCAGATCGACGGCGCTGATCTTCCCGGTAAGGTCGTCGGTGACGCCGACCACCAGGGAGGCCTTGCCGTCGGCGACGCTGACCAAGGCGATGACGCCGGAGCCGAGTTGCTTCTTCAGATCGTCGGCCAGCCCCTTGAGATCCTTGGCCGGCATGCCGTCGAGCAGCCGTGGCGCGAACTTGAGGCCGTTGACCTCCTTGACGTCGCCGCCGCCGCTGGCCGCCCCGCCGGACGCCATCTTGCGCCGGATGTCAGAAAGCTCGCGCTCCAGCCGCCGGCGCTCTTCGATCAGCGCCGTCACGCGGGCCGGCACCTCGGCCGGCGCCGCCTTGAGAAGAGCCGCCGTCTCCTGGAGCACGCGGTCCTGCTCGGCGAGATATGCCTGGGCGCCCGCCCCGGTCAACGCCTCGATACGCCGCACGCCGGCCGCCACCGCGCTCTCCGATACCACCTTGAAAAGGCCGATGTCGCCGGTACGCTTGACGTGGGTGCCTCCGCAAAGCTCGGTCGACAGCGGCGGCTCGCCCTTGGTCCCCATGGAAACGACCCTGACCTCGTCGCCGTATTTTTCCCCGAACAGCGCCATGGCGCCGGCCTTGACCGCCGATTCCGGGTCCATGAGGCGGGTCATCACCTCGGCGTTGGCGCGAACGTGGGCGTTGACCGTCGCCTCCACCTCGGCCATCTCCTCGGGCGCGATCGGCTTGGGATGGCTGACGTCGAAGCGCATACGGTCCGGCGACACCAGCGAGCCCTTCTGGGTGACATGGTTGCCCAGGCGGTCACGCAGCGCGGCGTGCAGCAGGTGGGTCACCGAATGGTTGGCGCGGATGGCCGAACGGCGGTCGTGGTTGACGGCGAGATGCACCGCATCGCCGGTCTTCAAGCTTCCACAATTGCCGCCAACCGTCCCGATATGGACGTAAAGGTCGCCGAGCTTCTTTTGGGTATCCTCGACGTCAAAGCTGATTCCGCCTTCAGTCCGGATTGTTCCCGTATCGCCCACTTGGCCGCCGGATTCGCCATAGAATGGCGTCTGATTGACGATGACTGCGGCCTTTGTCTTGCTAGGTGCTTCATCAACCAGTTTTCCGTCGACAACGATGGCGACGACTTTGGCCTCGGCCGTCTCGGTGCTGTAGCCAAGGAACTCGGTGGCTCCCACTTGTTCACGAATCCCGAACCACACGCCTTCGGTCGCCGCTTCGCCCGAGCCGGCCCACGCTTTGCGGGCCTCGGCCTTCTGGTGGGCCATGGCGGCATTGAAGCCGGCAACGTCGACCTCGATCCCCTTGCCCCTGAGGGCATCCTGGGTAAGGTCGAGCGGGAATCCAAAAGTGTCGTAGAGCTTAAAGGCGACATCGCCGGGTAGCCGCTTTTCAGCCCCGAGCTCGGCGGTCGCCTCGTCCAACAGGCGCAAGCCACGCTCCAGCGTCTGCTTGAAGCGGGTCTCCTCCAGCTTGAGGGTCTCCTCGATATGCGGCTGGGCGCGCTCCAGTTCCGGGTACGCGTGGCCCATCTTGGCGACCAGCGCCGGCACCAGACGCCACATCAGCGGATCGCGCGAGCCAATCATCTCGGCGTGGCGCATGGCGCGGCGCATGATGCGGCGCAGCACATAACCGCGCCCCTCGTTGGAGGGCAGCACGTCATCGGCGATCAGGAAGCAGGAAGCCCGCAAGTGGTCGGCGATGACCCGGTGCGAAATGCGGTGCTCTCCATCCGGCTTGGTGGAGGTGGCCTCGGCCGACGCCAGGATAAGGGCGCGCATCAGGTCGGTTTCATAGTTGTCGTGAGTGCCCTGCATGACGGCGGCGATACGCTCCAGCCCCATGCCGGTGTCGATCGAGGGCTTGGGCAGATTGTGCCGCGTTTGAGCATCCAGTTGCTCATATTGCATGAACACCAGATTCCAGATCTCGACGAAACGGTCGCCGTCCTGGTCGGGCGAACCGGGAGGGCCACCGGGGATGTGTTCGCCGTGATCGTAGAAGATCTCGGAACATGGGCCACAGGGGCCGGTGTCGCCCATCGCCCAGAAATTGTCCGAGGTCGGGATACGGATGATGCGGTTCTCCGGCAACCCGGAAATCTTGCGCCACAACTGGAAGGCGTCGTCATCCTCGGCGTAGACGGTGACGCACAGGCGATCTTTGGAAAGACCGTAGTCCTTGGTCACCAGCTGCCAGGCGAAGGAGATGGCGTCTTCCTTGAAATAGTCGCCGAACGAGAAATTGCCCAGCATCTCGAAGAAGGTGTGATGGCGCGCCGTGTGGCCGACATTCTCGAGGTCGTTGTGCTTGCCGCCGGCCCGCACGCATTTCTGCGCCGTCGTGGCCCGCTTATAAGCCCGCGTCTCGGCCCCGGTGAACACGTTCTTGAACTGCACCATGCCGGCGTTGGTGAACATCAGGGTGGGGTCGTTGCGCGGCACCAGCGGACTCGACTCGACGGACGTATGCCCGTTGCGAACGAAGAAGTCGAGAAACGCCTTACGGATGTCATTAACTGTTTGCATGGCCAAGACTTGCGTTAGGGTTCATTGACACGAGGAAACGCCACCCCGGCGCCCGAACGCTTTTACCGTGCAAGCGGCGTCCTGTCCACAAACGCGCAACGAAAAGGGCGCGGACCCTTCAGGACGCCGCGCCCTCGCCGTTATCGTATTCCCTAGCCTTCGGCGCCGGTCTCCGTCTCGGGCGCGGCGTCGCTGTCGCCCGACATCATGGCGTCCATCACCAGCCCGGCATGGCCGCGGAGAGCCGCCTCGATCTTGTCGGCAACTTCGGGATGTTCCTTGAGGAAGGTCTTGGCGTTCTCGCGCCCCTGGCCGATACGTTCCGATTCGTAGGAGAACCACGAGCCCGACTTCTCGACTATGCCGGCCTTGACGCCGAGGTCGAGAAGTTCGCCGGTCTTCGACACGCCCTCGCCGTACATGATGTCGAATTCCACCATCTTGAAGGGCGGCGCCATCTTGTTCTTGACCACCTTGACCCGGGTCTGGTTGCCGACCACCTCGTCTTTGTCCTTGATGGCGCCGATACGGCGGATTTCGAGCCGCACCGAGGCATAGAACTTGAGCGCGTTGCCACCGGTGGTGGTTTCCGGGTTGCCGAACATGACGCCGATCTTCATGCGGATCTGGTTGATGAAGATGATCATGCAATTGGAGCGCGACACCGAGGAGGTCAGCTTGCGCAAGGCCTGGCTCATCAGGCGGGCCTGCAGGCCCATGTGCGAATCGCCCATCTCGCCTTCCAGCTCGGCGCGCGGCACCAGGGCGGCGACGGAATCAACCACCAGCACGTCGATAGCGCCGGAGCGCACCAGGGTGTCGGCAATCTCGAGGGCCTGCTCGCCGGCGTCCGGCTGCGAGATCAGAACCTCGTCGAGATTGACTCCGAGCTTGCGGGCATAGATGGGATCCAACGCATGCTCAGCATCGATGAAGGCGCAGGTGCCGCCCTTCTTCTGTGCCTCGGCGATGACGTGCAGCGCCAGCGTCGTCTTGCCCGAGCTTTCCGGCCCGTAAATCTCGACCACCCGGCCGCGCGGCAGGCCGCCGATGCCGAGCGCGATGTCGAGGCCCAGCGAACCGGTCGACACCACGTCGGCCTCCACCGCGCTTTCGCGCTGTCCGAGCCGCATCACGGAACCCTTGCCGAAGGCGCGCTCGATCTGGGCGACCGCCGCCTCCAAAGCCTTGTTCTTGTCCATACCGTCCTTTTCCACGACTCGTAAAGCGCTCTGCGACATGGCGTGCCTCACTTATTCCACAGGGTCGTTCCGGATGCAACGCGCTCGAATGTACACGAAATGTTCTCATTGGCAAGAGGCTTGATCATCTCATTGATATCAAACCATGAATTTCCACGAGTTCAGGAAATGTTCACGCCGTTCCGGTCGATTCGGCGGCAATACCCAACCGCCTCACTTGGTCAGCACGTCCTTGGCCTTGCCGGCCAGCTGCTGAAGGCTGTAGGGCTTGGGCAGGAAATGGAGCGTGGGGTCGCGCTGAATGTCGCCGGCCACCGTCTCCTCGGCATAGCCCGATACCAGGATGACCTTGACCTCGGGCAGTTCCTGGCGGACCAGGCGGACGAAGGTGTGGCCATCCATGCCCGGCATCACCACGTCGCTGATGATGAGGTCGATGGATTCGCCGCTCGAGTTGATGACGTCAAGCGCGCCCTCGCCGCTGTCGGCCTCCAGCACCTTGTAGCCCTTGTTGCGCAAGGCGCGGGCGCCGAACATGCGTACCGCCTCCTCGTCCTCGACCAGCAGCACGGTGCCGCCGCCGGTAAGATCGACGTCGGCCATCTCGCGCTCGGCGGCGGTCTCGGACGGGGCCGGCCGCCACGCGGCGGCATCCACGATCTCCGGCAGATAGATGTCGAAGACGGTGCCCTCCCCTGGCGCACTGTCGACGAAGATGAAGCCGCCGGTCTGGCGCACGATGCCATAGACGGTGGACAACCCGAGTCCGGTGCCGGACCCCTTCTCCTTGGTCGAGAAGAAAGGCTCGAAGATGTGGCCGATGCTCTCCTTGGGAATGCCGGCGCCGGTGTCGCTGACCTTGATCAGCACGTAAGAGCCGGCCGGCATCATCTCGTGGCCGCGATTGATCGGCTCGTCGATCTGGATGCTCGATGTGTGAATGGCCAGGGTGCCGCCGCGCGGCATGGCGTCGCGTGAGTTGACCGCCAGGTTGATGATCACCTGGTCGAACTGCACGGGGTCGACCCTTACCATTCCGAGATCGGGCGCCGATTCGATCGACAGCTCGATGGTCTCGCCCATCAGGCGGCGCAGCATGTGCGAAAGGTCGGCCAGCGCATGACCGATGTCGATGTCGACCGGCTTCAAGGTCTGCTTGCGCGAGAAGGCCAGAAGCTGGCGCACCAGATTGGTCGCCCGATTGGCATTGTGCTTGATCTGCATGATGTCGGCGAACGACGGGTCTTCGGGGCCGTGGCGGGCCAACAACAGGTCGGAAAAGCCGATGATGGCGGTCAGCATGTTGTTGAAGTCGTGCGCAATACCGCCCGCCAACTGGCCCACGGCATGAATTTTCTGGGCCTGGGTGAACTGCACCTCCAGCGTCTTCTGCTCGGTGGTGTCGATGAAGTGGAGCACCAGCCCGGACACCTCGCCCAGGTTGTCTTCCATTCGGCTGGCATAGAGCGAAACCGTCAGCTCGCGGCCGCCGGCGGCCGGCATGCGGACCTCGACATGGGCGGCCCGCGAGGTGCCCATCACCACCTTGGAGAGTTGCACCGACAGGTCGCTGCGATCCTCCTTGCTCATGCGCTCGGCCAGCGGCCGCCCGGCCACCGCCTCGCGATGGATGCCCAGCAGCTTCAGGAAGGCCCGGTTGCAGTCGGTGACATTACCGTGGAGGTCGAGCAGCACGATACCGACCGGCGCCTCGTCGAACAGCCAGTACAGGCGGGACAGCGCGATCGCCACCGAATCTCCCTCGCCGACCTTCCATGCCACGTCGCGCAGCACCAGCGAACGGCTATAAAGCATGGCACCGGCCTCGTCGGTCCGCATCGACTGGAGAAGGAGTGCGGGGAAGGCCGTGCCGTCGGCCGCCTCCAGCATCACCTCGCCGTCCATGGCCGGTTCTTCGTCGTTTCGCAAGGCGGCACCGGAGGCGACGACGAAGTCGGCAAATGCCATACCCTCGGCCCGCATGCGGGCTGCCGGCAGCCCCAGCCAGGCGGCAAGCGTCGCATTGGCGTGAAGGATGCGCCCCTCGGCATCGACCGAGAAGAAGCCGGCCGGCAGGTTGTCGAGAAAATCGGCGAGCGCCTCCTCCTCGCGCTGGCGCACGCTGTCCATCTCGCGCCGGGCCGTGATGTCGCTGGCGTGCCAGATGGCGTGGGGCGGCTGGCCGGCCAGCGGCCGCACCGAAACCTGACGCCACTCGACGGCGCCGTCTTGGCCCTTGACGGGCAGGTCGGCCGTCCCCGAAACACCGGCCGCAGCCGCCGCCCGCAGCCGACGGAAGCCTTCGGCCCAGCGCTCGCCGTCATCGAGAATGGCCCCCATCGCATCGAGGCAGGCCGCCGCCGGGAACAGGCGGAGAAAAGCGGCATTTGCGTAAACGAAGCGCCCGTCGACGGTCGTAATCAGGCAGGCGTCTGGCCCGGTTTCCGCTGCCTCCATCAGAAGTCTGGCCACCTGGTCAAGACCGTGCCGGCGTCCGATACTCCACGCCAGCCCCACAACTCCCAGCCCCATCGCCACCGCCAGCACGCCTGCCAGCAGCGCCATGTTGGCCAGCAACCCTAGCGCGGCGGCGATGGCGAAGCCGGCAGCGACCCCGCCCCAAGCCAAGGGATGTCCCACCCACCTCTTGGCGTGGACGGCGAAAGACCCCGACGCCTCCGGCGGCGGGGTTTGGGAGATCGCAGTCGCAGGCACTCCGCTATGGTTGTCGCCAGCCGTCAATCGCGTCCTTTCCCCTTCGCTCCGGCGCCGGCTCAGCCGGCCGCTGCCGAGGGCAGTTTACCACGCAACCGCATGACGTACCCAATAACCTCGGCGACCGCCTTGAAGTGTTCGGGCGGAATCTCCTCGTCAAGTTCGACAGCCGCGTAGAGCGCGCGGGCCAGCGGCGGGTTTTCGACGATTGGCACGTCGTTTTCCTCGGCCACCTGGCGGATGCGCAGGGCCAGCGTGTCGATGCCCTTGGCCACCAGCTTGGGAGCCGCCATCTCGTTCATCTTGTATTCCAGCGCCACCGCGAAGTGGGTGGGGTTGGTGATCACGACGTCGGCCTTGGGCACCGCCGCCATCATGCGCTGGCGGGCCCGCTGGGCACGTATCCGGCGAATCTGCGCCTTGATCTGGGGATCGCCCTCGGCCTGCTTGAACTCGTCCTTGACCTCCTGCTTGGTCATCTTCAACTGCTTCATGTAGGCGTATTTCTGGTAGGCGTAGTCGAGCAGCGCGATCACCGTCATCACGGCCACCGTGCCGGCCACCAGCCACAGCGAGATGCGATGCAGCTTTTGCAGGCTCCACACCAGATCGGTCATCGGCGCCAGCGTGATGTCGTCAAACATCGGCACGGCCAGCCCCACCGCCACCACCGCCACCAACACAATCTTGAAGATGCCCTTGAGGAACTCGACGAACTGGCGGACCGAGAACTTGTTCTTGAAGCCCTTGATCAGCGAGATCTTCGACATCTTGGGCTCGATCTTCGACGTCGCGATCAGCAAGCCGGACTGGCCGATGCTGGCGGCCAGCGCGACTACCACCAGTAGAACCGCCAGCGGCGCCAGGATGACGCCAACCTCCCGCAGCACATCGGACATAAGCAGGCGCAGGTGGGCGGGATCGACGGGGATGGCGTGGGCCGATTCGAAAAAGCCCCGGCCCAAACGCCGGATATCGGTCATGATCGGCCCCGCCATGACATAGAGCGCCATGGCGGCGGCCAGCAGGATCAACCAGCTCTTGATTTCCTGCGACATGGCCACTTGGCCCTTGTCGCGAGCCTTCTCTATCTTTTTCGGCGTCGGGTCTTCTGTTTTTTGGGAGTCGTCTTCTTCGGCCATCGGGCGTCCCTAGGAGATGATGAACGCGCGGAAACCCTCGCCGAACCGCGCGGTGAATACCAGCATGATGGACGAAAGACTGAGCGCCAAGAGCGCCATCTGGGTAGCGATCTGGATCGGCAATCCGACAAAGAAGACCGGCAGCGCCGGCATAAGCCGGCCCAGAATGCCCAGCATCAGGAAGTGCGCAGTGCCGGCCAACAGGAAGGGCGAGGCGATCTGCGCCGCCAACGCGAAACTGTCGGCCACATAGCGGCTGATTGCCTGGCTGAAATCGCCGACCGCCGGCATTTCTCCGGGAATGAATAGGGTGTAGCTGTCGGCCACGGCGCGCAGCATCAGGTGATGCAGGTCGGTAACGAAGACGAGAACGATGCCGACGGTGGTGAGGAAACCCGAAAGGACCGAGCCCTGCTGCTCGGCGACGGGATCGTTGATGAAGGCGTTGGCGAGCGACGCCTCGTAGGCGATGATGGTGCCCGCCGTGTGCAGGGCGCCGATAAGGATGCGCCCAAGTGCACCAAAGAACCCGCCAATCAGAACCTCGCCCAGGATCAGCACGATCAGTCCCGGCACACTCGCCGGCGGAACCGGCAGGCCGGGCACCACCACCGGCGCCAGCACAAAGCTGACCGCCAAGGCCATGAGCAGGCGGATGTCGGCCGACACATAAGCGGCACTGAAGCCCGGCAGCGTGACAAAAGCGGTCCCCACCCGGCAGAACAGCAGGAAAAACCCGAAGATGTTGAGCGTGAGAAGGTCCTGCAGCATGCCCTAACCGAGCCCGAGCCCGACAATGCGATCGAACAACCGTTCGCCGAACTCGACGATGACGCGCATCATGAACGGCAGTAAGACGATCAGCCCGACGAACACCACAACGATCTTGGGAACGAACGTCAGGGTCATTTCCTGGATCGACGTGAGGGCCTGGAAAAGGGCGATGATGAGCCCTACCACCAGCGTCGCGATCAGCAACGGCAGCGAAAGCTTGAGCACGACGATCATGGCGTCGCGCCCCACATCGAGAACGGTGACTTCGGTCACGACGGCCTCCTTCGGCCGGCCGTCAGATCGGCATGCGGAGGATTTCCTTGTAGGCGTCGATCACCTTGTCGCGGATCGAAACCACCGTTTGCAAGGTTACTTCCGCCTCGGCCACCGCGGTGATGACCTGATTGAGATCGGCGTTGTCGCGGATACCTTCCATGGAGAGTTTCTCGCTGCGCTGTCCGATGCGCCGGGCCTCGTCGAGGGCGCTCTTCACCAAGTCGGCGAAATCGCCGCCGCCTGCGGCGCCATCGCGAGCCTCAAGGCCGGAACCGACCCGCTTGGCTGCGTTGGCATAGGCCGCCGCGGCGCTGTTGATGCCTGCTGTCGGTGTCACCATCTGTCCCTTACTCCGTCAAATCCGTTGTTTCCGATCCGGCCGCTACTTCAGGATGTCGATGGTGGCGGTCAGCATGGCCTTCGATGTCTTGATGACGCTGAGGTTGGCCTCGTAGGACCGTTGGGCCTCGCGCATGTCGCTCATTTCGATGAGGCTGTTGACATTGGGCACCTGCACGTAGCCGTCGGCGTCGGCGCCCGGATGATTGGGATCGAACCTCTTCTCGAATTCGGCATTCTCGGTGGCGATCTTGTCGACCTGCACCATATGGAGGCCGCTCCGCCGGTCGAGTTCGTTCTTGAACGTCACCACCTTGCGGCGGTAGGGCTGCTGACCCGGCGCCCGCGGCAGCGAATCGGCGTTGGCGAGATTTTCCGAGATCACCCGCAGGCGGGTCCCCTGGGCCTTCATGCCCGAGCCCGAAATCCTGAAGGTCTTGAGAAGATCGTCCATATCCCGTTCCTTCCGCGTCAACCCTTGCCGATCGCCAAACGGATCATCTTGAGGTGCTTGGCGTACAGCTCGGTCGTCAGCTTGTGGCTGACGGCGCTCTCGTTGAGCTTGGACATCTGTTCCTCAAGGATCACCGCGTTGCCGGCCGGCGCCGTCTCAAACGGCTTGCGCTCCGTCTTTTCCGAAAAGTCGCGCAGGCGCTTGCGCCGCCCCTCGGCATGGTTGGCCTGGGTGACGTCCATGTTGATCTGCATGTTCTCGCCCCGCACCAGTTCCTCGAAGGCAAACGGCTTGAGATCGCTGGACCGATAGCCGGGAGTGTCGCCGTTGGCCACATTCTGGGCCAGCACCTCCTGGCGCTGGTTCAGCCATGCCAGGCGCTTCTTCGCCATCGCGAAAAATGAGAGCTTGTCGAGATCCATGAGCACCAACCCATCGTTTGCCGGCAGGCCGCCGGCTCTGGTTCGAGGCCAGTATCGGAAGCCGCCCTTAAGAAAGCGTAAAAGGGGGCAGCCCCCGCCGGCCCCCCTC
>JACZKS010000092.1 GCA_014859895.1 Rhodospirillales bacterium
GGGCTGGCGGGTGACTTGCAGGATGTCGCGGGGTTTCAGGGGGTCGCGCTCGGTGATCGGCAGCGTCACGTGCTGGCCTTCGACGAGCCGGACCACCTCGTAGCGGATGGTGCCGGCGCGTCCCGCCACGCGGGCGGAGCCGCGGGTCTGCATTTCCGCCAGGCTGCTGGCCAGCGTGGCCAGGCTTTCGTTGGCGCGCGCGATGGCGAGGTCGAGGTCGCGCAGTTCGAGCGCGAGGGCGTTGGCCCGGGTGTTGCGCAGTTCCTCGATCTGGAGGGCCACGGCCAGCTGGTTCTGGCGGGCGCGGGCCAGGAAGGATTGCTGCTCGACGGCGCTGCGCCGGGTGGCCGTCAGTTCCCGTTGCAGCGAGATCACCCGCATCTCGGTGGTCAGGCCCTTTTCGGCAAGCCCCTGGGCCGAATTGAGCTGCCGGGTGACGAGCGCCATCTCCTGGTCGTGCAGCCGGATGCCCTCGGTCAGCGCCTTGATCTCCTGGTCGAAGTTGGCATGCTGCTGCTTCAGCGCCCGTTCGCGGTTGGCCAGCACGCTGGCGCGCACCGTGAAGAGCGCCCGTTCGTTGTCCAGGGTGCGGACCTTCTGCGCGCCGGCGATGGGCTGATCCTCGGCGGGATCGATCTCGCCGGTGAAGTCCTCCCCTGCGATCTCGGCCGTCAGCCGGCCGCGCTGGGCGGCCTGGCCGAAGCGGACGATCCTGAGGTCGTAGAGGTCCCGCTCCAGGTTGATCATTTGCAGGATCGGATCGCCGGTCTGGTCCAGCCGCGCGCGCTCGAGCCCGCCGCCCACCGCCAGCAGCTCCAGCGCGATCATGCCGGGCCGGAATTCATAGCGCCCCGGCCGCATGACGTCGCCGATGATGAAGACCGGCGCATATTCCGCGATGTCGACGCTGATGCCGCCGGCCGTCGGCACCTGTTCGGCCAGGCGGAGGCTGACCTTCGCCTCGATCTCGGGCCGGGTGAGGCCGGAAACGGCGATCTCGCCGACCAGGGGATAGCTGATGGCGCCGTCGGCGCTGACCTTGAAGCGGCCCGACAGGCCCTCCTGCCCGAAGACGGTGACGGCCAGGACGTCGCCGGGGCCGATCCGGTACGGGCCCTGGGCGTGGGCCGGTGGGACATTCCAGAGGGCGAGGCAGGCCGCCAGGAGGGCGCATATCGCCCAGCCCCGCAGGGCGAACCCCGGGCCCCGCAGGGCGGACCCACGGCCTGGTGATCGGGGACGGCTGGGCATCATCGGCACGGCGCTCCTTGGGTTTGAGATCATACGCGCCTGAGCGGCGCCCGCGTCTGGCGAAGGGGCTCGACCGGCGCGGGCTGCCGGGGCGAGGGCCGCGAACGGCTGGGCGCATAGCGGGCGCTCGAACGCGCATCGATCCGGTTGAGCACGATCCCGGCGACCGGCGCCGAACAGAGCGCCATCTGGCGCAGGGTCTCGATGACGGAGTTGTACGTCGTCCTCCGCCAGCGCACGACCAGCAGGGTGACGTCGGCGATGGCGCCCAGGATCGCCGCGTCGGCGGAGGCCGAGACCGGCGGCGTGTCGATGATGATGCGATCGAAGCGCTGGCGCAGCACCGCCATCACGGTGGTGAAGGCGGGCGTGGCGAACGGCGTCGTCGCCCCGGCCGGAGAGGGCCCGGCGGCCAGCACGAAGGCGCCGGAGAGCGAGTCCCGCTGCAGCACGTCGTCGATCGATTTCTCGCCGGAGATCAGTTCCTCCCAGCGGAACGCCGGCTTCAGCCCCAGGCGGGCGGCGAGCGAGGGGTGGTGGACGTCGGCCTCGACGACCAGCACCGTTTCCCCGGCCGCCGCGGAGGCCCTGGCCACCGCGATCGACAGGAAGGTCTTGCCCTCGCCCACCAGGGCCGAGGTGAAGGCGATCACCTTGGCGGTGCGCGAGCCGGGGTAAAGCCGGAGAACCGCCTGCAGCCGCTGGAGAGAAGGGGTCTGGCCGTCGGTGAGCGACGGCTCGGGACCGTCCGCCGGCCGCGGGTTGGCGGCCCATCGGCGATGGGACGGCACGGCCCCCAGCACCGGCAGTCCCGCCCGTTCCTCCAGCGCGTCGGCCGACCACACGCGATCGTCATAGTGCTCGCGCAGGTAGGCGGCGCCGATCCCGCCCGCGGTGCCGAGGATCAGGCCGAGCGCCAGCAGCGGCAGCAGCTTGGGCGTCGCCGGGGCGGACGGCGGCTGGGCGCGCGAAATCAGCTGGGCGTCGGGGCCGGCCAGGTCGTCCTGCTCGATGATGGCCTTGTAGCGGTTGAGAAAGGTCTCGAACAGCGTGCGGTTCGCGGTCGCCTCGCGCTCCAGCTGGTTGAGGTGGATGGTTGCCTGGTTGACCCGGCCGGAGGCGGCGATTTCCGTCTGGATGGCCCGTTCGGTGTCCTCGACCCGACGCTCGGCGACCTGGACCTCGTTGGCCAGCGCCTTCAGCACCCGGTCCACCTCGTGGCCGATCTGTTCGCGGAGCGTGCGGAGCTGCGACTGGATGGCCGGCAGGCGGGCGCTTTTCACCGCGCCCATGTCCTGGAGCCCCTGGGATTCGCGCAGCAGCGCCGCCTGCTGGTCGCGGAGCGCCACCACGGTCGGCGAGCGCAGCGCCTCGGTGAAGGTGGCGACGCCGTCGGCCTCCCGCGCCAGGGCGGTCGCGGTTTCCAGCCGGGCCCGGGCTTCCGCGGCGCTGGCCCGCGCGCGCACCAGCTCGGCGTTCAGCACGTCGAGACGATGGTCCTCGATGCTGGTGCCGCCGATGTCGAACAGGCCGGCCTGACGCTTGAACGTCTCGACGGCCTGCTCGGCGTTCTCGAGCGTCCCCCTCATCTCCTCGACCTTCTTGCCCAGCCAATCGCTGGCGCCCCGCATGGCTTCGAGCTTGAGCGCCGTCTGGTGGGCCAGGTATTCCTCGGCGTAGGTGTTGGCGGCGTCGGCGGCCAGCGACGGATCGTCGGCCGTGAACGAGATGTGGATGGTATAGGAGCGGCTGTCGTTGCCGGCGTGCACGCCGTCGATGATGCTGTCGATCAGGTCCTCGTGGGCCTGCCTGGGCGACCGGGCGGCGACGGCTTCGCCTGGCGAGGGGCCGGCGCCGGCCATGGCGAGCACGCTGGCGGTGACGTGGCCGAAGGCGGCGCTTAGGTTGCGCCGCCATCCGGCGATGCCCGAGCGCGCCGTCTGGAGAGGCGCCAGGGCCTCGGCACCGCGCCGCAGGATCACCCTTTCGGCCATCGAGCGCGAACCCAGGATGTCGAGCTCGGTGCGAAGGGCCGGGTTTTCCTGGGGCAGCCGCGAGACCACCAGGTCCCCCGGCACCACCGTGACCTTGCGCACGTCGAGCGCGACCACCGCGGTCGCCACATACCCCTTGGGGGTGGCCACGAAAATCTCTATCGCCCCGATCAGGCCGGCAAGGATCGGCAGCGCCACCAGCAGCTTGTGGCGCCCCAACAGCCGCGAGAAATCACGCAAGCCGCCAAACCCGCGATCGGCCGGCCTTCCCTCGTCGAGAATCACGCTCACCTCCCGTTTATGTACCCGAGGCCCCCCCGCACCGGCGGAGGTCAGCAGCCGGTGTCCTTGAAGAGGGTGTTGGTCATGAAGGCGACCTCGGTGCGGTTGGTGGCCTTCAGCTTCTTCATGATGTTGCGGATGTGCACCTTGACCGTGCTCTCGCGCATGCTGAGCTCGTGGGCGATGATCTTGTTGGGCTTGCCCTGGCGCAGCGCCAGCACGACGGCGGCCTGCCGCTCGGTGAAGACGTCGTGGATCTCGCGTTTGCCGCTGTTGGCGCTTTCGTACAGGAGCCGCCGCGAGGACTTGAGGATGCTCTCGGGCACATAGAGGCCGCCGACCTGCACGAGGCGCATGGCGACGACGGCGATGACCAGGTTGACGCTGGCCGGGATGAAGCCGCGGGCGCCCAGTTCGATGGCCCGGATGATGGCCTCGGCGTCGGCTTCCTCGTCCGACATCAGGACGACGGGCGTGCCGTCGGCATGGCGGGCCAGCAGTTCGATGTCGCGTTCGCACGCCTCCGCCCGCCTGGCGTTGTAGTAAAGAAGAATGATCGAGGGCGCCCCGTCGTGATCGGCGGTGGCCATCCATTCCGCGACGCTGGAAAAGCAGCTCACGGAAATGTCGGCGTAGGCCGCCTGGATGCTCCTCGCGAAGCATTCGCTGGCGAGCACGCGATCGTCGATGAAGGCGACCCTCAGCGCTTCCCGGCATGGGTCCGCCGCGATCGGCCCGAAGGCCGCCGACGAGTCGGCGGCCGTCCATTCCGGCGGCGTCCTGCCAACAGGGGAGGCGTCGCCCCCCAGGATCAGAGAGTCATGGTGCATGGGTCCGCTGTCCATCGATTTGTCCCCCTCTCCGCGCCGCTACTACAATGGCGGGAATCTCCAATGTCGTTGCAGATTTTACTAAATTAAGGGGGTCTATTACTATTCTCCTGGTTGATTACGCCTTTTGGTCCGGGCGTAGGTGTTGCGGTGCGGAATCGCCGGTTTCCCACCCAATGGGCCGACGCCGCTCCCTCTCTTGGGGTAGGGATCGTACCGGGAGGGGTGCGCGAACGCCCTAAATAGATGTGGCGAAAGTAGGCGGGCGGCCTACCGCCAATGGCCAGGTGCGGCGTAGGGGCGGACATGCAAATCTTCAGGGGCGGGGACGCCTCGCCCGCGGCTTCCGGGCGATTCCGTTGGAGGCAATTGAAATTGCACTAGTTCCAGTAGATATGGTAAAGATTCCAAAGCTTAGTACGCGAGTGCGTTTGGGGGGAAAATGGCCGAGAGTCTGGGGCGACCGCGTTTGTGGGTGATTGGCGTGGCGGCTTTTCTCGGCGGCCTCGCCGCCGATGGCGCCGGGGTGCGGGCGCAGAGCCTGACCGACGCCCAGGTCGGCGCCTATCAGACCAATCCGGGCCTGGGCGCGGCGCGGGCGCAATTGCGGGTCGTCAACGAGGGCGTGCCGCAGGAACTCGGCGGCGCGCGCCCGTCGGTCACGCTGTCGGGCAGTGCCGGCGTGGGCCGGGAGTTCGGCGACGACGACGGGGTCACGCATCCGAAGCGGCTGTCGCTGGACCTGGCGCAACCCCTCTATCGCGGCGGACGGACCGTGG
This sequence comes from Rhodospirillales bacterium, assembly GCA_014859895.1. Taxonomy (GTDB): domain Bacteria; phylum Pseudomonadota; class Alphaproteobacteria; order Rhodospirillales; family Shumkoniaceae; genus Shumkonia. The sequence continues at coordinate 5,137 of JACZKS010000092.1, forward strand.
CCGGGATCGCGCGGGCCGAGAACGAAGTGCTGGCCCAGCGGGCCCGCCTGCGCGCCAGCGAACAGCAGGTGCTGCTGGCCGCCACCACCGCCTATATGGACGTCTGGCGCGACCAGGCCACCGTGGATTTCAACCTCAACAACGAGCGGGTCCTGGAACAGCAGCTGGACGCCAGCCGCACCCGCCAGGCCAGCGGCGACATCACCCGCACCGACGTGGCGCAGGCCGCGTCGCGCCTTGCTGGGGCCACGGCGGCAAGGCAGGCCGCGGAAGGCCAGCTTCGCACCAGCCGCGCCGTCTTCGTCGAGGTGGTCGGGTTCGCGCCGGGCGCGAAACTGACCCTGCCGCCGCCCCTGCCGCCGCCGGCCTCGCTCGAGGAAGCCTTGGCCGCGGCGCGCACCGACAACCCCGAGGTCGTGGCCGCCGGGTATTCCGAGCGTGCCGCCGAGCGCACCGTCCGCCAGGCCGAAGGGGAGTTCTACCCCGACGTCTCGGTGGTCGGATCGCTGGTTCGCGAGCGCGGCGTCTCGGACACCACCGAAGACAGCAGCGGCGCCCAGGTGGTGCTTCAGGTCCGGGTCCCGATCTATCACGCCGGGGTCATCAGCAGCCGGGTGCGGGCGGCCAAGCAGCAGGACGGCCAGCGGCGCCTGGAACAGGACCTGGCCCTGCGCGCCGCCGAGCGCGCCGCGGAAGCCGCGTGGGAGTCCCTGGAAACCGCCCGGGTGCGCATCGCCTCGCTGGGCACCCAGGTGGAAACCGCCCGCTCGTCGCTGGCCGGCGTGCGCGAGGAAAGCCTGGGCGGCGTCAGGACCACGCTCGACGTCCTCAACGCCGAGGAGGAACTGCTCCAGGCGGAAATCAGGCTGGCCGCCGCGCGGCGCGACGAGGTGGTCGCCGCCTATCAGCTGGTTTCCGCGGTCGGCAGGCTCGACGCGCAGGAACTCGCCCTGCCGGTGGACGTCTATGACCCGACGGTCGACTACGACGCCGTCCGCGGCCGCTGGTTCGGCACCGACGCGCCGGGGCTGACGCCGGCGCGCTGAGGGCGTCCCCTTAAGAGAACGGCCGCCTTTCCCCCCTTTGTCATTCCCGCGCACGCGGGAATCCAGGGCAACCGCTCCGTCGCTTGCCCTGGACCCCGCCTTCGCGGGGGTGACGGGAAAGGGGCGGGGGTGACGGGAAGGAATGGCGTCACCCCCTCCCCCTTCTTAGTCGGGGCCCTATCCTTTTTCATGAGG
>JACZKS010000093.1 GCA_014859895.1 Rhodospirillales bacterium
GCCTGGGCGCGGCTGTTTCCGGCCAAGGACGTCGGCGGCCCGGTGCGCCGCGCCGAGTTCATCATGAGCGAACTCAAGCAGGGCATCGAAAACATCCAGAAAATCGAAGACTCCGCCCCCATGCTCTCCCAACTCGATTAGCGACCCGCGGCGTCGGAGGATCGAATGGCTACGACGAAAAAAGCGGGAGAAATTCAGGGGTGGCTGGAATTCGGCGAGGATTTCGCCGTTCCAGCCGACGGGCGGGAAGGGAGACGCCGCGACCGCAAACCTTCCGGCGACGAGATGCCAGCCAGCGATAGTTCCCGGGACGAGGCGCACGCCTTCAATACCGAGCTTCTGCGCTCCCTGCTGATGTCGACCGGCGAGGGCATCTACGGGATCGACCTGGCGGGACGGTGCACGTTCTGCAATCCATCGGCCGTGCGCCTGCTGGGGTTCTCCGACGCCGCGGAACTGGTCGGAAAACGGATTCACGACCTCATCCATAGTCGGCGTGCCGACGGCAGCCCCTGCGATCCCAAGGATTGCCGCATCCTCCAGGGAATGCGCCAACGGCGAGGCATTCACGTCGACGACGAGATGTTCTGGCGACGCGACGGTCAGCCCATTCCGGTCGAATATCGTTCCCAGCCGGTCTTTCGCAACGGCGAGGTGGTCGGCGCCGTCGTCAGCTTTGCCGACATCGCGGAGCGCAGGCACGCCGAGGAGGCGATGCGGGCCAGCGAAGAGAGGTTCCGCAGCATCTTCGAGCAGACCTCTGTGGGCATGGCCATCTTCAACCCCGAGGGCCGCTACCTGGCGGTGAATCGGGCCTTCCGCGAAATGCTCGGATATACCGAGGAAGAGTTCCTCCAGCTGAAGTACGACGAGATCACCTTCGAGGATGATCGCAAGGCCAGCCGGGAAAGAAACCGACGAATCCGTGCCGGCAAGCTCGACCGCTTCGAGGTCGAGAAGCGGTATGTCCGCAAGGACGGCTGCGTCATCTGGGTGGCCTTGAGCGCCTCGACCATCCGCAATGCAGACGGCGTGCCGATTTTCAATATTCGCCAGATTCAGGACATCACGGAGCGGAAACAGGCGGTCGAAGCAGTCCGCGAAAGCGAGGCGCGTTTCCGGGCGGTGATCGACAACTCGCCGGCGGCGATCTGTTTGCGGAGCGTTGACGGATATTATGTGCTGTTCAACCGCGAATTCGAGAAGAGGCATGGCGTGTGCCTGGAAGAGGCGATGGGAAAACACGCCGACGAGATGGCCCAGCCGGAGGTCGCACGGGCCATTTCCCTGAATGACGAGGTGGTGCTCGAGACTGCGATGCCCTGCGAGTATGAGGTGGAGTTTCCCGACCAGCACAACATCGTGCGCACCGGCTTCACCAACAAGTTTCCCATTTTCGGCTCGATGGGCGAGGTGGTGGGTATCGGCTCCATCTGCGCGGACATGACCGACCACAAGCAGATGGAAGAAAAACTGCGCCATGCCCAGAAGCTCGAGGCGGTTGGGCAGCTGACCGGCGGTGTCGCCCATGACTTCAACAACATCCTGGCGGTCATCCTGACCAATCTCGAGTTCCTCGAAGAGGATCTGGCCAGCAACGAATCGCACCGCGAGATCATCTCGGAGGCCATCCGTGCCGTCCACCGCGGCGCCAAGCTGACGGAGCGCCTACTGGCTTTTTCGCGCAAGCAGCCGCTCAATCCGAAGACCCTCGATTTGGTCAGCGTCCTTTCGGACATGGTCGAACTACTGCGCCGCACGCTGGGGGAAACCATCACCGTGCAGACGGCATTTCCCGGCGATCTCTGCCCGGTTTTCGTGGATGGCAATCAGTTCGAGAACGCCATCCTCAATCTCGCCGTCAATGCTCGCGACGCCATGAAGCAGCGGGGCGGCAAGCTGGAAATTCTGTGCACCAACCGGAAGATCATCCACCGGGCATCGGGACGCATCAACGAGATGCCGTCGGGCCAGTACGTGTGCGTCGAGATCCGGGATAACGGCGACGGCATGGCGCCCGAGGTGATCGAGCGTGCCTTCGAGCCGTTCTTCACGACCAAGAAGACGGGCGAGGGCAGCGGCCTGGGGCTGAGCATGGTCTACGGTTTCGCCAACCAGTCGGGAGGCGCCGTGACCATCTCCAGCGTGGTGGGGATGGGCACCTCGGTCAAGCTCTTCCTCCCCGCCGTCCCTCCCGGCAGCAGCGTGGCGGCGGCCGAGGCCGACTCCGTGGACGATCCCGGTGCGGCGGGGTTGCCGCGCGGCAGCGAGACCATCCTGGTGGTCGAGGATGATGTCGACGTCGGTTCCTCGGCGCAACGCACGTTGGCCAGTCTCGGCTATCAGGTATTTTGGGTCTCGGACGCCCGCGGCGCCCTCGAGGTCCTGCAAGGCGACGATCAAAGCATCGATCTGTTGTTCTCCGACGTGATCATGCCCGGCGGCATCGACGGCCGCGAACTTGCCGAAGAGGCGCGGAAACTGTTGCCCGAATTGAAGATCATTCTGACGTCGGGGTATGCCGCCGGCAAACTCAACCTGATCGAGCTCGATGCCATCGGCATCGGGTTCATTTCCAAGCCCTATACCCGGCGGACGCTGGCCGAGGCTGTACGCGCGACCCTGGGGGATACCGACAGCGGCGGCTGAACAGCCGTGCGGATGGGTGCAACGAAAAAACCCCTCGGCGCCAGAGCGGGCCGAGGGGGTCATTCCATTGTCAGATGTCAGGCGCGATGCGGCGTCACGGCGTCTTGTCGGTAAACGGCCGACGGGTCAGGAAGTCGAAGTCGCACCCTTCGTCGGCCTGCTGTACGTGGTCGAGGAACAGCTTGCGATAGCCCCGCAGGCTGTCGTCGGCCTGACGGGCCGGAAGCTGTTGCCGGCGCTTGTCCATTTCCTCGTCGGAAACCAGGAGGTCGAGGCCGCGGGCTTCGACGTCCAGGCGAATCTGATCGCCGGTGCGCACCAGGGCCAGCGGGCCGCCGGCCGCCGCTTCGGGGCAGATGTGAAGGACGATGGAGCCGAAGGCGGTACCGCTCATGCGGGCATCCGACATGCGCAGCATGTCCTTGACGCCTTTTTCCGCCAGCTTTTTCGGGATCGGGATGTAGCCGGCCTCGGGCATGCCCGGCGCCCCGATCGGCCCGGCGTTGCGCATGACCAGGATGTCGTCCGCTCCGACGTCGAGCGCCGAATCGTCGATCTTGTTGGTCATGTCCTCAATGTTCTCGAAGACGACGGCCCGCCCGGTGAACTTCTGGAATTTGGCACCGGCGGCGGATTGCTTGAAGATGGCGCCGCGCGGGGCCAGGTTGCCCCGCAGCACCGCGATACCGCCGTTGGCGCTGAGCGGCTTGTCGATCGGGCGAATGATCTGTTGCGGCCACGGCTTTGGTGCGGCATCGATTTCGTCGCCCAACGTACGGCCGGAAACGGTCATGCAATCGAGGTTCAGCAGATGCTTGATCTCGCGCAGCACGACGCGCAACCCGCCGGCCTTGTGGAAGTCGTCCATGTAGCCGACGCCCGAGGGTTTGAGGTCGACCAGCACCGGAGTCTCGCGGCCCATGCGGTCGAAGGCGTCGAGGTCGACCTTGATGCCCAGCCGGCCGGCCACCGCCGTCATGTGGACGATGCCGTTGGTCGAGCCGCCGATCGCCATGAGGATACGCAGGGAATTGGCGATCGATTTCGGGGTGATGATCTTGTCGGGCGTCAGGCCTTCCGCCGCCATCTGGACGGCGCGCCGTCCGGCTTCCTCGGCATGGCGCATGCGATCCGCGTTGACCGCCGGGATGGTGGCGCCGCCGGGCAGCATCATGCCCAGCGCCTCGGTCATACAGGCCATGGTGCTGGCTGTTCCCATGACGCCGCAGAAGCCGACCGAGGGGACCAACTCGCCGCTGATCTCGTTGATCTCGTCCTTGTCGATCTGGCCGGCCCGGTGCATGCCCCACAGCCGCCGACAGTCGGTGCAGGCGCCGATCCGCTCGGCGCCATGGGTGCCGCTCAGCATCGGTCCGCTGACGACGACGATGGCCGGCAGGTTGGCGCTGGCGGCGGCCATCAACTGGGCCGGAACCGTCTTGTCGCAGCCGCCGATGAGGATCACCGCGTCCATCGGCTGGGCCCGGATCATTTCCTCGGTGTCCATGGCCATCAGGTTGCGCAGGAACATGCTGGTCGGATGGGCGAAGGATTCGTGCAGCGAGATGGTGGGGAAGTCGACGGGAAGACCGCCGGCCAACATGACGCCTCGTTTGATCGCCGTCATCAGTTCCGGCACGTTGCCGTGGCAGGCGTTGTAGCCGCTGTAGGTGTTGGCGATGCCGATCACCGGCAGTTCGAGCGCGGCATCCGAATATCCCATCGCCTTGATGAAGGCTTTGCGAAGGAAGAGGGAGAATTCGCGGTCACCATAACTGGTCAGACCCTTGCGCATGCCTTTATTGCTTGGCTCTTTCATGGCTGTTTCCTCTTCGCAGGTTTTCGGCGCGCCGGAGATTCGGTGGATGGAGGCGCCGGCCGGAATGCATGGATTTCCTGCCTGCGCCGCATGCCCTAGGACAGACCAAAAACGCCATGACGTCAACAAAATTGTTGACAATTTTGATGGCGCCGGGGATGGTTCATCGAGGTGCCGAGGGGCCTCTGGGCACCGGTGTTTCGGCGATCGAGGCGACTGGCGGATGGCGTCTAGGCGGGACGGCCAGAGCCCGCCCTCTTTTGTCGTGTGCGAGATATGGATAAAGTGTCCCGCGACAACAAGGATCCGCTGGTCTAGGGACTGGCGGAATGATGAGGAAAAAAATGGTGGAACGGAAAAGATTCCAAGGCGTATTGGTCCCGGCTCTGACTCCCTTCAAGGCCGACTTGAGCCCCGACACGGAAAGGTTCGTCAAACATTGCCGCTGGCTGTTCGACCAGGGCGTGGACGGTCTGGCTCCTTTCGGAACGACCAGCGAAGCGAATTCGATGTCGGCCGAAGAGCGGATGGAACTGCTCGAAGCGATGATCGAGGGCGGTTGCCCGGCGGAGAAACTGATGCCGGGGACCGGTACCTGCAACATCACCGAAAGCGTGAAGCTGACCAAGCACGCGGTGTCGCTGAAATGCGGTGGCGCTCTAATGCTGCCGCCCTTCTATTACAAGGGCATGTCGGACCAGGGCCTGTTCGACAGCTTTGCCCATGTCATCGACAAGGTGGGCGACGCCAGCCTTCAGGTCTACCTCTATCACATCCCGCCGCAGACGGGCGTACCGATCTCGCTCAAGCTGATCGAGATGCTGGTCAAGGCCTATCCGAACACCGTGGTCGGCCTCAAGGACAGCGGCGGCGACTGGAACAATACGGCGGCCATTCTGTCGAACTTCCCCGGCTTCACCGTGTTCCCCGGTTCCGAGGTGTTCCTGCTGCAGGGTCTGCGGGCCGGCGGCGCCGGCTGCATCACCGCCACCGGCAATGCCAATCCGGCGGGCATCCGCGAAGTTTTCGCCAAGTGGAAGACGGATCAGGCTGACGACCTGCAGAACCGGATCACCGAGGTTCGCAAGACGATCCAGGCCTATCCGATGATTCCGGCGATGAAGCAGATGGTGGCGCATTTCTTCAAGGCGCCGGGCTGGGAGCAGGTGCGCCCGCCGATGGTCAAGTTGGACGACGCGCGGACGGCCAGCCTTCTCGCCGACCTGAAGAAGGTCGATTTCAAGATGGCCTAGTTGACGCGAAAGGCCGGTTCGCGATGGCCGACGATAGGCTTTCGCGGATCGGCTTTCCGCTTGTAAGCTGTCAGAAAGTATTCCGCGGGTCGGACTGGACGACGGGAAGCACCCGGAAATCCGGCCCGACCCGCGGGTTAATTGGAAGGACCGCCCCCAGGGGGCAATGACTGTGGCGGGGGGCCACCGGATGCTGGGAACCGTCGAGGCGCTGACGCTGGTCGTCGAACAGCTGGAAGAGGACATCGTCTTCGGACGTTTGCGGCCTCGGGAGCGGCTGGTCGAGGAGGAACTCGTCGAGCGTTTCGGGGTCAAGCGGCACATCATCCGTCAGGCCCTGCTCGAGCTGGAACGGGTCGGGATCGTGGTGCGTCTGCGCGGCAAGGGTGCGCGGGTGTGCGAATTCACCCCGCAGGAGGTGGCGCAGCTTTATTCCATCCGCGAGCTGCTGGAAGTCAAGGCAGCCAGCATGATCCCGTTGCCCGCCGAGAAGGATTTGATCCGGGAACTGACGGCCATCCACCGCTCACATGCCAAGGCGGTCGAGGTGGGGGATCTGAAGACCATTTACCGCGCCAATATCCGCTTCCATCAGGTCCTTTTCGCGGCGTGCGGCAATCCCTATCTGGCGGAAGCCATCAACCTGTTCGCCATGAAGTCGAACGTCATCCGCTTCTACGTCGGGCGCGACCCCCGCATGTTCGCGGGATCACGCGACCAGCACGAGCGGATGATCGAGGCGCTGAAAGCCGGATCGCGCGAGGATCTGATCGAACTCTGCGTCAACCATCTTCAGCCCTCGCCCAAGGCCTACATCGAGGCTTACCGGGCGCTGTTCGGAGAAGCTTGAACCCCACCACGGGCCGCGAGGCCGACCGGGACCAGGAGACGAACCCATGCCGTTCATCCACATCAGACTGCTTGAGGGCGTTTCCGCCGAGAAGAAGGCGGAGGTCATTCGCAAGGTGACGGACATCATGGTCGATACGCTGGGCAAGAACCCGGCCACCACCATGGTGGTGATCGACGACGTTCCGACCGACAACTGGGGAATTGCCGGGCAGTCGGTGACCCAGCTTCGCAAGGCCGTAAAGACCTGACGGAGACGACAACCGGATTGGTACTTGGCTGGCTCAGCGATCCGTCCAGCCTGCCGGCCGTGGCGGGTGCTTACATTCTGTACCTGGACATGGCCGAACCGGTCCGTTTGCCGCAGCGGCGGTTTGCCGGCTTGCTGCCCGCCGGCCGCTATCTATATTTCGGCAGTGCCCGCGGGCCGGGCGGCATTCGCGGCCGCTGCGTCCGTCATTTCCGGCGGCCCAAGAAGAACCATTGGCATGTGGACTGGCTGACGGAGACGGCCGCGCGCATGGCCGTGGCCGCCTTTCCCGGTTTCGGCGAATGCGATCTCGTGGCCTGGGCCCAGGTCGGCGGGGCGATGGTCGCCATCCCGGTTCCCGGGTTCGGCAGCACCGATTGCCGCCGCTGTGCGGCGCATCTGCTGGCCCTGACGGGCGACCTTCCGGCCGGTTTCTTCGACGGCCTCTACCAGTAGCTGAGCCCGTCGCGGTACATGGCGGCGACGTCTTCCTTGGTGACATCGCGCGGGGCCAGCACGACGAGGCGCGGCTGGTTGTAGCCGCGCTCGACCAGGTCCGGGATGTCGGCTTCGGTGAAGCCCAGTGCGCCGGTGCCGTTGGGCAGCCCGGTCTGGCGCATCATCTCGATCAGCCGGCCGGCCAGTAACTCGCCGCCGTGTTCGGGGGCGGCGTTGCGCACGTCGGCGCCAAGTGCCTCGGCCGCGGCCAGATGGCGCTCCGGCGCGGCGGCGGCGGTGAAGCGGAAAGCGGTCGGTGCATTCAGCACGACGGCGATGCCATGGGGCACCATCGGGGCGGCCTTTTCGTAGCCGGTGGCTCGCCAGGTATGGCACAGCCCGGCGACGCCGTAGGACATGGCATGCGGCAGATGGACCCCGGCATTGCCGAAGGACAGGCCGGCCATGGTGGCGCCCAACATCAGCATGTGCCGCGCTTCGATGTCGTCGGCATCCTTGACCGCGCGCACAAGGTACTTGCCGCCCAGGCGAATAGCCTCCAGGCTGCCGACGTCGCTGTAGGGATTGGCGCCCTGGAAGACGGGCCGCTGGTCGGGCGATTTCGGCCGGGGGCGGGTGGTGTAGG
>JACZKS010000094.1 GCA_014859895.1 Rhodospirillales bacterium
CTTCACTTCGCTGGCAACGACCGCGAAGCCCTTGCCGGCATCCCCGGCCCGCGCCGCCTCGATGGTGGCATTGAGCGCCAGCAGGTTGGTCTGTTCGGCGATGTCGGTGATCAGCGCCACCACTTCGCCGATCTTGTTGGCCGCCTGGGCCAGGCCCTGGACCTTGACGTTGGTCTGCTCGGCCTCGCTGACCGCCGCGGCGGCGATCTGCGAGGCTTGTGTTACCTGCCGGCTGATCTCGGAGATCGAACTGGAGAGCTCTTCCGCGGCGGACGCCACCGTCTCGACGTTGGCCGAAGCTTGTTCGGAGGCCGCCGCCACGGCGGAGGCCTGACGCGTCGTCTCCTCGGCCGTGGCGCTCATCGCCTCGGACGATGACTGCATCTCGGTCGCCGCCGAGGACACCCGCGCGACCACCTCGCCCACCGACGCCTCGAACTGGTCGGCCATGCGGATCATCGCCTGGCGCTTTTCCTTTTCGGCCCGCCGCTCGTTCTCTTCCTGCTCCTCGCGCATGCGGCCCATTTCAAGGGTCTTTTCCAGGAACACCGCCATCGCCCGTGACAGCGCGCCGATCTCGTTCTTGAGGCTGCGATCCTTGATGACGATCGAAGTGTCGCCCTCGGCCAGGCGAAGCATGTTGTCGGTAATGTAGGAAAGCGGCTTGGTGATGCTCCGGCTGATGAAAAAAGCAAAGATGACGCCGAGGACGAGGGCCACCACCGAGCCCATGATCGCAAACAGGCCCGAACTGTCGCGCTGGTCGGTCATGGCGGCCTTCTGGTCCGCCATGGTTTGCACGATCCGGGCATCCAGGGCGCGCGAAGCGTCGGCCATGGCTTGATCCGCATCGGCCTGCTCGGTCGTAATGGCGACGACATGCTCGAACTCGGCCAGATAGCCGTCGGCGCTCTCGCCGATCTTCTGGACGGCGGCTTTGGCGTCGCTTTCGGTCAACTGGGAGCCGAGACTGCCGACCAGATCCTTGATGCTGCTGACCCAGTAGCTGACATCCTCGGCCGCATCGCCGTTGGGCCGGCTTACATAATGTTGCTGGGCGACGCGCGTCCTCCAGACGGTTTCGATCAACCGGCCGGCATCCTGGGTGATGAGCTGCCGGGCTTCCATGTCCTCCTTGGCCGACTGGGCGTCGTCGGCGATGAATTCGAACTCCGAGTTCTGGCTGGAGGCCAGGCTTCGCAGGACGTCCTTGATCTCCTGGGTCGACTTTTCCAGGATCTTCGCCGCATTCTGCGCCTGCGCTTTGTCGCCGGCCGTCACGAACTGGGCCATCTTGGCGAAGTCGGCTTCCAGATTTTTCATCTTTGCGAAAACGCTGTCGGGAAGCTGGCCGGCATCTTCGGTCCCCAGCATGACCTTGAGGTCGCCGAGACTAAGAGCCGTCTTTTGCGAAAAGGACTTGAACTGGTCGGCATGGATGGAATCGCCGGTGATCTGGAACTTCTCCACCTCGATCAGCACATCGGACACCAGATTGACCACGTTGCCGGATTCGGTGGCGATACCCATCCGGCGCTCGCGTTGCTTTTCCAGCCCGGCCAGCTTCTCGGTCATCTGTTTGTAGCGAAGGTTCTGCTCCACGCGGAGCTGGTCTGTCACCGCCTCCATCTCGGCCGCCCGCTCCAGCATGCGGCCGAGAGCGGCTTTCTTCTTGCCTTCCAGGTCGTGATAGAGGTTCAACTGGGCTTCGTAGCGGTCGATCTCGGCCTTCAGCCGATCGATCAGCTCGCGGCCTTCGGCGGACCCGAACAGCGTCTTAAGTCCGTCGGCCTGTTCCCTCAGGGGGCCGATTTTTTGCTTGGCGTTCGTGAAGTCACGCTCCTCGCCGCCAAGCTGGAAGTTCTTCTGGTCGTTACGGATCTCAACGAACCTGTCGGCCAGAAGGACGACGGCATCGGTCTTTTCGAATTCGGCCCCGACTTCGCTGAGCCCGTTCCATCCCAGAAAGGACACGCCGATCGTCAGCGTCAGGACCACGGCGAAACCCAAGCCGATCTTGCGCCCGATGCGGACATTGGAAAGGCCGAGGCGCCGGATAAGGGGCAGTGTTTCTCGCGGGGAACCGCGCTCGCCCGACGAGGTGGAGGCCTCTTTGGGATTGTCCCGGGTCATATCGGCGTGCATGTTACTGTCCCTTTTCGATTCCCGTTTTAGTGTGCTTTCGCGGCCTCCATCAGCCCTCCCCTGATGGGCCGAAGCGGGGGCCTGTAACCCGCCTCCACGGCGCGATGGGCAACCTACCTACCCATCCGTTAACAATTTGCATGCATTCGTCGTAGTTGGCTTCGCATGCGAACCCTGGGACCGGCAATCAGCCGGCAACGGATGCTCCCGATCTCCTATGCCGAGCGGACCCCGGCCAGGAATTTGGCGACTTCGACGCGCAGCCGTTCGGATTGCTGAGAGAGTTCCCCTGCCGCCGACTGGATCTGCCTCGCCGCTTCGCCGGTTTCGTTGGCCGCCTGGCTGACCCCGGTGATGTTCGAGGACACTTCCTGGGTGCCGGCCGCCGCCTGCTCGACGTTCCTGGCGATTTCCTGAGTGGCGGCGCCCTGTTCCTCGACCGCCGAGGCGATCCCCGAAGCGACTTCGTCGATCTCGGCGATGGTCTTGCCGATGCCGGCGATCGCTTCGACCGCCTCCCGGGTCGAGGCCTGGATGCCGGCGATCTGGGTGCCGATCTCCTCGGTCGCCTTGGCCGTCTGGTTGGCCAGGTTCTTGACCTCGGAAGCCACCACCGCGAAGCCCTTGCCGGCATCCCCGGCCCTGGCGGCCTCAATGGTGGCGTTCAAGGCCAACAGATTGGTCTGGTCGGCGATGTCGGTAATCAGGGCGACCACGTCCCCAATCTTCTGGGCGGCGTCGGCCAAGCCCTGGACGCGGACATTGGTTTCCTGCGCCTCTTCCACTGCCGCGCGGGCGACTTGCGAAGCATGGGTGACCTGGCGGCCGATCTCGGCGATGGAACTGGACAGTTCCTCGGCGGCCGAGGCCACCGTTTCGACATTCGCCGAAGCCTGCTCGGAGGCAGCGGCCACCGCCGCCGCCTGGCGGGTCGTTTCTTCCGCCGTCGCACTCATCGCTTCGGAGGAGGACTGCATCTCGGTCGAAGCCGACGACACCTGTTCGACGACCTGCCCGACCGAGGTTTCGAAGGCGGCGGCCATGGTCATCATCGCCTGGTGTTTTTCGGCCTCGGCCCGCTTCTCGCGTTCTTCCTGCTCGGCCTCCAACCGCACCTTTTCGACGGCGTTATCCTTGAACACCTGCACGGCGCCCGCCATTTCGCCGATCTCGTCCTCGCGGCCCTGCGCCGGCACTTCAACCTCCAGATCGCCATCGGCTAGGCGTTTCATGGCCCCGGTCATTTCATTGATCGGGCGGCTGATGCCTCTTCCGATCAGGAATGCAAAGACGGCGCCGAGTCCAAGTGCCACCAGCGTGCCGATAATCATCAACATGTTGGACCGGGACTGTTGGGTCAGCATCGCGGCCTGCTGGTCTTCGCCGGCCTTGACCACCATCTCGTTGACCGAATTCGCGGCCTCGACCATGGTGGCGTCGGCCGTTTCCTGCTGGCGGGTGAGGTCGACGACCTCCTTGAATTTCTCCCCGTAAACCGTTGCCTTCTCGCGCAACGCTCTGGCCACTTTCTTGTTTTCGTCGTCGGTGAAGCGCGCGACCAATCCGTTGATCACGGGCTGGACGTACTCGACCGCTTTTTCGACGTCGTCGGCGCTTTTCTTGTCGCCGCGAAGCAGGAAGTCCTTTTCGGCCTGACGGGCGTCGGCGACCAGCCGGATGAGCCGCGCCGCGTCGTTGGCGACGATCAGCTTCTCCGACATCTCGGTGCGGCCCTTCGTAACTTCGCCGGTGATCAGCTGATACTCGTCTTCCTGGGCGAGCCGAAGCTGGGAAACCAGCGCCTCGAATTCGCGGGCGCTGTTGATCATATCGTCCAGGGCCGCCTTCTTTCGATCGCCGCTGTTTTCGGTCTGGACGCGGACATCGAAGACCGTCTTGAAGGCGGTGGCGAAGTTCTTCATGGCTTCCGCCGCGTCATCCAGGGACTTTGCCGCCTCGCCGTTGGCGCCCGCCTTGAGGTCGCCGGCCAGCTTAACGAACTTCCGGATCGATTCGTCGATAGGCTCACCCAGCCGCTGATCCGCCGACAACTGGAAGTCCTTGGTCGCCAACTGCACCTCGCCCAGGTACGCGGCGAGGCGCGCGGCGCCGTCGCCGGCGATCATGTTCTTGGATTGGATCGCCGCCAGCCGAGCCTGGGTGATTCGGCCCTGCCGTTGCATGTCGGAAAGGGCGGCGTCGCTGAGAACTCTCGAATCGTTTGCCGACCCCACCACCTCGATGAGCTTCTCGAGGCCGGCAAGGTACGCCTTGGCGACAGTGATCACTTGGTCGATCTGGGCCGAGACGTCGGCATCGTCGAACCGCTTTTTCAGGTTTTCGCTCAATTCCAGGATTTGGGCGATCTCCCGGCGGGCCGATTGGGCGTGGACCTCTTCGCCGGTCAGCAGGAAATCCTTCTCTTCGCGCCGCGCCGCGCCGGCCATGGCCAGCAGGCGGTTGGCGTCCTCCGACTTGGCGCGCCGGTCGTCGCGTGTCAATTCGAGCTTGTCGACCCTTTGTTGAAGGGCCTGATAGGCGATCTTCTGGTCTTCTTCGATCTGTCCGGCCGACTTCTGAAAGCTGCCGGCTTCCTCGACCATGGCGGCGAGGGCCTGATCCTTATTCTTCTGTAGAGAGGCATACTTGGTGAAGGCCGCATGATAGGCATCGACCGCCGTCAGAAGGCGGTCGACCATTTCCTTGTCGGCGACGGATTGAACCTCGGCCTTCAGTGCGATGCCCAGGTCGTGAATGCGGGCGATTCTGGCGGCAATGGCCTCGATGAACTTGCCGTCGCTGCGAATCTGAAAGTTCTTCTCGTCGGTCCGGGTTTCCAGCAGCGTCCTGACCACGGCGTTGGAATCATTGGCCGCCTTGACCTGCGAGCCGAAACTGGTCAGTCCGCTCCAACCGACGAAGGCGACGCCTGCGGTCAGGGCCAGCACGGCCGCGAACCCCAGGGCGATTTTCGCTCCAATGCGGAGGTGGATTACTTTCCGCGTCCGGTTCTTGAGCGGGGCAATGGTTTCGGGGGGAGTGGTTCGGCCTTCGTTCGGTTGGCGCTTGCCGAAGAAGCCGGACCGGCTAAGGATGTCTGTTCGCATCTTTCCCTCCCTCTTTGTTCTGGACGCCGATCCCCGGACTTCACCGACAAGGCCATTGGCCCGTTTTGTTCCAGGTTATGGACTTTTTCTCCATTCTGAACGGATTTCCCGCCCCTCCGCCAAGGGGCGAAGGATCGGTTGAAAGACTACCACGCAGGCCGGACTTACCATAAGGGCGAGGCAAGGCAATGCCCGGAATACGATAGGGCGTCGCGATGAAGATCGCCGAGGGAACGGCCTGAAAAACTTCTGGTCTCGTGCAGGAATACGAATCCACGGCTTCAAGACAGTTGATCTCTTGCGGGAGGGTCTCCCGCTGGTGGGGCCAGGCCGGTTTCAAGACGTCACGGCAGCACGCTACTCTTGGTTGGAAAGATGTGCTCAGATATGACGAAAATGCCCCAGGGTGTTGTCTTTTATCAAGATTAACGCACCAAAGATCGAATATACAGATCGCAGTTCCATTGTAAATAAAGATGTGTTTTCAAAAATGTTGACATCTTTTCATAAATATTTCTATTTTTTTTCGGGTGTGTTTCAATTGTTTCGGGAATGTCTCGGATCGAGGCGGCATTAATTCTCATTCCCGGTATGCGCGGAAGGGCGCCGGCGGGGAGGGGGTGGCAAGTTTCTTGCCTGTGACGGCACATTATGGGGCGGCTACCCATTGGCGCGACTTCGGGATATGGTGCGCATTCGGTAGTCGTGCGGTGGGAAGCCCAAGGCGGGCGACGGGAAACGCGGGGCCGGAAACGAAGCGGCGGAATGTGTTCGGCGATCACGGGAGGGGAGGCATTTTCCTTTGGTTCCCCAGGGTCGTCGTCATCTGCTATGATCCCGGGGCATGGTGTCTGCATTGTTAGGGTGGGGCTAAAATAGCGATGTCGGAGCATATTCTCGTTGTCGAGGATGATCCTACTGTTCGCAGCTTTATCGAGGAATACCTCGGCAGTCAGGGGTATCGCATGTCCGGGGCCAGGGACGGCACCACCATGCGCCACATCTTTGCCAAGCAGGACGTGGATCTGGTCATCCTGGACCTGATGCTTCCGGGGGAGGATGGGCTGGAGCTTGCTCGCGAGATCCGTTCGGAATCGGACGTTCCGATCATCATGGTGACTGGTCGCGCCGACATTGTCGACCGTGTGGTCGGCCTGGAAATCGGCGCCGACGACTATATCCCGAAACCCTTCGAGGCGCGTGAACTGCTGGCCCGGGTTCGGTCGGTCCTGCGCCGAAGCCAGCGTTCCGGCAACCTCCATCACGAAATGAAGGCCGGACAGAACACGGCGACGTTCGCCGGCTGGCGGCTCGATCTGGGACGCCGGCAGCTTTACGCGCCGGCCGGCGAGGAGATCAAGCTGACGTCGGCCGAGTTCGACCTGTTGGCGGCCTTCATCAACAATCCGGACAAGGTCCTGAGCCGGGATCGCCTGTTGGATCTGGTCTACGGCCGCGAGATGTTTCCTTTCGAGAGGAGCATCGACGTGCTGGTCATGCGGTTGCGCGGCAAGATCGAAGAGGATCGGGCCAACCCGATTTTCATCAAGACCGTTCGAGGCTCCGGCTACGTGTTCACACCCGAAGTCAAAACCCAATGAATGCCCTTTCCCGTTCCCCCGAAACCGGCGACGGCGCGGCCGTCGGCGAGTTGACGCAAATCCGGTTGCGGGACAGGGCCTTCTGCCAATATGTTTGGCAAGACTGTACGTTCCGCGTCGACCGTCCAACGGCCTTGGGGAACGTGGGGAATCGGGGGTAGGAAAGGTAAAGTCTCGAGGCCGTCCTGGAATGGAGTAACAAATGCCTGTCGACAAGAATATGAAGGTCCTCGTCGTGGACGATTATCGCACGATGCTCAGGATCCTTCGCAATTTGCTCCGCCAATTGGATTTTCGGAATGTCCATGAAGCGACCGATGGCACCGAGGCGCTGCTGAAGCTGCGCGAAGGTGGTTTCGGACTGGTCATTTCCGACTGGAACATGGAACCGATGACGGGCATTCAGCTGCTCCGCGAAGTTCGCGCCGACGATAAGCTGAGGCACATCCCCTTCATCATGGTGACTGCGGAGAGCAAGCCGGAGAACGTCATCGCCGCCAAACAGGCGGGGGTTTCGAACTACATCGTCAAACCGTTCAACGCCGAGACGCTGAAGGCCAAGATGGCCAGTGTCCTGGGCGAGTTTTAGGTTGCGCCATGCCGAATAAGAGAGTGGACGTCGCACGGCTTCTAGAAGAGTTGCGGCGCCGGTATGGCGACACGGTGAAAGTCGAGGAGGTGGCAAAGGTCATCGCGGCGTTGCTGTCGTCCGGCACGCCGAACCTGGTGGGCGTCAGCCGCAAGATCTACGCCGAGTTGGAGGCCCTCAACCGGTACATCCAGTCGGCCAAGGCCGAGATCGCCGCCCTGCGACCCGACGAGGTGAAGGCCGAATACCTACCGACCGCGACGAATGAACTCGACGCCATCGTCCAGGCCACCGCGGATGCGACCAACGAGATCATGGACGCCACCGAAACCATCGAGCGGGTCAGCGAAAAACTGGAAGGCGAGAACCAGGACTCCCTGGCGGATGCCACGACCCGCATTTACGAGGCTTGCGGATTCCAAGACATCACCGGCCAGCGCATTACCAAGGTGGTGAAGGCCCTCAAGGAGATCGAAGTCAAGGTCGACGCCCTCGTCGTCGCCTTCGGCGGCGAACTGGGAGAGACCAAGGGTAAAGAGACGGCCAAGCCGGAGGCCAAGCCGGCTACCCCCTCGGATGATGAGTTGCTGCATGGGCCGCAGCAACCCGGCGAGGGCATCTCGCAGGACGAGATCGATCGGCTTCTGGCCGGTTTCAACTGATCGTTCAGGCGCCTGCGGGCGCCAACCCGCATTCTGGAACGGCCGGCCGAAAGCCGGCCGTTTCCACAATCGGGGTCAGCCGACGGCGCGTTTTCCGGTCTTGTCGGCGAGGCCGGCGGCGAAGTCGTCGGCCGACATCGGCTTGCCGTACAGATATCCCTGGATGAAGTCGCAGCCGGCACCGTTAAGGACCATAGCCTGGCCAGGCGTTTCAACCCCCTCGCCGATGACCTTGATGCCAAGGCAATGGGCCATCGCGATCATGGCCTTGACCAATGCGGCGTCCTTTTCGTTCGAGCCCAGATTGCGGATGAAGCTGCGATCGATCTTCAGGATTTTGGTGGGGAACTGCTTCAGGTAGGTGAGTGCCGAATAGCCGGTGCCGAAGTCGTCGATGGACAGGCTGACGCCCATCCCATCGAGAACCTCAAGGATCCTGCCGTTTTCGGTCCCCCGCTCGACCAGAAACCGTTCGGTGAGTTCAAGTTCAAGGTTTTCCGGCGGCAAGGATGTCTCGTGCAGGGTGCGGGCGACGGTCTCGGCGAAGGACACGTCCCTTAACTGGCGGGCCGAGACATTGACCGCCATGTGCAGGGAGGTCCCGCTGGACCGGTTCCAGGCAGCGGCCTGACGGCAAGCCTTGGCCAGGATCCATTCGCCGAGGTTGACGATCAGGTCGCTTTCCTCGGCCAGCGGGATGAACTCGCTGGGCGGGATCGGGCCCAATTGCGTATTGTTCCAGCGCATCAGGGCCTCGGCGCCCACCCAGCGGCGCGTCGCGGTCTCGACGACCGGCTGGTAGAGCACCGACAATTCGTCGTTCTCGATCGCCCGGCGCAGCAGGGACTGCATTTGAATCCGCCGCCTGGCGTCCACGTTCATGCGTGGCGTGAAGTAGCGGCAAGTATTGCGTCCGGCCGCCTTGGCCCGCTGAAGGGCTGACTGGGCATTGCGCAGGAGAACCTGCGGTTCGGCGCCGTCGCTGGGGAACAGGGTCTGGCCGATGCTCACCGTCAGGATGATTTCCTGGCTGTCGATGAAGAATGGTTCGGCCAACGCGTTGATCACCCGCCGACTGGTGATTTCGGCATGGACGCCGGCCTCAAGGTCGGGAAGGATGACGGCAAAGACGTCGCCTTCCAACCGGGCGATGGTTCCACTTTCTTCGACCGCCCCCCGCAGGCGGTCCGCCACCTCGACCAGCACGTCGTCACCGGCGGCGTGCCCGAAGGTGCCGTTGATCCGTTTGAAATCGTCGATGCCGACGCACATCAGGGCGGCAACCCGGTTACCATGGCGGGCCCGACTCAATGCCTGGGAAAGTCGATCCATGGCCAAGGCCCGGTTGGGCAGATCGGTCAACGCATCGTAATGGGCTTGGCGCGTCAGGCGTTCCTCGTAGGTTTTGCGAATGGTGAGGTCTTCCTTGACGGCCACATAGTGGGTGATCTGCCCGTCGTCTCCCTTGATCGGGGAGATGAAGGCGTACTCCCAAAAGAGAGTGCCGTCCTTCTTCCTGTTGCAGAATTCGCCCCGCCATTCGCGGCCCAGTTTGAGGGTGCGCCAAAGGTCTTGGTAGACGGTGTCGGGGATGTTCCCCGACCTGAGGACGCGGGGGTTTTTGCCCACCACGTCGGCCAACGTGTAGCCGGACACCTCCTCGAATCTCGGGTTGACGTATTCGATGTTGCCTTGGGCGTCGGTGATGAGGACCAGCGACGGGCTCTGCTCGACGACCTTGGAGAGCTTGCGGAAGGTTTCGTCCGAGCGTCTGCGTTCGGTGACGTCACGAATCACCGTATGCACGGCATACCCATTGTCGATATGGACGCGGGCCGCCGTGGCCTCGGCGACGAACTCCTCGCCGTCGAGCTTGCGGTAGCTGCCCTCGGTCAGCGGCATGGCCCACCCCGAGACCAGGACGTTCCGTCGCAGAGCCCCAGCCTTCTCCTGGTACGCCGGAGCGAGGACGGAGTCGATGGTCATGCCGACGAGCTTTTCCGGACTGTCCGCCTTGAACAGCCTCGCGGCGACATTGTTGGCATAGATGATTTCGTCGTTACGGTGGACCAGCACCGCATCCGGAGATTGTTCGACGAGCATGCGATAGCGGCCCTGGCCCTCCCGCAGGGTTTGGCGCTCGCGATCCTGGGCGACCTCCTTTTCGACGCGCAGCCGCTCCATTTCCTGCGTCTTTTGGCGGAAGAAGCTGAAGGCCCTGGCTAGATCGCCGATTTCGTCGCGCCGTTCCGGTTCGAGAAACGGCGCCGAAAGCCTGCCTTCCGTCAGCTGCACCAGGTTGCGGGTGACGGCGGCCAGGGGGGTCGTGATGCCGCGGGCGATCCACATCGATGCGGCAAGAACGATGGCAAGCACGACAAGCGCGATCCCGCCGACGAAGGCGGTCCGCGTCCAGATCATTTCGCGGACGTCGTCGACGTAGAGGCCGGTGCCGACGATCCATTCCCAGGGAGCGTACAAGGTGACGAAGGAGACTTTATGGACGGCGGAATCCGAGCCGGGTTTCGGCCACTGATAGCTGATGAACCCGCTTTCTCCGGCTTTTATCGTCTGCAGGGCCGCCTCGACGACCGCCCTGCCATATGGATCGGCGGCAGCCGCCATGTCGATGCCTTCAAGCTCGGGCCGGACCGGATGGGCAACCATCTTCGCTTGCGTATCGATGACCCAGAAGTAGCCGGAGTCCCCGAAGCGCAGATTGCGAAGCTCGTCCTTGGCCCATTCCCGAGCCTCGGATCGGGAAAGCCGGCCGGCCGCCACCTGGGAATCGATATAGTGGATAAGGCGGACGGCGACCTCGACCATCTCGCGCGCCTGATTGCGGCGTTCCTCGGTAATGGAGCGGGCCAGATCGCCAACGCCGACCGCGCCGACCGTCAGGATGCCGATCGCGGCGGCGAGGAGAAGGATCGACTGCTTCCAGTGCAATTTCAGGTCGTTGATGGTCATTGGATGACTTCGGAAGGGTCTAATCGAGTTGGGAGAGCATGGGGGCGGAGTCTTCGATTTTCTGGATGTTTTCGATGCCCTGCTTGAGTTCGCTCATGATGAACTCGGCGCGGCGCACCGGGCCGCCGACGTCCTTGGCCGGAAACAGCCGCGCCCAGGC
>JACZKS010000095.1 GCA_014859895.1 Rhodospirillales bacterium
GTGGCCGCGGAAGGGGGAGCAGCGGGGGTAACGCAAGCCCACGACAGCTTCGAACACCACTTTCACGATACGGTGGCGGGAGGCGACTGGCTGTGCGAGCAGGACGTCGTCGACTACTTCATCGAGCAATGCCGGCCCGAGCTGATTCAGCTCGAGCACTGGGGATGCCCGTGGAGCCGCAAGGAGGACGGGCACGTCAACGTGCGCGCCTTCGGCGGGATGAAGATCGAACGCACCTGGTTCGCCGCTGACCGCAGCGGTTTCCATATCCTCCATACGCTCTTCCAGACCTCGATCAAGTATCCGTCGATCAAGCGTTTCGACGAGTATTACGTTTCCGACCTGGTAGTCGACGAAGGCCGTTGCCAGGGCGTGGTGGCAATCGAGATCGGCACCGGCAAGTTCACCATGATCCAGGCCAAGGCCGTGATCATCGCTACCGGCGGTGCCGGACGGATCTTCCGCGAGAGCACCAACGGCGGCGTCGTCACTGGCGACGGCATGGCGCTGGCCTATCGGCACGGCGTCGCGCTGCGCGACATGGAGTTCGTCCAGTACCACCCGACCTGCATGCCGGGCACCGGCTTGCTGTTCACCGAAGCCTGCCGCGGCGAGGGCGGACTGCTCAAGAACAAGGACGGCTACCGCTACCTGCAGGACTACGGCCTGGGACCGGCGGAGCCGTCACCGCGCAACAAGGCGATGGAACTTGGACCGCGTGACCGGCTGAGCCAGGCGTTCTGGCACGAGGACCGCAAGGGTCGAACCTTGCACGGCCCGCACGGCTCCTACGTGCATCTCGACCTGCGCCATCTTGGCCGGCAGAAGTTGCACGAGCGCCTGCCGCTGATCTGCGAACTGGCCGAAGACTTCATGGGAATCGACCCGGCAGACGAGGCGATTCCAGTGCGTCCGGCGGTCCATTACACCATGGGCGGGATCGAGGTCAACGGACGTACCGCAGCTTCGCTGCCAGGTCTATATGCCGCCGGCGAGTGTTCCAGCGTGGGCATTCACGGCGCCAACCGGCTGGGGTCGAACTCGCTCGTTGAGATCGTCGTGTTCGGCAAGGTCGCCGGCGTCGAGGCGGCGCAGTTCGCCAAGTCTCAGTCCACCGGCAATACCGATCGGCTGCGCAAGCTGGCCGAACAGTCTGTGGCCGAGGCCCAGAAGCTGCTCACCAGCGGTGACGGCAGCGAGCAAGCGTCGGTGCTGCGCCGCGAAATGGCGCAAAGCATGGAAAACGGCTGCGGCATCTTCCGGCTGGGCACCGAGATGCAGGAAACGGTCGACAAGCTTTCCGAGCTGCGCGAGCGTTACCGCAACGTCAAGCTTACGGACACTTCACACGTCTGGAATACCGAGTGGTTCATGGCACTCGAACTCGGGTGCCAGCTCGAAGTGGCCCAGGCCACGGCACTTTCCGCCCTGAATCGCAAGGAATCGCGCGGCGCCCATCAGCGCATCGACGGGTATGAAGAGCGCGACGACGTCAACTTCCTCAAGCACTCCCTGGCCTGGTATTCGGGTGGCGACGCACCGCGCATCACCTACGGTGACGTCAAGATCACCAAGTCGCAACCGGCGGTCCGGGCCTACGGCGCTTTGGGTGAGCAGGCGGACAAGGCGGAAAAGAATCGGGAGCAAGGTGCATGAGCGCGAGTGAGATCAAGACTATCGAGATTGAAGTTCTCCGGTATCGACCGGAGCAGGACACGGAGCCCTTCTGGCAGAGTTTCCAGGTTCCGTTTTCGCACGACACTTCGGTGCTTGAAGGGCTGCAGAGCATCAAGGACGACCTCGACGCTACGCTGAGCTACCGCTGGTCGTGCCGGATGGCCGTTTGTGGCAGTTGCGGAATGATGATCAGCGGCAAGCCGAAGCTGGCCTGCAGCACGTTCCTGCGCGATTTCTATCCGAACAAGGTGCAGGTCGGGCCGCTGGAGCATTTTCCCATCGAGCGCGACCTGGTGGTCTCGGCGGAGGGCTTCATCAGCAAGCTCGAGAAGATCACGCCCTACATCGTTCCCAAGGAACCGCGCACGATCGAGCAGGGCGAGTACATCCAGACACCGCTGCAACTCAAGCAGTTTCTGCAGTACTCGGGTTGCATCAACTGCATGCTCTGCTACGCGGCCTGCCCGCAGTTCGGGATGAATCCCAAGTTTATTGGCCCCGGATTGATGGCTCTGGTGCATCGCTACAACGTCGATTCGCGCGACGGCGCCCGTGAGCAACGGATGGAGCTGGTCGACGAGGAAGATGTCGGTGTCTGGTCGTGCACCGCGGTGGGCTATTGTTCGGAGGTTTGTCCGAAGAAGGTCGACCCGGCAAACGCTGTCAACCAAAACAAGGTGAATAGCGCATTGAATTACTTTGGGCGGTTCCTCAAACCGCAGGGAGGTCAGAAATGAGCGGGCGGAAACCTTATACACGCTCGATGTCGGGATGGTGGAAGCGTGACCCGTTCTTCACCGCCTACATGGTTCGCGAGGCGACCTCATTCATCGTGGCCGCTTATGCCATCGTCCTGTTGGTTGGACTGGTAAGGCTTGGACAGGGCAAGGAAGCGTACGACGGCTTCATGCAGGCGCTCCAGAGCCCGATCTCGGTGGTCTTCCATCTGGTCACGCTGGCGGTATTCGTCTATCACACCTGGAGCTGGTTCCAGATCATGCCCAAGACGATGCCGATGATCTTCATCAGCGGCAAGCGGCTGGAGGGTGCAACAATTACCCGAACCGGAGTCGCGGTTGCGGTCGTGGTGACGATCGTGTTCCTGGCCTTTGTAATGGGGGTGACACGATGAAACGGGCAAACGATCCGATTTTCTGGCTGCCGTTCGGGGCTGGCGGAGTTCTGGCGGCGTTGTTCGGGCCGGCATTGGTCCTGATCACCGGGTTCGCGGCCCCGTTCGCCATCGGGCTCGGGCCGGATGCGCTGGGCTACGACAACATGATGGCCTTCGCTCATAACGCCATCGGCAAGCTGTTCCTGTTCGCCATCGTGGTCTTCTTCCTGTGGCATGCCGCCCTGCGGATCTACCACACGCTGCACGACTTCGGCGTGCACGTGGGAACGGTCCTGAAGCTGATCATCTTCGGTGGTTCCCTGGTGGCGACTGTCATCGCTGTCTGGACGCTGTTGGCGATCGGGTTCTGAGCGGCAAATAGCATCGCGCCGACGGGCAGCAGGCCAGGCGGGCTGGAGGGATGAATGGCGCAGCCGCGCAAGCGGCCGCGCCATTTTCTTTGGTGGGGATGATGGCGGCCGGCAATCATTCCCGTGAGAGAATCTTCGCCACCATGAACTTCCAGCAGCTCAGGATCATCCGGGAGACTATCCGCCGCAACTTCAACCTTACGGAAGCGGCCAATGCGCTGTTCACGTCGCAATCGGGCGTCAGCAAGCACATCAAGGACCTCGAGGATGAACTCGGCGTCGAAATCTTCGAGCGCAAGGGCAAGCGGCTGCTGGGATTGACCGAGCCTGGCAAGGAGCTAGCCAGAATCGTCGAGCGCATGCTGCTCGACGCGCAGCACATCGAACAACTCGCCGAACAGTTTGCCAACCGTGACCAGGGGCAGCTGACGATTGCCACGACCCACACCCAGGCGCGGTACGCGCTGCCCGAGGTCATAGTGGCATTCAAGCAGGAGTTTCCCAAGGTGCACCTGGCGCTGCACCAGGCCAGCCCCACGGAAATTGTCAGCCACCTCCTGGACGGAGAGGCGGATATCGGCATCTGCACCGAAGCGGTCGCGGTCAGTGAAGGCATCGCCTGCTTCCCCTATTATCATTGGAGCCACTCGGTTATCGTGCCGCTCGGCCATGCGCTGGCCCAAGTGCAGCCGCTGACGCTGGCAGCGATCGCTAAGTATCCGATCGTTACCTACCACCCGGGCTTCACCGGCCGGCGGGGTATCGACGCGGTCTTCGCTCGCTCGGGGGTGGTCGCCGACATCGTTCTCTCGGCGCTCGACGCCGACGTGATCAAAACCTACGTCCAGTG
>JACZKS010000007.1 GCA_014859895.1 Rhodospirillales bacterium
CAGCCAGCAAATCAGGTTCTCATGCTTCCGAAAAACCCTTCAATTCAGCTTGCCGTGGCACTGCTTGTATTTCTTGCCCGAGCCGCAGGGACACGGGTCGTTGCGCCCGATCTTCTGGCCAAAGCGCTTGAACGGCTGCTGGGTCGGCTCGGCGCCCCTGGGGGGGGATTGCATTGCCAGCGCCACCGACTCGGGATCCTCGCCGGAAGCGACCGCCGATTCGTCGAATTCCGCGTGGGTATAGCTGACGTTTGAATAGGCCGGCGGCGGCGGTGCGGCGGGCGGCTCGGGAGCTTCCTCCGCGGCCTCGATGCGCACGGTGGTCAGCACCCGGGTGACGTCGGTGCGCACCCGCTGCTGCATCAGCATGAAGAGCTCGAAGGCCTCGCGCTTGTACTCCTGCTTGGGGTTCTTCTGGGCGTAGCCGCGCAGGTGAATCCCCTGGCGCAGGTAGTCGAGAGAACTGAGGTTCTCGCGCCAGTGCTGGTCGAGCACCTGCAGGAACACCGAGCGCTCGAAACCCGCGAAGGCATCGGCTCCGGCCAGGGCGACCTTGGCGGCATAGGACTCGTCGGCGGCCTTGGTGACGGCCGCGACGAGGTCGTCGTCGGTGAGCTCCTTGCTCTCCTGCATCATCTTGCCGAGCGCCACCTCGAGCTGCCACTCGTCGCGCAGCACCGCCTCCAGGCCGGCAACGTCCCACTGCTCCTCGACGCTTTCCTCGGGCACGAACTGGCGAACCAGGTCGGTAAAGACGCGTTGACGCAGGTCGCCGATCCGATCGGAGAAATTCTCCGAGTCGAGCAGCGCGTTGCGGTCGGAATAGACCATCTTGCGCTGGTCGTTGGCGACGTCGTCATA
Source organism: Rhodospirillales bacterium (assembly GCA_014859895.1). Lineage (GTDB taxonomy): Bacteria > Pseudomonadota > Alphaproteobacteria > Rhodospirillales > Shumkoniaceae > Shumkonia. Next base: position 862 of record JACZKS010000007.1, read on the forward strand.
CTCGAGCAGCTGCTTGCGGATGTCGAAGTTACGGCTCTCGACCTTGCGTTGCGCGGTCTCGATCGAACGCGTCACCATGCCGGCCTCGATCGCCTCGCCATCGGGCAGCTTGAGACGGTCCATGATCGCCTTGAGGCGATCACCGGCGAAGATCTTGAGGAGCGGATCTTCCATCGACAGGTAGAAGCGCGACGACCCCGGGTCGCCCTGGCGTCCGGAACGGCCGCGCAGCTGGTTGTCGATCCGGCGCGACTCGTGGCGCTCGGTACCGACGATGTGCAGGCCGCCTGCGGCGACTACCTGGTCGTGCAGCTTCTGCCACTCTTCCTTGAGCGCCGCGACCTGGACCTCGGCCTGTTCCGGGGAGAGCGACTCGTCGCTCTCAAACGCCTCGAGTTGCTTGGCAACGTTGCCGCCGAGCACGATGTCGGTACCGCGGCCCGCCATGTTGGTGGCGATCGTGATCATCTTCGGGCTGCCCGCCTCGGCGACGATCTGCGCCTCGCGGGCGTGCTGCTTGGCGTTGAGCACGTTGTGCGGCAGGCCGGCCTTGTCGAGCATGCCCGAGAGCAGCTCCGAGTTCTCGATTGAAGTCGTGCCCACCAGCACCGGCTGGCCACGCTCGTAGCAGTCCCTGATGTCGGCGGTGATCGCGGTGTGCTTCTCGCGCGCGGTCCGGAAGACCTGGTCCTGGCGGTCGTTGCGGATCATCTTCATGTGGGTCGGAATCACCACCGTTTCCAGGCCGTAGATTTCCTGGAACTCGTAGGCCTCGGTGTCGGCCGTCCCGGTCATACCGGCCAGCTTGCCGTACATGCGGAAGAAGTTCTGGAAGGTAATCGACGCCAGGGTCTGGTTCTCGGCCTGGATCGGCACGCCCTCCTTGGCTTCGACGGCCTGGTGCAGGCCCTCGGACCAGCGCCGACCGATCATCATCCGCCCGGTGAACTCATCGACGATCACGATCTCGCCATTGTTGACCACGTAGTGCTGGTCACGCAGGTAGAGGCAGTGGGCGCGCAGCGCCGCCATCAGGTGATGGAACAGGACGATATTGGCCGAGTCGTAGAGGCTGGCTCCGGCCGGGAGCATGCCGTTCTTGGTCAGCAGATCTTCGGCCTTCTCGTGGCCGGCCTCGGAGAGTTGGAGCTGGTTGGACTTGCGGTCGATCCAGTAGTCACCGGGGGCGTCGGGCTCGCCGAGCTTGGGCTCGACGGTCATTTCGGTCAGCAGCGCCGGGATCGAGTTCATCGCCCGGTACATCTCGGTGTGATCCTCGGCCTGCCCGGAAATGATTAGCGGGGTACGGGCCTCGTCGATCAGGATCGAATCGACCTCGTCGACGATGGCGTAGTTCAGTCCGCGCTGGCGCCGGTCGCCGGCCGAATACTCCATGTTGTCACGCAGGTAGTCGAAGCCGAACTCGTTGTTGGTGCCGTAGGTGACGTCGGCAGCGTAGGCAATCCGCTTGTCCTCGGTGGGCTGCTGGGAAAGGATCGTCCCGACCGTCAGGCCGAGGAAGCGGTAGACCTTGCCCATCCACGCCGCGTCGCGACTCGCCAGGTAGTCGTTGACGGTGATGACGTGGACGCCCTTGTTGGCGATGGCGTTGAGATAGACCGCCAGCGTCGAG
>JACZKS010000096.1 GCA_014859895.1 Rhodospirillales bacterium
GGGTTTTCGAGGGGGGCGCAATTTAACCGACAGCTGCAGGGGGAGCCCTCATCCCGCGATTTCACTGCACCCCAAATAAAGCCGCTTCAATATCGTCTATCGTAGGTACTTCGTTCTGCTCAATGATTTTAAGCAAAACACGTTTGAGAAGTTCATAGGTATCGATGAGCGGCGTTTCCACTTTATCTTTATGTCCGTGGGCTACTGCTGATCTGGCGTCATATAGTCTCGCGACATCGCGTTGGAGAAGCGCGCGTGCGGGGCCGGGCGGCTCAAGAAATGTCGCTAAGTAAACCGAAACTCGAAAGCGCAACTCAGCTCGGGCCGGTGAAAAAAGCGCCTCAAGCGCACCCCAGAGCAACAATAGTGCAAGCATGGGGTCACGTTCAAACGAACTTTGATCAAAGGCTTGCAACGCAAGATTGAACTCGGGAGAGATGTGCATAAGATGACTCGCTTCAATCCAGTGCTCTCTAATCCATAGGAGATCTTGCCTTAAGACGGACTTTCTTGCATCCGGCTGAAGAATCATTCGGGAGCGTTCTGATTCGGATTCTACTGGCCAGAACGAAGAAGGCGGCCGTCCTCCAGAAGCAAAGCACTTGAACGATGCATTCGAAATGACAGGCACCCTAAGTCGCGGTGTCGCGCGGAGGCGAATTAGTGCGGCAAGCCACCAAATAGTGTTTGGTCTGTCAAACCACTCAGGTGGGCTGAAGTTAACGGGTACAAATATTTCCGCGACAATGTCAAAGCCGAAGCTGCCGTAAGCACTTTGGTAAGCAGGGAACGAAGTCTCAGGCCTTCGCGATGTCATAAAACACGGGCGCATAAAATGTGCCTGCGTCTGGGAGATTGTAACGCCGTTTCCAAAATCAAAATGCTTCGGCCGGATGGAAACATCCGATAACCCGCCATATAGCCCGCGGTCATCTGGATGAGCTCGCTTGTGTGTCACCTTGCACCACCACAGGTATTGCGAGTCGGGCGCTCCGCCTTTTGGCGTGAAAAGCGAGAATGGATCTCCCGCCGCCCAGGCACCGTCAATGCGCCTGCACGAATTGACGCTACTGCGCTAGCTTTTCATGCTGAAGGCTAGATTCGTGAACGCTATGTCTGTTCATGGAAGTGGCACTTTCTGCAACAGTTTCACATAACCCTCGATACCAGAAGACATCCACGAGTCACGAGAGAACCGTTCAGATTCAAGACGCGGAGCAGGTATGGAACGACCGGCACGGCAGACATGCACACCTACACGATCCGACGTGAACATGCCTATTTTGATCGCGCTCCCCCCGCTATTTTCGGAGATAGCCCGTACAGCCTCAAAATTTTCTGGAGAGATGGCGGTAATTACGTTCCAATCACCCCAGCCAAGCCATAAGCGTGCAGGTTCCAGACCTTCGGCAGCAACAACTTGCGGCACGTCAAGATTGTCAAGATAGAGCTCTACGCCAATCCTGCTCTTTTCGGATAGCTCGGCCAACGATGGCAAAAGCCCGTCACTGTTGTCCATCGCAGCGTTTATGAGATTGGCTTCGGCTAGTTTAGCCATGATAGAAATTTGAGATCGCGGTTGATATACCGGTGAAGAGTTTTTGTCCTCTACTGGCTGTTTATGCAAGAACAGCCGAAGAGCATCACGCCAGAAAATGCCTCCGGAGCCAATGCTTACGATGAAATCTCCTGGTCGTGCTCCTTCACGTCGAATAGGACGATAAGGATGGCAGATTCCTAAAGCCACACCGACAGCGGAAAAGCAGGAGGCTTCGCGGATATTGCCCCCTGCATAGAGCAGACCAGCTTCGTCACACGATGCTCGAACGCCAGCCAGGACGCGCTCAAACTTCTCAACTGGGAAGTCTCTTTCACATTCGATGGCGGCAAGGAAACCAAGGGGCCGAGCACCTGATGCGGCGAGATCCGATGCGTTTATCGTGACGAGCAACCACCCTGCCCAAAAAGGATCGTCATCTAGCCCAATAGATCTCGCAGCAGGTGGTGGTACGGGATCTGTCGTAGCAACGAGCGTCCCGCTGGGCAAGCTAATAAGAGCACAGTCATCACCTATACCGTTGGCAAAACGGGGAATGATGGTGCGAAGTATTTCACGCTCACCAAGATCTATTAGTGTTTTCTTGGTCACTAAAAACGACCTCAAATGTTATACGAATATCAAAAGATTTTCGTATTGGAGGCTCGGATTCAATCGGCGGCGAGTTGAAATTTTCCGTTCAGCGGAGAACTGAAGTTTAAAACCGATTATGCCCATCACTTCTAAGAACTCTTCAAGCACAGAAACCCGGTGAGCAGACTGTCCTAGCACGACGCAGCACGCCCGCCCGTGGCGCAAAACCCGCCGGCATTCGACAAATACTTCTTGGCATTCTCGAATATATTCGGTCTTAGCGTTCATTCTATGCCTTTTACTCCGCGCTCCGATCTCCTTAAGACGTATTTGTTCGATGGATAGTTCCATCCACTCAAGACTAAGGCGCTGGGCCTTGGCGTAGTCCGTGACGCCAAAATAGGGAGGAGACGTCACGATAAGATCAATGCATTCGTTCCCCAAATTGGAAAGTGCCATACGTGCATCACCTTCCCAAATTTGGACAGAAGGTATGACGGTCGGCGTCGTTCCTCCCTCACGCCAATATTCATCCCGATCATGATACGCGGCCGTCAACGTGTCGAGTGCATCTTCGAAGGTCTGAATGACATCTCGCTCGTGGTCGCCTTTCGGAGATGTATTGTCGCAGACGTATCCCCAATGGCGAGTTTCACGGCATACCGGCAGCAAAATTGCGGAAAAGGCGGCCTCGAAGATCAATCGTCCCTCAGGGGTAAGTTGAGGGACCTCCAAAATGCTGCGAAGGCGACAAAGGCCCCTAAGCACCCGACCCGTATACCACTTCTCGCCTTGGACACTAGGAGGCGGGTTGAAAGTCGAAGACGCTTGCCTAGCCAGTAACTTCAAATTCTGGACCGTCTTCTCAATAGTTTCCCGCGGCTCTGCGATTGTCTTAGCCCGGGACAAGAGAGCAGCGACCGGGTTGATTTCAACGCCGATACCGCTTCGTCCTAGTCGTTGCGCTTCTACTGCAGTGGTTCCCGATCCGACGAAGGGATCAAAAACCGTCTCCCCCGGCACCGTAAGTGATCCGATGAGTGTCGCAGGAAGCTGAGATGGGAAGCGGCAAGGATGCCAGTGAACTGTAGAAAACAGGGACTGACTGGCGCTCAGGGAGAAATCCCAGTCGATGCTACTCAGTCGCTCGAACCGGAGACCGAGATCGAGGACCTGTGGATGTTCAAGCGCGGTCATCAAGTACCTTGGGGAGAGCTTCGAGCACAGCAGATCTTACCTTCTCTGAAAGGTGTTGTTCGCTCCGTTTTGAGCCATCAAAAAAACAATAAAACACGACGCTTTCGGACATTTCCCCGTGATCCCAAACGCGGTTTGTAGCCGGATCATGGAATTGTATCTGTTTTGAGAAGACTCCCCGGTCGACAAACACGTACCCTAAAGGGTCTCGGATAGCGGCACAATCTTCCGAAACATTTTCAATCCAGTCGATGGCTTTATCGCGGCTTGAAAAACCGAGACTTTTTAGCGTGCCTTTCAGTTGTATGCATAGCAGTTGACGGGGCAACCGCCCCTTGAATCGCTTGAGCATCAGATTTTTGGTTAGCTTGTCGCTGGAAAGATGCTCTACCAGATCGCTATCTCGTTGCAACCACTCAATGTCTTCTAATCCTCGTTCTTTAAAAAGAAGGCGAAGGGCACGGGTAAGAACAGCCTGCGAGGCAACCGTAATTTCATCAAATACAAGAATGTCATAAACTTGTCGCCTCGCTCTAGCCCAGATATCTACCTCCCTAGAAAAGGAGGCTGGCAATACTAAGCGTCCATCTATGTCAGTACTTATGTTTCGCGCTAGCCGCAAAAAAGCCTCTTTGTCTGCGGGAATTCCCAACGCCCACGCCATACGTAGAACATTATCAAGGTTGTCAAAGTCGAGAGTTCCAAATAGAAGTCGTGACGCGTAATGACGCTCGCGGACCATGTCAATGACTAGGTTGAAGTCCACAGATGCATCACGGCAGAGCTTACGGAAACGTAGGTCTTCACCCGGTAACACCTGGTGTGCCAGGTTTTCAATAGCGTGATGGCCCGTAAGAAGGTCAGAAATTACCGATTCGTGGCTCCAGCCATACCGATCATTCAGGTAGTACTCGAGCAAATGGGCAAACGGTGGTGTTCCCGCATCGTGGATAAGAACACTCGCGAGAAATGCACGTACTTCCGCCTTGGTCAAGCCGACGTGTGGGTTTTGCAGCGCAATGTAAAGCACACCCAAGGTATGAGAAAATCGCGTGATCTCAGAAAGCGTCGGCAGCGATGGCGTGGGGGCGTTGAGGAGCCGTACACCTGCTAATCGGCGTACCTCCGGAGCTGTAATTAGTCGGTCGAGAAACGACGGTGGCTCGAACGCGCCGTAGAGTGGGTCGCGAATGATCACGGTAGGAGCCCACGAACGTAGTTGATTGCGCGAGAACCGAGCGGTTGTCCCGCAGCAGTAAGAACTATGAGGCCAATACTTTGTACAATTAGGGCAACATCATAAGGCCACCATTCGAGAGTGGGCTTGGAGGCCTGCATCAATCCGATGCCTCGAAGAGCGTCAAAAACGCGATCTGGGGCGAGCGAAATTAGTGCGGAGCCGCCCAGCACGACAATCGGCAAAAGGAGGTTCCATAAGAAGCCAAAATGAGTGATGCGCATAAGTGCCCGGTTCCAACGGGTGTTGGCGCCGAGGAGGTTGCGACATTGATCGAGAGCCAATGCAACCCAAGCTTGATCTTTGCTGGTGGTAAGGACGTTACCGCTGGTCGAGAAGAAGCCGGTTTCTTGTGTGCGGTCCCAAAGCCATCCCGCATGCCTCAAAGCTGCGAGATTGCCAAGCTGTGTGGAGGCAAGGCCATTTGCTAGCAATACCTCAAGTGCCGCCGATGGTAAGACAGAATAATCTCGTCGAGAGGCGATGTCGTAGTTCTCATTAAGATAGTGGTAGTCAACGAACCGAAGTGAGTACGGACGATATGCATCTTCGCGACGGAGTTCCGAACGGACTAATTTGCGGATTGGACGGAGGAGAGCGTTTCTGGGAAGAGCAGCTACAATGGCCGATAGTATGACACGGATCGTTGGCGTTTCCGATGGCTCGGAAGCTTTCAGCCGAGTCTGAAGGCGCGTGGCGGCTTTTTTAATGAACTCGGGGATAAGTTCGTGGTTTCTCCCCCTAAGGGGCAGTGTGTAGGCAAGAATAACGATGGCTGCAGCATATTCGCTTGCTGTTTGGCTGCGGTTTTGCGCTCCTATCTGCCAGTCGACCCAGAAATCGTCAACAATTCGACTTTGTAACTCGACGTCAACTTCCCGAACGATATTGTTGAATTCGGCTCTGTCGGCAAGCTTTAAAGCTAGAAAAAACCACGCAAGACGCAATGTAAGAGCGAAATCTATCGGTCCTTTAGTCAGTATGTCTCCCCGGTGGACCCATCGATGGCTGAGGTAATCAATTACTTCCTGCGGTATACGGCGACCGCCGTATGCTAGCGAGATGACAATTACACCGGCACAGGTCCCATAGAGCCCAACCTGTTGATCGCCATGTCGGTTAAGAAATTGCCCCCACCCTTGCGCGCCATTTTCCGTGTGTCGTGGTTGGCTGAGGAAGGCATCCGCCATACGTTGCAAAGCAGTGTCGATGTGCGCTTCATCCAACATCATGACTGCTTCGTTTCAATATCGAGTAGGGACTTAAGATCGCCTGCGATCAAAGTTACCCGATCAAATTGTGGCGTGCTTCGCCAATCAGAAAGATCAGTGCGCCCTGTAGCCTGCGCAACTAGTACACGTGCAAGTTGCCGTGGAGCATTAAGCGGAGAAGAGAGAATCAAATGGTGATGTTGAGATGTTGAAACATAGAAATACTCGTAACACGTACTAGCGTGTGTCATTGCTTCCGCCATCGACCCGAACAACTGTTCCTGCTTGAAATAGTGCCTGGCAGCCGGCACGATATCGGGCACACCCGGAAACACCAGGAAGTGGGCATGGAAGCAGTGAGCGTCATGAGGACGGCCGCTGCCGCAACAAACTGGAACACGTCCGTGCTCCGTCACCAGACACTCGCCGTAGCGTTCACCTAAACGAGAACGAACGCGCGCAACAACGCTGTCGCGGTGATTCGACGCATCTTCGGGCTGTATGTCGGCCATCGATCTGACGTGCTCCTGCGTACCGATGACGCAGTAGCCGTCGACAATGGGTCCGAGGCCAGCGAGGACAACGAAATGTCTTGGGCGCCAGCAAACGAGTTCCGATGCCGGGTTGCAAAGAAAGCAGGAGTCGCCGACCCCTGTACCCCGTACGCTACCGTCCGTCTGATCAAGTGGATGGGCTATGGGTGGTGTAAAGGGCACGATTAGTATCCTGCTGGACCGAAGCGACTACTTTCTTGCGCTGAAATCGGAAGTCATCTTTCCAAGTTGATATACCAGATTTGTCGGTGGTGAGCACCCCCCGTCCATGGTAGCCGAGCCTGGGCGGGACCACCCAGCCCCCGCCATTGATGGGCTCCTTCCCCCAT
>JACZKS010000097.1 GCA_014859895.1 Rhodospirillales bacterium
CCTCTGGACTGAGCGTACACCGGCGGATATCCTGCTGCTCTCGCAAAGGGCAGTACCGACAGTCGTTCGCACAGACGTTGGAGATCAGGGTTTTGAGCAGGACGCTCTTACCTCCGTTGGGCAGGGTCACGGGGTAGATCCACCGTCCGTTCCCGCCCCGCCGTCGGTGCTCGTCCTCCTTGGTGCCGCAGGCACAAGCCAGATCGTACTTCGCGTCGTCGCTGAGGATTTCCAGCTTGCGCTGCGTGTCCGGCTTGGAGATTACCCCTGCCATCCCGTGTGAATCCTTATCCCTAAGGCGTTCGACGTCCTGATGGCGGCCAGGCGCCGCCACAGCGCGAGGTCTTCGCGGCTCAGCCGGCCGGCCCTGGCGCGGCGCGCCCGCTGCGCGGGTTCAGGCGTCTTGGCCATCGAGGAGCAGAATATGCAGGCGGCGCGGCCCGTGCACCCCCAAAAGGAGGATGAGCTCGATGTCGGCCGAGCGCGACGGCCCGGTGATCCAGTTGACGGTGCGCGGCATGAAGTCGCCGCCCGCCGCCTCTTCCCGGAAACGCGACCAGGCATCCTCGTAGGAGCCGACGATGCTGGCCGTTTCGAGGACCACGATGTGGACGTCGGGCAGGTAGTTGAGCGTGGTTGGGGTTGCCGGGCCGGACGGCAGCACCAGGGTGCCGGTTTCGGCGATGCCGGAGACGGCGCAACTCAAGCCAACCGGGGTGTCGGCATCGGCCTTGCCGTAGTCGACGGCGATGCCGATTCCTTCCGGCCAGGGAACGTCCTTCAGCGCCGGGGCCGCACGGACCCGCCGGGGCAGGCCGTGGGCGGCCAGATAATCGGCGACGGCGGCCGGGATGCCGGAGCGGCCGGCCACCCTGGCAACGGTGGCGGCGGCGGCTTCGGATTCGGCAATGAAACGAACGAGGAGCTCGGCCGGTGTCCCCTTGCCGCGTTCGGGGATAAGGTTGGCGGTGGGCTTGGCCAGCCGTTCGTCGAAGGCGCGCGCCACGGCGCTCCGGCCCAGCGCCGCGCCGCCGCCGGTGGCGAGGCGCACCGCGGAAAGGATGTCGTCGCGGGCACTCATGGTTTTCTCCGCCGGCGCTCGGCCCACAGCGCCTGGAAGGTGCGGCCTTGCGGCGCCGGCAGGTCGCGCGGCCCGGTCCAGGCGGACGTCAGAGGCAGCCGCCGGAAACGTCCGCGGCCACCCCCGAGGAAGGCCAGGGCGCCGATAGCCAACGCCGTGGCCCGCCGATAAAGGGCCGGCCGCCGGGCGAAGAAGGCCCAAACCTTGAGCGCGCCCCTGCCCTTGGCGGCCGGGCCGCCAGTGGTGAACTGGCGCTCGCGCAAGTGGCGCATCATCGTCGGCAGCGGGATGCGCATCGGGCAGACCTGTTCGCACTTGCCGCAGAAGGTCGAGGCGTTGGGCAGGTCGTCGGCCTGGTGGGCGCCGAGCAGGCTGGGAGTCAGCACGCTGCCCATCGGCCCCGAATAGACCCAGCCATAGGCGTGGCCGCCGATGCCGGCATAGACCGGGCAGTGGTTGAGGCAGGCGCCGCAGCGGATGCAGCGCAGCATGTCGCGGAATTCGCCGCCCAGCATGGCGGTGCGCCCGTTATCCAGCAGCACGATATGGAATTCGTCGGGGCCGTCGGGGTCGCCCGGCCGCTTCGGCCCGGTGGCGAACGTGGTGTAGGCGGTGATGTCCTGCCCCGTTGCCGAGCGCGCCAGCAGGCGCAGGATGGTGGCGGCATCTTCCAGCGTCGGCACCACTTTTTCCAGGCTGGCCACCGCCACGTGGACCTTGGGCAGGCTCATCACCAGGTCGGCGTTGCCCTCGTTGGTGACGACGACGATGGAGCCGGTCTCGGCCACCAGCATATTGGCCCCGGTCAGTCCGACGTCAGCGGCCAGGAATTCGCCCCTGAGCACGGTGCGGGCCTCGCGCAGGATGGCCTCGGGCTCGTCCAGCGCCCGGCCGGGCGGCAACGCGGTGTGCTTTTCGCGAAAGGTTTGGGCGATGTCGGGGCCCTTGAGGTGAATGGCCGGCACCAGGATGTGGCTGGGCGATTCGCCGCGCACCTGGATGATGTATTCGCCGAGGTCGGTTTCCACCGGCCGCACGCCGTTGGATTCCAGGAATTCGTTGATGGCGATTTCCTCGCCGATCATCGACTTGCTCTTGGTCACCGTCCTGGCGCCGGCGGCCCGGCAGATGGAAAGGACGGTTTCGCGGGCCTCGGCGGCGTCGCGGCACCAATGGATTTGCGCTCCCGCCGCCGTCGCCTTGGCCTCGAAGCGCTCCAGATAGAAATCCAGGTTGGCCAGCACGTGGTTTTTGATGCGCACGCCCTCGTCACGGAGCGCATCGAACTCGGGCAGGCGGTCGATCACCTTCTGGCGCTTCTCGGGGAACGTCTTGGTGAAGCTGGCGAGCGATTCCTTGAGCCGGCCGTTGGCGAGCGCGTGCCTTGCGTTGTCGCGAAAACGATGGCTGGTGGCGTCCATGGCCTAGGACGTCCGGCCGGGCTCGCCGATCGCCGGGGCGTCGAGCGATCCGGCCAACACTTCGGCGACATGGCGGGCCTGCATGGCAGATCCCTTGCGCTTGAGCCTTCCGGCGATGTTCAAGAGACAGCCCATGTCGCCGGCCAGCACCATGTCGGCGCCGGTCGCGATCAGGTCGTCGGCCTTGGTGTCGACCATGCGCTCCGAGATCTCGGGGTATTTGATGCAGAAAGTACCGCCGAAACCGCAGCAGGTTTCGGCCATGGCGGATTCCTTCAACGTCAGCCCGTCGACGGAGGCAAGCAGGCGGCGCGGCTGGGTCTTGACCCCCATCTCGCGCAGGCCCGAACAGGCGTCATGGTAGGTAACGGTGGCGGCGAGCTTGGCGGTCACCCCGGTGACGCCCAGGACATCGACCAGAAAGGCGGTGAGTTCGTGCGTGCGTTCGGCGAGCTTGCGGGCCCGCCCTTCCCACGCCGCATCGCCGGCAAAGAGGCGCGGATAGTGCTCGCGGATCATGCCGGCGCAGGATCCAGATGGCAGCACCACGTAGTCGAAGCCCTCGAAGGCGGCGATCACCTGCTTGGCCAGCGCGATGGCGTCGGCCCGGTCACCCGAATTGTAGGCCGGCTGGCCGCAGCAGGTCTGCTCGGCCGGCACCTCGACCTGGCAGCCCGCCTCCTCCAGCAGCTTGACGGCGGCGAACCCCACCGACGGCCGCATGAGGTCGACCAGGCAGGTGACGAAGAAACCGACACGGGGGGCGGCGCTGGACATGGGCGCACAATGCGGGCAGTGGTGCCGTTTGGCAAGGGTCAGGAGGTGGGTGGGGCGGCCTTGCGCGGCAGCAGAACGAAGTAGCGACCGCGCGCCTTCATGACGCCGGCCTGGCTGGCCGCCTGACTGCCGAAACCGAAGAACAGGTCGCCCCGGATCGGCCCCTTGATGTCGCTGCCGGTATCCTGAGCGACGAACAGGCGCCTGAGCGGCGTCTTGGGAGCCAGCGGCTCGACGGTATCGACCCACACCGGAGCGCCCAACGGCACGAAGGCGGGGTCCACCGCCAGGCTGCGCCCCGGCGTCAAGGCGACGCCCTGCGCTCCCTTGGGACCCTCGCCATGATCCTCGCGGAAGAAGATGAATCGGGGGTTCTGCCCCATCATGTGGCCGCCTTGGGCCGGGTTGGCGGCAATCCAGGCGCGGATCGACTGCATGGACACCGCCTCCTTGGCGAGGAAACCGTGATCGATCAGCGCCCGGCCGAGCGAAGCATACGGATGTCCGTTGTCCCCGGCATAGCCCAGCCGGACCACCCGGCCGTCGTCCATGACCACCCGACCGGACCCTTGCACGTGCAGGAAGTAGACGTCGACCGGATCATCCGCCCACAGCAGTTCCAGCCCCTTTCCACTAAGTGTGCCGCCGGCGATTTCGGCCCGCGTCAGGTACTTGCCGCCGTTTTTCGCCTTGGCGGCCTCGAGATCGGCCGGCAGCCCGTAGATGGGGGCTTGGTAGCGGCCGCCCTGCTTGCGCGAGCCGCGCAGCTCGGCCTCGTAGTAGCCGGTGAAAAGGCCGGTGTCGTCGGCGCCGACGGTGGCGCGGTGGGGAACGAACCAGCGTTCGATCACGTAGCGGGCGGTGGCGTCGTTGCCGGCGGGAACCTTGTCGATGGCCGTGCAGGCGGCCCGCCAGTCGACGGCGAGACCTCCGATGCCGCCCTCGCCTCCCATCGGCCGGTCGGCTGGCAGGCTGGCGATGCGCGCGCAGGACCGGCGGATGGCCGGCAGCGCCGCCGCCTGATGATCCACCGTCCAGCCGGGAAGCTGGTCGAAGGAAATCGGGGTCAGCGTCAGGCGCGGCGAGGTGCCGGGCACAGCCGCCGGGGCCGGTGGTTTGCCACCGGCGCAGCCGGCGACCATCACGAGAAGGGCGCCCAGGAGCGCCAAACGCGGACCGGTGCTAGTCAAGGGTGCCCGTCGCCACCAGCGTCCAGTTGGGATCGCGGGACTTGAGCGCGCGCTCGAAAGTCCAGAAGTCGGTGACTTCGACGGTCGCCTCGGGATCGCCCTCTATCAGGCGGCCCTCGTGGTCGCGGGTCAGGTTGGTCTGGTCGCTGACGAACTTGATGGTCAGGCGCGCCGTGCGGCCGTCGACGCGGGCTTCGACAATGTCGGAAATCCGAATGGCGGTGACGACGGTCTCCAGCGTCTCACCCGCCTCCTCGCGCTTGGTGATTTCCTCGGCGAAGTTGGCGTAAACGTCGCGGCTGAGCAGCGGCTTCAAGGCCTCGGTGTCGCCGGCGGCAAAGGCGCTGATGATCATTTCGAAAGCGGTGCGGGCACCGACCAGGAATTCCTCGATGTCGAAGCCGGGATCGAATTGGCGGAGCCCGGCGAGGCCCGCCTCAATGGGGTCTGACGGATCGGCCTCAAGGGAGTCGAGCGGGTCGGACTTGCCGTGCTCGGGCAGCGCCACTACGTTCTCATTATCGGCCCGGTCCCCCGCAGGCGGGGCGAAAGGGTCGCGCGGCTGACCCTTGAAGCCGTCGCGCCGGCCGAGAACCCCGCGCAACCTGAGGACCAGGAATGCGGCGATCAAGGCGAAAAGGATGATGTCGATGAACTGGAAGCCGTCGCCCATGATTGCCTTCCTGCGTAATCTCCGGCTGGACCGCCGGAGTTCCCTGCGTTAAACACGATCGACCGCCCCAGTCTGGCAACCCCGAGACATAGCCGGCGACCGGCAGCCAACGCGAGGGAACGCCTGCTGAATTAGATAATCCGATATTCGCCCAAGGGCAAGCATGGCTCTTCTCATTCTCCTCGTCCTGATCGGGGTTCCGATCGTCGAAATCGCCGTCTTCATCCAAGTCGGCGGCTGGATCGGGTTATGGCCGACCATCGTAACCGTGGTGCTGACAGCGCTTGTCGGCACCGCGCTGCTGCGCCAGCAGGGGTTCGCCACCTTGATGAAGGTGCGCGAGAGTCTGGCGGCGGGTCGCCTGCCCATGGCCGAGGTGTTCGACGGCGTGTGCCTGCTTGTGGCCGGCGCCCTGCTGCTCACTCCCGGTTTCGTCACCGATGCCATCGGCTTCCTGTTGTTCATGCCGCCGGTGCGCGCCGCCGTGCGCCGATGGCTTGCCGCCTACCTTCTGTCGTCCGGGCGAGTTCAGATGGAGGCCGCCGGCCCGGCGCCCGG
>JACZKS010000098.1 GCA_014859895.1 Rhodospirillales bacterium
CGCACCACGCCCTCGAGCACCATGCAGCCGGCGATGTTGCCAACCTTGGAAACGTGGAACACCTGCCTGATCTCGACCAGGCCGAGGATTTCCTCGCGTTTCTCGGGCGAGAGCATTCCCGACATCGCTGCCCTAACCTCATCCACGGCCTCGTAGATGATGTTGTAGTAGCGCAGGTCGACTTCATTGGCCTCCGCAAGCCGCTTGGCCTGCTGGTCGGCACGCACGTTGAAGCCGATCACCACTGCATTGGAAGCGGTCGCAAGATGCACATCGGATTCGTTGATCCCGCCCACTCCCTGGTGAACGATGGTCACCTTGACCTCGGGCGTTGAGAGCTTGACCAGCGCATGGGCCAGCGCTTCCTGCGAACCCTGGACGTCAGCCTTGATGATCAGCGCAAGGTTCTGCACTTCACCTTCGGTCATCTGCCCGAGGATGTTCTCGAGTTTGGAGGCCTGCTGACGGGCGAGCTTGACGTCACGGAACTTGCCCTGACGGAACAGTGCGATCTCGCGGGCCTTGCGCTCGTCGGCGAGCACCAGGACTTCTTCACCAGCGCCCGGCACATCGGCCAGACCCTGGATCTCGACCGGAATCGACGGTCCAGCTGATTCGATCGACCGGCCAGCCTCGTCGAGCATCGCCCGGACGCGGCCGAACGAGGAACCCGCGAGGATCACGTCGCCCTTCTTCAGTTCTCCCGACTGCACCAGCACGGTGGCGACCGGGCCGCGACCCTTGTCGAGCCGCGCCTCGATGACCAGGCCCCTGGCGGGACCCTCGTTCACCGCGATGAGTTCAAGGATTTCGGCCTGCAACAGCACCTGCTCGAGCAAGTTGTCGATGCCCTCTCCGGTGCGCGCCGAAACCCGCACCACCGGGACGTCACCGCCAAACTCCTCGGCCACGACCTCATGGGCGAGCAGTTCCTGCATAAGTTTGTCGGGCGCGGCCTCGGGCTTGTCGATCTTATTGATCGCCACCACCAGCGGCACATTGGCGGCGCGCGCATGGTGGATCGCCTCGATGGTCTGCGGCATTACGCCGTCGTCGGCCGCCACCACCAGGATCACGATGTCAGTGGCCTTGGCGCCGCGGGCACGCATCGCGGTGAAAGCCTCGTGGCCCGGAGTATCGAGGAAGGTGACCACGCCGCGCGGCGTGGCAACGTGATAAGCACCGATGTGCTGGGTAATCCCGCCCGCTTCGCCGGCGGCCACTTTGGTAGTGCGGATGTAATCGAGCAGCGAGGTCTTGCCGTGGTCGACGTGACCCATGACGGTGACCACCGGAGGGCGTGGCACCGGCTTGGCGGTTACGGCCGCGATATCGCTTTCGGCCAACAGTGCTTCGGGGTCGTCGAGTTTCGCAGCCTGGGCCTTGTGACCCATTTCCTCGACCAGGATCATCGCTGTTTCCTGGTCGAGCATCTGGTTGATGGTCACCATCTGGCCGAGTTTCATCAGCAGCTTGATAACTTCTGCTGCCTTGACCGACATCTTGTGGGCCAGGTCGGCGACAGTGATCGTTTCCGGCACGTGCACGTCGCGCACGATCGGCTCGGCGCTCGCCGTGACGTTGGTGGACGAATCGGCACCCCGCCCGGAACGCGAACGCGGGCCGCCCCTGGCGCCGCGCCAACCGCGCTCGGCAGGACGACTGCCCGCCGGCGGACGGGTGCTCTTGACACCCTTGCGTTTGTTCGCCTCCTCTGACCAGGTCGAGGAGAGCTTCTCAGCCTTGATATGTTTCTTGGGTGCGCCGGCACCAGCTGCAGTGCCCTTGGCTTCGGCAGCAGGACCCGCTGCCTTGTGCAGCGTGCCGGTGAC
>JACZKS010000099.1 GCA_014859895.1 Rhodospirillales bacterium
AGAGGGGCGCCAGATTGGGGTGCGGCGCCGACGCCGGGCTGGCCCGCGCCAAGGCGGCCGAGCGCCTGGCCCGGCACAATCCCGACCATCCGGAAAGTCACCTCGCCATCGCCGAGGCGGCGTTGGAAGCCCGCCTGTGGGGCGAGGCGAGGCGCCATCTCGGCCTCGCCGGGGGCGAGGCGCCGCCGGCCCGCGTCTGCCGGCTGATGGCCGAACTGGAGGAATCCGAACACGGCGACGGGGCCGCCGCGCGGGCCTGGCTGGTCCGGGCCACGCTCACCGATCCCGACCCCGCCTGGGTGTGCGGCGAATGCGGCCATACCGTGGCCGACTGGCAGATCCGTTGCGATCAATGCGACGCCCTGGCCAGCTTCCGCTGGCAGACCCCGCCGCACGTGGCCAGGCTGACCGACGGGGCGGTAACGGCGCCGCTGGCCATCGCCTCGGCGGCGGCCGTCCCGGCGGTCACCGAGCCGCCCGCCGACGTCCCCGCCCAGACCGAGAACGTTGACGCGTCCGGCCCGGCGCGCTAGAACGGGCACCTCCCGGCGCCGCCTTAGCTCAGGGGTAGAGCAACTGATTCGTAATCAGTAGGTCCGCGGTTCAAATCCGCGAGGCGGCACCATTTCCCTTCCTATGATCGGCACTCTCTGCCACCCTTCGACGTGGGCCCTCCGGGGCCGGCTCGGGGATGAGGGTGTTGATTTCGCCTCATTCCGAAGAGAGCCACCACATCCGTTTCGAAGGGTCCTGCATGTGCTGGTCCGGGCCGTCGTCGTCAGTGTCGTCGTCATCGTCGGCATACTGCACGATGATCCTGTCGATGTGGGCGCACGGCTCGTCGGCTTCCTCATCCGGCAACTGCTCGGCCAGATCGTAGAGTTCACGCAGGCGGTCCAGCAGCCGTTCGTTCTGTTCCGTTCAGTAGGCTCTCGCAGATGCATGCCTCGCGATGAAAGGCGCGTGCATCGTATTTCTCACCTGAGGAGGCGACGATGTAAGTCGGTGTATCTCCCTCTCCCTCTACCCTTCGCCTGCGCGGGTATATTCTCTGTTTCACAGAATATATTAATCGACGATTCCCCTGTTTCCTCAATGGGTTGGGAAATGTCCAGGCCAACCGTTTGCGGTTCTTCGTTGGCCGGTGCGCCAACCATGCGGGCGCGGGTCTCGGCCGAGAATAGCTCGCCGTCCCCGTCGTCGTAGATGACGCGATAGACGCGGAGGCGCTTGTTGAGCGGATGCGGGGAGGCCACCAGGTAGCCCCATTCGCCGAGATCGCGCACCGTCGCCGACGGCCGGGTGTAATCGCACCCGGCCAATCCGGCCAGCCGGTTGTGGCCGGCGTAGCAGCCGACCCCGTTGGCGCCGAAGCGGTCATGGACGGCGATCAGGCCGAGGATCTGAAGATGCAGATGCCGGCCCTTGAGCCGGGGGTCGATCAGCGCGCGCGCCGGAATGGGCGCGAAGACGGCGCCCTCAATCCACCGCTTCTCCATCGCGGCCTCTCCTTTCCAGGGCATGAAACGGGTGGGTTTCCATCCGTTCATCCTGGCGCCGCCGCCCGCCCGGCGAAAGCGGCCGGCGGGCGGCAGGCCTGTAAAAAAGGGGGATGAATTCCCTGGGCGGGCGGAGGCCGGCGGTCGAGCGACGACGTCAGGGAAAAAAGGGGGGCGACCCGGGTCGGGGGGGCCCGGGTCGCGCAACGGACGTCATGGGGAGGGACAGGGAAGCCCAGAACGTCCGTCGGGAAGATGGTTGATCAACCGTTACCTCCGGTGGAGGCGGTGGTGAGGGTCCAGCCGCCGACGTTGCGTCGGCAGGCGGTGCGATAGGATTCACGGATGCTGTCGATGGCGATCCGCCGGATGGTGAAGGCGCGGCAGACACGCTCGCCGGCACTGAAGCTGTAGAAGGGAAGGACCCGGTAGATGGCGCCGCTTTCGGAATCTTGCCAAGCCACCGATTCGCCATCGGCGGCGGTATCCAGCACCGCAGCCAGGCGGATGCTGGCCGAAAACGGCAGGCCGACCTGCACGTTGCCGTCGCGGGACTGGGCCGGAGCACCACCCTGGACCGCGACCGTCTCGGCGCCATGCACGGAAGGCGCGCCGGCAGCCATCAGCATGACGGCGGCCAACGCGCCGGCGACGATGACCAGGACGCGCCACGGATAATGGCGGGTATACTCGGCGAAAGATCCCCACAGCATGGCATTCTCCTTCGGCCGGCGGGCCCTCACGCGTCCGACTCCGCGACCTCCACGGGGAAGCCCGGCTGGGCGTCATCAAGGGCATCGAACCGATTGGCGCGGATGATCGCCCTGAGGTCCCCCACATAGGCCTGGCCGCGTTCGGAATAGGCGATCAGGGTGGCCGCGAGGTCGAGTCCGTCGAGTTCGCGGCCCGCCTCGCGCAGGGCGGCGCGCCGCTCGCGGAAGGCCTTATAGGCCGGCTGGGTATTCAGGTTGTGGATATAGGCGCCGACCGAGGCCAGCAGGTGCGGGAAAGCGGCGACCCTGACGGGGGTGGCCTCCGCCAGCCCCTGCGGCTGCATGCCGCGCTCGGGCGCCGTGGTCCGCTGGCCGAACAGCGCGTTGCCTTCCCTGGCGAAGCGCGAGGTGCCCCAACCGCTTTCGATGGCGGCCTGGGCGAGCAGGAGCGACGTCGGCACCACGTCGAGGCGGCGGCGCAGGGTGTCGAGATCGCCCTCGGCCTTGTAGTTGGCGGAAAGCGTGTCGAGCCGGGCCTCGTTTTCCGGCGCCAGCGGCCGGCTGGCCTGCTTGCAGGCGGCGGCGGCCTCGACGAAGCGGCGGTCGGCCGAAATGGCCTGGTTGGTCTGATGGGCGAGCGGCAGGACGATGCCGACGAAGGCCCGCTTGCGCCCCTCGACGTCGTTAAGCTCGGCGAGATCGGGCGGCAGCGAGGCGGCCAGCATCAGGGGCTTCTCTTCGTAAGCGCGACGCTCGGCGGCGGCCTGACCGCCCGTGAACCACTCCAGAACGTCGTCGGTGTCGACCGGGGTGACGAAGGGTCCGCCGAACGGCACGACGGCGACCTCGACGGCCGCGTCGCCGGCGTCGACCGGGCAGAGCGCCATCTTCTCGGGCTCCGCGCATCCCGCCAGGGCCACGCCGCCCACGGCGGCGATGACCAGCGCGATGCGCAAGCGCACGGAGAAGATCTCTCGGGTACGACGCATGGTTTCTCCCTTTTCCGGGGCTGCGCGCACGACGGCAGAACGCGAAGCAGCCAAAACCATGTCGTCAACATAGGGATCGCAAGGACGAACGTGTTGCGACAAAAACGAGGCAAATCAAGGGCCTGTGTCACGGGAATGACACAGAGTCGGGCATTTTGGGAAGGTTGGGGTGGGGGGTGCGCCGCTGACCGCTCGTCCGGCGCCCTAGCGGCCGGCCAGCGGCAGGCGAACGATCACGCGCAGGCCGCCCGACCGGCGGTTTTCGGCGTGCACCGTGCCGTTCAGCGATTCGATGTTGCGCCGGACAATCCACAGCCCGATGCCGAAGTGGGGGCCGCCCTTCTGCCCCGGCGGGCGGTCGGTGACGTAGCGCTCGAAGATGCGTTCCAGATTGGTTGCCTCGACGCCGGGGCCATCGTCCTCGATGAAGACCTCGGCCATGCCGTCGCGATGGCTGGCGGCGATGCCGATCCATCCGCCCGTCGGCGAGAAGCTGTGGGCGTTGTCGATCAGGTTCTCGAACACCGTTTCCAGCATGTCCGGCGTGGCCACCACGGAGAGCCCCGGCTCGATGGTGCGGCGCAGGGCCGGCCCGGACTCGGCCCACGATTCGGCATAGCCGTCGATGAGCGAGGTCAGAAGATCGGAAAGGTCGATGGTCTCGCGGCCGGGCTCGATGGCCTCCGCCGTGATCTGATCGAGGCGGCGGGCCGCCGAAACCAGGGCGTCCAGCCGCTCCACCGACTGTTCGATGAGGGTCACCGCGCGCTGGGCGTGGGGATCGTCGTTGAGCGCCCGCTTGATCGGTTCCACCGATTGCGAGATGACGGCCACCGGGGCCTTCAGCGCGTGGGCGTTCTCCTCGGCGGTCTGGCGGATGACGCGCGCCGAATCGCCCAACGCCGTCACCATGCGGTCGAACTCCTCGGCCACGCCGTCGAGCTCCGGCATGCGGTTGAGCTGACGGAAAGATACCTTGTCGACCCGCCGGCCGCCGATGCGCCGCGCCAGCTCCTCGAAGCGCTGCACGCTGCGCCAGGCATCGGCGAACAGCCACACAACCACCAGGGCCATGACCAGATAAATGGCGGCGGCAGCCTGGACCTCCGGGCTGCGCCAGTAAGGGCGGCCGAGGGAGGATTGCAGGAAGGCGACGTTGCGATAGGCGGTGATGACCACCCAGCAGCCGGATGGGGCGTCGATCGGGGAAAGGGAGGCCAGCAGCTCCTCGCCGCCGGCCGGCGGCTTGAAACGCAGCGCCAGTGGCAGGTTGCCGGCGCAGGTGTCGCTCAGCTTGTCCAGGATGCCGGTACCGAGCAGCAGGGCCTGCTCTTCCTCCAGATAGCCGGCCGGCACCGCCGGCCAGGCCGACAGGAAGAAGAAGCCCTTGCCGTTGCCGGCGACCGGGCGGAACAGCACCTTGAGGCTGACGTCGGCGGTCTGGCCGAAGGCGGCGACGCGCTCGTTGAGCGCCTTGGCGGTATCGGGCCCGAAGCGCTCGAGCAGGGGCCGGATGGCCTCGCCGACCAGGCGGCCCTGGTTGCGCACGTTCTCCAGCAGAAGGCTGTTCCTGTCGTCGTCAGCGGCGCGGAACTGCAGATAAAGGACGGCCGGCACGGCCAGGAAGATGACCAGCAGCACGCCGATGCGGGCGGCGAAGGTGCGCCGGAAAGGCGAGCGGCGCTGTGCCTCGCCCACCGCCCTACTCCCCGTGGTCGCGCCAGCGGTAACCGAAGCCGGGATAGTTCTCGATGGCCTCGAACGTGGGATCGATGTCGCGGAATTTCTGGCGGATGCGCTTGATGAAAGTGCGGACGTTCTGGCGATAGCCGTCGGGACCCTGGCCGGCGGTGAAGCCCTCGCCGCGCACCAGGTCGTAGATGTCGCGATAGCGCACGTCGCGGCCCGCCCGCCCGGCCATCAGGGCGACGATGCGGAACTCGCTGACGGTCAGCGGCACCTCGATGTTCCGCCATAACGCGCGGTGCGATCCGCGATGCAGCGTCAGCGGCCCGATGTGCGTCGCGTCGGTCTCCCCCTCGACCTCTTCGGGGGGCTGGGCGCGCTGCTTGGAGCCGGCGACGATCAGCTCGATGCGCCGTTTCAGGATGGCGAAGCTGCGGGACTTCTCGATGAAATCGACGGCGCCCCCCAGAAGGGCCGCCTCCTCGTAGATCTGCTCGGTCAGCACGGTCAGGAAGATCACCGGCACGGCCATCGGCGCCTCGCGCAGGCGGCGCAGCACTTCGATGCCGTTCATCCCCGGCATCTTCCAGTCGAGCAGCACGAGATCGGCGTCGGCGTCGCCGTTCAGCGATTCGAGCGCGCTCGGCCCGTCGGCGAAGGTGCGAACCTCGTAGCCGGCGTCCAGCAGGTTCTGGGCGACCGATTCGCGGAACAGGTCATCGTCGTCGATGACGACGATGCGGGCCTTGAGATCATCCGCTCCCTCGTTCATCGGCGGCGGTCCATGATCTGTTTCAGGCAGGCGTTCAGCGCGGGATCGCCCTTGACGCCGTCGGTCGTGCTGACGTCATAGGCGAGCGCCCGGAAATTCCGGCTTTCCACGTCCATGTAGAAAAAAAGATCGAGCGTGCAAGTGCCCGTCCGGTATCCCCAGATGGTGGCCGGCGGTTCCTCGCGCAGGGAATCGGCGGTGCCGAGCAGGCGGGCCACGTCCGCCTCGCTCAACCCGACCAGTTCGGGCAAGCTCAGACTGGACTTGGGTGCCGGCTTCGGCGGCGGCGTCGGCTTCGCCGGGGCCGGCTTGACCGGCGGCGGGGTGAACGGCTTCAGGTCGGCCGGCGCCGTAGACGGTCCGCCCGGCGCCGGTTCGGCCGGGGGCGGGCCCTCGGGCGGTACGCCGAGCCGATCGAGAAGCGGCGCGCATCCCGCCGCCATGAGCGCGAGCAAACCCAAGGCCGCCGCCAAACCCCCGAATAGACGATATGACAAAGGATGGTGTCCCAATTCATTGCAAGACGGGAGCCAAGCCCGCACGTGCTCCCGCAACGAAGCTTGGCCATAAATAACGATTTTGCAAGGGGGTAATGCGCATGGTTTCCAAATGGTTACAGGTTCTTACCCGGTGACAGGCCACGCCACCATCGAGCGCCGGTGGCCGGCGTGGCCGATGTTCCAGGCCAAGCTCTCGCCCCGCCATCCGCCTTCCGCCAGCAGGGCGGCGAGCGCATCGGGCGTGTAGGTGGCAAAGCCCAGACGCTCGCGAATCTTGCGGTAATCCGACAGCCAGGTGCGCGCCAGCCCGGCCAGCGCTGCCGTCAGGAAACCGTTGCGGGCGGCGAACGTCAGCAGGGCGGCGACGTCCTTGATCATGCCGCCCTCGGGCCCGACGATGTCGCCGATCACCAGCCGGCCGCCCGGCGACAGCAGGGGCTTGAGGCCGGCCAGCAGCTCGGCCAGCGCCGCGCGCTCCAGGTACTGGATCACCGATATCAGCAGCACCAAGTCGCAGCTCCCGGCCGGCAACGCCCGCCATCCGGCCTCGTCAACGACCGCGATGCCGGGGGCGCCCGCGAAGCGGCGGGCCAATCCGGCGCGGCGGACCGGCGCCGGCTCGAACAGCAGCACGCGGCCGCCCCGCTCGACCAGGGCGGGGGCCATCAGGGCTTCGCCGCAGCCGTAATCCAGCAGCGTGAAAGGGGCCGGCGGCAGCAGCGGAGCGATGTCGGCGGTCAGGCGCCGATAGTGGGCCTCGACATGCTGGCGGTTGACGTAGATGGAATGTTCGGCGTCCCAGAAGTCGAGCCAGCTGGCGACGCCGCCGGTCTCCCCGCCGTCGCCGGCATCGTCCCGGCCCGTCGCTTCCATCATTGTCGCCCTCCCTCAGCCTTTTCCGTGCAGGCGGCCCGGCGGCACCAGGGCCACGCCCGTCTCGCCCAGCAGCCGGGGCCATCCGTCGCCGGCCAGGAAGGCGTATTCGCCCTCGCGCGGCATGGTCAGCGGATCGGCGGCGATGAGGGCGGCATCGACCGATCCGGGATGGCACATGATCAGCGTCCCCGGCCGGGCGGTGGCGAGCCAGGCCCCAAGCTGCTCGCCGAAGGCATCGCACTCGGCGGGGCCGCGCACGCCGGCGAAATGGTGGTTGCCGGGCACCCCGGCAG